>NZ_JBNPWQ010000015.1:0-170857 GCF_050433745.1 Sphingobacterium sp. HSC-15S19
CTTTCGCGGTGTAAGAGACACCACATTCTTCCTATATAGAGTAATGAAATTGTATGCTTAAAAACTTCTCCTCCCCCAAACTTTCGGTATGATCCCTGTTTTTGGTGCTGTTTTCCCACCAGAAACAAAAAAAGCGCTTTCTGAATCCTCTGAAAGCGCTTTTGTCTGCGGAAGAGGCGGGATTCGAACCCGCGGTACCGTTTCCAGTACGACAGTTTAGCAAACTGTTCCTTTCGGCCACTCAGGCACCCTTCCTCGTTTTGACATTGCAAACATAAGGCAATTATTTGATTCTGCAAAGTCTAAATACTAAAAAAAATGCAAAAAAAATGTAACGTTGCAATAAGCGTTTGAAATTCAATTTGTTGTTTGACAATTAAAATTACATTGTTTTTTTGCTTAAATCATAATCTACCCGAACATGGTAGATACTTTTGAGCATTGCTTTAAAAATAACTGCAGATTCGGTGATATCTTTTAGCGTAATGTTACTGTTATTGAACTGCCCCCGCATCAATTTATGTTCGATAATTTTATCGACAAGGTTATTGATAGACTCTTCAGATGGTTCTTTTAATGCACGGGATGCGGCTTCGACCGAATCCGCCATCATAAGTACAGCTGTTTCCTTGGAAAAAGGAATAGGTCCGGGGTAGGTAAATAAAGACTCGTCAACCAGTTTATCGGGGTTGTTCTTGACAAAAACGTTATAAAAATAGTCAACACGCGTTGTTCCGTGGTGTGTGCGGATAAAATCAAGGATCACGTCAGGCAATTGATGTTTTTTGGCGATATCGACGCCTTTGATGACATGTGATATAATAATCTGTGCACTTTGTTCCGGTGAAAGCTCATCATGCGGATTTTTTTCTGTCTTCTGATTCTCGATGAAAAACTGGGGATTTGTCAATTTCCCGATATCGTGGTACAGGGCTCCGGCGCGGACCAACAGCGGATTCCCGCCAATTTTGTAGATAGCGGCTTCCGCTAGATTAGCCACCTGTAAGGAGTGTTGAAATGTTCCCGGAGCTTTAAAAGAGAGCTCCCGCAATAACTTGGAGTTACTATTGGTAAGCTCCATGAGTGTTAGATCAGATACAATACCAAATAACTTTTCGAATGCATAGATCATTGGATAAGCCAACAAGGTAATCATGACACTTACGAAAAAGGGAAGGAGGTCGGACCAGTAAATGGTGTCTATAGATCCATTTCTCGTAACGACCAAGCCAATGTAAGCAATCCAATAGGTACCGAGGATAATAGCCGAGGAAATGAACAGCTGCTCTCGTTTGACCAATGTTTTAATACTATAGATCGCAACTATCCCCGCCATAAATTGTAAAAAGACAAACTCAAAACTATTCGGTACAAAAAGACCTGCTAGCAGAACCATCAGCAGATGGATATTGAGTGCTACACGTGTATCAAATAGAATACGAATAATAATGGGGACGGCGCAAAATGGGATATAGTAGAGATTAGGAATCTTGATTTTGATCGCCCAAGATAGGACAGCGAGCATACCAATGATCACAATCATGATAATGACCAGCAACCTATTGTTAAAATAGATGTCCTTACGGAAAAGAAAAAGGAATACCATCAAGATAGACAAGGCGAGCGAGATAATCAGAAATTGCCCTAAGGTCACATAGTTTTGATTTCCACTGATCTTGCCTTCATCTTCATATACCTTGCGTAATGACTCAAGTTTTTGGTAGGTTTCATTGGAAATTATTTTCTCTTTTTCAGCGATCAGTTCTCCTTTTTGGACCACACCGCGCGTAGCAGATATGTTTGCAATGGCATTTTGTTCTAAAGCTTCTGTTTGTTGATCGTTGTAGATGTAGTTAATGGTAATGTAATTTTTTAAAGTTTCCTCCAGCCAGCTCTTTTGCTTTATCTTGGTCAATTTGGGCATAATCTCATCCATATAACCATAAGAGCTTTCGATGGTGTAACAGTCGGCTGTGTTTTTTTGGCTGGCAACTTTGTCCTGGATCAGTGTAAAGTTGTAATGCTTGGAAGCTGGAGATTTGTCGTTGCTGCGGTTCTGAAACCGATTGTTCAATGACAGAATGCCTTTGCCATAGAGATGGCTTAAGATGGCATTACCGGCATTTCTATAATCTACTATATTTTCATGCGTTGTATCTAATTTGCTGCTTTGCCACTTTTCGGCCAGATCCGTGTTGAACTGATCAATTTGCTCTTTACTTGTTGTCGTATTGGCATTATAAATCGGTTGAATCGTGTTTAAGATACTTTTCTTGTCCGCATTCAATTCCTCCTGCGTTTTTAATATGGCAAAATTATAGGGTGATATCAGATTCTCATGATTCCATACTTTTCCCTTTTGGAATTCATAGCGAAAACGAGGTTGTTTGGGAAGGAATATACAGATCAGAATAATGGTGATAAGTATTAATCCAATTTTTCGGACGAGGTTCTCCGTTGTATTTAATTCTCTTCTGTATTTTATTTTTAGTCTTCCCACGGTGAGCTGTATTTTATTATCATGTTAATATACAAATGTAATTATAATTATTTTCTGCAGCTTCAGCCAATTGTCGTTTATAGGTATTAAATCGGGTAAACGCTGTGATGAACAAAAAATACTTGTTATCTTTGCAAAAAAAATACAACATGTCAACAAAATCACATCTAATTGCACCATCCGTTCTTGCTGCAGACTTTGCAAAATTATACGATGATATCATCATGGTAAACAACAGTGAGGCAGATTGGTTTCATATTGATATTATGGACGGTGTTTTCGTTCCAAATATCTCTTTTGGATTTCCAGTTATGCAGGCTATTGCAAAACATGCTGCTAAACCTTTGGATGTACATTTGATGATTGTTGATCCAGACCGTTATCTGCAGGTATGTAAAGACTCAGGTGCAGCAATCATTACCGTGCACTACGAGGCCTGTACACATTTGCATCGTACACTGGCTGCTATTAAAGAATTGGGCTGTAAGGCAGGCGTTGCATTGAATCCTCATACGCCAGTAGCACTTTTAAAAGATGTTCTTGCGGATCTCGACTTGGTTTGTATTATGTCGGTCAATCCAGGGTTCGGCGGTCAGAAATTTATTCCAAATACCTATGCCAAGGTACAGGAACTAAGGACCATGGCACAGGGAGTGAATGATGGTCTGCTGATTGAAATCGATGGGGGAGTAACGACTGCGAATGCAGCACAGTTATTGAAAGCCGGAGCAGATGTGCTGGTGGCAGGTTCATTTGTATTCAACGCGACTGATCCTCTAGAAACCGTGAAAGCATTAAAAGACATTGATATAACTGTAGAAAGTATATAAAACGAAAAGGTGATTTAATAATTTAAATCACCTTTTTTTTGAAAGAAATAAATACAATATAGCGGATTTCAAAAAAAGATGGCAGGATTGCATAAATGCTGTTTAGAACAATTCCAAATTGATTTAAATAAATGGAATGCATGCGTTTAAAGTTGGATTTTCACTATTTTTGTAATTAGTCATACAAGTTGATTTACGACAAATAGATCAGCTTCAAAACATGAAGTGGAAGGGCTAATTTGTGATTTGTCAGGGAGGACCTGATAGATGGCGTATTAGCTTAATTATATTACAGACATGGTAGTGTAGAAAGACATAGGTGTTTTTATGCTGCCCATAAAATAGAAAGATAGATATCTATGAGTATTTACAACGATTACGTACAAGAGGTTGTAGAACGAGAAGGCCAAGGATTACATCCTAAGCCTATTGACGGAGCAGAATTACTAAGTGAGGTAATTGCCCAGATTAAAGATTTAAACAATGAAAATAGAGCTGAATCTTTAAGATTGTTTATTTACAATACGTTGCCGGGTACTACGCCTGCAGCGGGTGTTAAAGCACAATTCCTAAAGGAAATTGTTTTGGGTGAATCAGTTGTTGCTGAAATTACACCTGATTTCGCTTTTGAATTGTTGTCACATATGAAGGGTGGTCCTTCAATCAAGGTTTTATTGGACCTGGCTTTGGGTACAGACCTAGCTATTGCAAAACAGGCGGCTGAGGTTCTTAAAACACAAGTTTTCTTATATGACGCGGATACCGCTCGTTTGAAAGAAGCTTTTGAACAAGGCAATGAGGTTGCAAAAGATATTTTAGAAAGCTACGCAAAAGCAGAGTTTTTCACAAAACTGCCTGAGGTTGCTGAGGAAATTCAGGTGATTACTTTTATCGCTGGTGAAGGTGATATCTCGACAGATTTATTGTCGCCAGGTAACCAGGCGCACTCGCGTTCAGATCGTGAATTACATGGAAAATGTATGATCACACCTGAAGCACAGCAACAGATCGTTGAGTTACAGGCGCAACACCCTGGTAAAAGTGTCATGTTAATTGCTGAGAAAGGAACAATGGGTGTGGGGTCATCTCGTATGTCGGGTGTCAACAACGTTGCATTATGGACGGGTAAACAAGCGAGTCCTTATGTTCCTTTTGTGAACATCGCACCAATTGTAGGCGGTACAAATGGTATCTCACCTATTTTCTTGACCACAGTGGATGTGACCGGAGGTATCGGTATAGACCTTAAAAACTGGGTGAAGAAAGTGGATGAAAATGGTAACGTAATCCGTAACGAGAAAAATGAGCCAATCCTTGAAGAAGCTTATTCTGTCGCTACAGGTACTGTCTTAACAATCAATACCAAGACTAAAAAATTATATAATGGCGAGCAGGAGCTGATCGATATTTCCAAAGCTTTGACTCCACAAAAAATGGAATTTATCAAAGCGGGTGGTTCTTATGCGATCGTTTTCGGTAAAAAGATACAGACTTTTGCCGCTGCTACGCTGGGCATTCAGGCACCTACAGTGTTTGCTCCATCAAAAGAAATCACGATTGAAGGACAAGGGTTGACTGCTGTAGAGAAAATTTTTAATAAAAATGCGGTTGGTGTAACTCCAGGTAAAGTGTTACATGCCGGTTCTGACGTTCGCGTTAAAGTAAATATTGTTGGTTCTCAGGATACAACAGGTTTGATGACAGCGCAGGAGCTTGAAGCAATGGCTGCGACTGTAATTGCACCTACTGTAGACGGCGCTTATCAATCGGGTTGTCATACGGCATCGGTTTGGGATAAAAAAGCACAAGCGAATATTCCAAAACTGATGAAATTTATGAATGACTTTGGATTGATCACAGCACGTGACCCTCAAGGTGTATATCATTCGATGACAGACGTTATTCATAAGGTATTAAATGATATTACAATTGATGAATGGGCGATCATTATCGGAGGTGATTCACATACCCGTATGTCTAAAGGTGTTGCTTTTGGTGCTGACTCTGGTACGGTGGCGCTAGCTTTAGCGACAGGTGAAGCTTCTATGCCAATCCCAGAATCGGTAAAAGTTACATTTAAAGGCAGTATGAAAGAACACATGGATTTCCGTGATGTGGTTCATGCTACACAAGCACAGATGCTGCAGCAATTTGCTGGCGAGAACGTTTTCCAAGGCAGAATTATTGAAGTTCATATCGGAACGCTTTTAGCCGATCAGGCATTTACTTTTACTGACTGGACTGCAGAAATGAAGGCGAAAGCTTCTATTTGTATTTCACAGGATAATACATTGATCGAATCATTGGAGATCGCTAAAAACCGTATCCAGATTATGATCGATAAAGGCATGGAAAACAAAAACAACGTTTTGCAAGGCTTAATTGACAAGGCGAATAAACGTATTGAGGAAATTAAATCTGGTGCTAAGCCTGCTTTAACTCCAGATACCAATGCGAAATATTATGCAGAAGTTGTTATTGATCTGGATATCATTGAAGAACCAATGATTGCTGACCCGGATGTGAATAATGCGGATGTTTCCAAACGTTATACGCACGATACAATTCGCGACCTTTCGTACTATGGTGGAAACAAAAAGGTAGACTTAGGTTTCGTCGGTTCTTGTATGGTTCACAAAGACGATTTGAAAATTGTATCGAAGATGTTGAAAAACATTGAACAGCAAAAAGGTGTCGTTACATTTGAAGCTCCTTTGGTCGTTGCAGCTCCAACGTACAATATCATTGATGAACTGAAAGCTGAAGGCGATTGGGAATTCTTACAAAAATACTCTGGATTCGAATTTAGCGATGCTTTACCAAAAAGTACTGCACGTACTGAATACGAGAATATTATGTACTTGGAACGCCCGGGTTGTAACCTTTGTATGGGTAACCAGGAAAAAGCAGCTAAAGGTGACACGGTAATGGCTACTTCAACACGCTTATTCCAAGGACGTGTGGTTGAAGACAGGGATGGTAAAAAAGGGGAGTCTTTATTAGCATCAACTCCAGTTGTTGTTCTTTCAGCGATCTTGGGCCGTATTCCGAATATCGAAGAATATAAAGCTGCTGTGGAAGGCATTAACTTGACAAAGTTTGCGCCTATTCCAACAAAATAATGAGTGATTAGGGTTTAGTAACTTAATTAAACAACATAAATTAGAGAGATATGGCTTTTGATATAGATATGATTAAAAAGGTCTATAGCCAATATGACGAGCGCATTGCTGCGGCTCGTCAAGTGGTTAACAAACCTTTGACTTTATCTGAGAAAATTTTGTATGCCCACCTTTGGGATGGCAATGCTACTGAAGATTACAAACGTGGCGTTTCTTACGTCGACTTTGCTCCAGATCGCGTTGCTATGCAGGATGCAACTGCACAGATGGCATTATTGCAATTTATGCAAGCTGGGCGTCCAAAGGTAGCAGTTCCTTCTACTGTACACTGTGATCACCTGATTCAGGCGAAAGAAGGAGCAGACAAAGATTTAGCACGAGCTAAAAACGAAAGCTCTGAAGTATTTAACTTTTTGAGTTCTGTGTCCAATAAGTATGGTATCGGTTTCTGGAAACCCGGAGCAGGTATTATTCACCAGGTTGTTTTGGAAAACTATGCTTTTCCAGGCGGTATGATGATCGGAACAGACTCGCATACGGTGAACGCCGGCGGTTTAGGAATGGTTGCGATCGGTGTGGGTGGAGCTGATGCTTGTGATGTTATGGCAGGTTTGCCTTGGGAGCTTAAGTTTCCTAAGCTGATCGGTGTAAAATTGACGGGTAAGCTCAGCGGATGGGCTGCAGCAAAAGACGTGATCTTGAAAGTTGCAGGTATCTTGACTGTAAAAGGCGGAACAGGTGCTATCGTTGAATATTTTGGCGAAGGTGCGGAGTCTTTATCTTGTACAGGAAAAGGAACAATCTGTAACATGGGCGCTGAAATTGGTGCGACAACCTCAACTTTTGGGTACGACGAATCCATGGAGCGTTATTTACGTGCTACCGGTCGTGCCGAAGTGGCGGATGCGGCAAATGTGATTAAAGAGCACCTGACAGCGGATGCCGAAGTTTATGCTAATCCTGAGCAGTATTTTGATCAGTTAATAGAAATCAATCTATCTGAGCTGGAGCCTTCTCTAAATGGTCCTTTTACACCAGATTTGTATACACCAGTTTCGCGCATGCGCGAAGAAGCTGAAAAGAATGGCTGGCCATTGCAAGTGGAATGGGGATTGATCGGTTCGTGTACAAACTCTTCTTATGAAGATTTATCCCGTGCTGCCTCCATTGCAAAACAAGCAGTTGATAAAGGATTGATTACAAAAGCTGAATTTGGTATTAATCCAGGGTCAGAGCAAGTACGTTTTACGGCTGATCGTGATGGTTTGCTGAAAACTTTTGAAGACCTCAATGCGACAATTTTTACCAATGCATGTGGTCCTTGTATCGGTATGTGGGATCGTGTAGGTGCCGATAAACAAGAGAAAAATACAATCGTTCATTCTTTCAATCGTAACTTTGCAAAACGTGCAGATGGCAATCCAAATACTTATGCATTTGTTGCATCGCCAGAATTGGTAGCTGCAATCGCGATTTCTGGTGATTTGGGTTTCAATCCGGTAACTGATACCTTGACAAACAATAAAGGTGAACAAGTGAAGCTAGATCCGCCTGTAGGGGATGAGTTGCCAACGAAAGGCTTTGCGGTAGATGATCCTGGATATCAAGCACCTGCGGCTGATGGTAGTTCGGTGGTGGTTGATGTAGCTCCTACTTCTGATCGTCTTCAACTGTTGGAGCCTTTTGCGCCATGGGAAGGTACGGATTTGAAAGGGTTGAAATTATTGATTAAGGCAAAAGGTAAATGTACTACTGACCATATTTCAATGGCTGGTCCTTGGTTGAAATACCGTGGTCACTTAGATAATATTTCAAACAACATGTTGATTGGCGCTTTGAATTTCTTCAATGAGAAGACTGATAGCGTTAAAAATCAACTCACAGGCGAATATGGTCCTGTTCCTGCAACACAGCGGGACTATAAAGCACACGGTATTGGTTCAATTGTAGTCGGTGATGAAAACTACGGTGAAGGTTCTTCCCGCGAGCATGCTGCGATGGAACCTCGTCATTTGGGTGTTCGTGCTGTTTTAGTTAAATCTTTCGCACGTATTCACGAAACGAACTTGAAAAAACAAGGTATGTTGGGATTAACTTTTGCAAACAAAGACGATTATAACAAGATTCAGGAAAATGATACCATTGATATTCTCGGCTTGACAACATTTGCACCAGGTAAACCTTTAACACTTGTATTACATCATGCCGACGGAACGCAAGAAGAGATTTTGGCGAACCATACCTACAACGCGCAACAAATTGAATGGTTTAAAGCTGGTGGGGCTTTGAATATCATTCGTAAAAATCAAGGGTAACAATTCCTTGGAAATAAAATAAATGAAAAGCTGCTTTCCTGGAAGGCAGCTTTTTTCGTTTCTGGCGTGGAATGACATTTCTGTGATCTTCGTCATATTTTTCCAATTCCCATTGATTTTATTTGCTTATAAAATAGAATGCAGGTACTTTTGCCCAACGTTTTTAGCACCGATATGAGAAAAATATTTTTAACGATTGGAGCACTTGCATTAAGTGTTTCTGCCTTATTTGCCCAAGAAAATCCTGAGATAGGAAAAAGCATTTTCAAACCGAAAAATTTGAGAACAGAAAGTAACAAGGGCAAATTCTTCTTCTTTTGGGGGTACAACTTCTCTTCTTACGCAAAATCAGATATTCATTTTACGGGTCCTAATTATGACTTTATACTCCATGATGTAAAAGCGGGTGATAGGCCAACTAAATTTGGTTCGACGTATTTTGATCCAAGCCGGTTAACTATTCCACAATTTAATCTGCACTTTGGTTATTATATCAAAGATAATTATTCAATTTCATTGGGATGGGATCATATGAAATATGTGGTCGATATTCCGCAGCAGGTGAAAATTTCCGGTTTTATCGGTGAAGAAATTTCTAATCCTGGTATCCCGACGGGAAACCGCGCCGGTCAATATAACGGTGAATTGATTACTGTAGACTCTGCTATGCTGACATTTGAGCATACAGATGGTTATAACTTTGCCTCAGTAGGTCTGGAGCGTTATGATGACATCATCAATAATCGCAAAGGTCAACAGGTGCTGACAATGGAATCTGGTGTGGATGTAGGTCTATTGATTCCTCGTTCCGACGTGCATCTTTTTGGCGAAGGGGCCAACCACTTTTGGAACATTGCGGGTTATGGTGCTTCGGCAAAAGTTGGTTTGCACTACCGTTTTTATAAAGGACTCTATCTTCAGGGGAACTTCAAAACGGGCTGGACTGATTTAACAAACATTCGTACAACAGGAAGAAGAGGGGTAGATAAAGCATCCCAACAAATATGGTTTTTTGAGAATTATTGGGCTTTGGGCTTTAGATTCTAAACATATTCATGAAACAAAAAAAGGCTACTTTCAAAGTAGCCTTTTTTGTTTATCCTTTTTCATATCCTATTTGATCTTCTTTAAAAAGACCAGCTAAATCTCGCCTAGTTTGAAAATATCCTTTACCCGGATACCTTTTTCAGTACGTTGAAGTGTACAGCATTCATGTATGGGATCGTGTTCGAAAAATAAGATGTATTCATTATCGACGATCTCATTCCAATAGCTGTTGCGTTCCTCCATGGTCACGAGGGGTCTGACATCATAACCCATAACATAAGGAATGGGAATATGTCCCACCGAAGGCAATAGATCCGCCATATAGAGGATTGTTTTGCCTTTATACTGTATCTGTGGCAACATCATAGCTTCTGTATGGCCGTGTGCATAACGGATAGCGATATTGTTTCCAAAAGGATTTTGATGATCTTCGACAAATTTTAATTGTCCGCTCTCCTGTATCGGTAAAATGTTCTCTTTTAAGAAAGAAGCTTTTTCGCGCGGGTTAGGATCGGTCGCCCAAGACCAATGGTCACTATTGCTCCAAAAATGAGCATTTTTAAAAGCCGGAACCAGCTGTTCACCTTCGCGCACTATAGCGCCGCCGCAATGGTCAAAGTGTAGGTGTGTAAGGATGACATCGGTGATATCGCTTCTGTTAAATCCAATATTTTTTAATGATTTATCCAGCGTTGCATCGCCGTGAAGATAATAATAGCTGAAGAATTTTTCATTCTGTTTGTCTCCCAGTCCTGTATCGACCAGCATTAATCGATTACTGTCCTCGATGAGGAGCAGGCGGTTTCCCCAGGTACACATATTGTTTGAGTCGGCCGGGTTTGTTTTGTTCCAGATACTCTTTGGAACAACGCCAAACATTGCACCGCCATCGAGTTTAAAAAATCCCGTTTCTATAGCATGTAATTTCATTCGCAGATTATGTGTCTTTTAATGGTTATATAGCATATCCAGTTTATTTTAAGCACAAGCAATTATTTGTCAGATAGCATGAAAGCCACCCTGTGCTCTTCCGTGTTCGTGCTACAATTCTAGCTATTTCATCTCTTTATCTTTACTCATGTTAGTCCGTCGGCCTGGACATTGCTGCCACTTTCAACGATCAATGGCTGATGGACGTTACACCTTCTGTTTTTTTACTTTATTAATATTTGTAAAGGTTGGAACAATTTACGAAAAATATGTGATATTTTTTGATAGTGATAAATTGATGTGCTAAAAAAATATGCTAAAAAGTTTATTTTTTTTTACTTGCGTAAGTTGTTGTTAATGAGTGTTTTGTTTTTGTGTTTTTTGTACAATAAGCTTGATTTTTAGATAATTAAGTTTTGTTTTTAGCGAAAAATGCCTTTAAATTTGGGCACATTTTAAAACAAACAAAAAATATGAAAAAGGGTAACATTGGAAACGCGCCTGATTTGAAATATTTAAAAATTGATAGTACAAAAAATGTATTTTATCAATTGCCTGTTTCTGAATTGGTCGAACATGCCTTAGCAAATCACGAAGGTCGACTTTCTGATACGGGAGCACTCGCTGCTGATACGGGAAAATTTACTGGGAGATCGCCAAAAGATCGGTTTCTGGTCGAAGATTCTTTAACAAAAGATAGCGTTTGGTGGGGAGAAATCAATCAACGGATGTCTCCGGCTAATTTTGAAGCACTATTTTCGAAAGTAGCTGCTCACTTAAGTAATAAAATCATCTATGTAAGAGATTGTGCTGCAGGGGCTGACCCAGCTTATCAAATAGATTTGCGTGTTGTTACGGAGACAGCTTATCAAAGTATATTTGCCAATAACCTGTTTCTGCGTCCGGAACCAAATTTGGATGCTCAGCCTGCTTGGTCGATTTTAGCTGCCCCGACGCTGCTTATCGAAGAGCCGCATCAATATGGCATTATCAACGAAAATTTTGTTGCGATTGATTTTACAAAAAAGATAGTTCTGATTGCAGGGACCGGTTATACAGGGGAGATTAAAAAGAGCATTTTTTCAATATTGAACTTTATTTTGCCATTTCAGCATAATGTGCTTTCTATGCACTGTTCGGCGAATACTTCGAAAGAAGGGGAGACTGCTTTGTTTTTTGGACTTTCGGGTACAGGGAAGACGACCTTGTCAGCTGATAGAAATAGAAAGTTGATCGGTGATGACGAGCATGGATGGAGCGAAAAGGGAATATTCAATTTCGAAGGTGGCTGCTATGCCAAATGTGTAGGTTTATCGGAGGACAAAGAGCCTGAGATTTTTCACGCAATTCGTTTTGGGTCTCTGCTTGAAAATGTTGTTTTGGATGAATTTGATCGACCTGATTACAACGATATTAGCAAGACGGAAAATACCCGCGTATCCTATCCAATAGATTTCATGGAAAATGCCGAAATGAGCGGTATTGGTCGTGAACCTGAAAATATTTTTTTCCTGACGGCAGATGCTTTTGGTGTACTTCCTCCCATTTCATTGTTGACCATCGATCAGGCAGTATATCATTTCGTTAGTGGTTATACAGCAAAGGTCGCGGGTACAGAGGTAGGGGTAAAGGAGCCTACAGCAGCATTTTCAACCTGTTTTGGACAGGCATTTTTGCCGCTTCATCCTTCAAAATATGCGGCTTTGCTGCGTTCAAAACTAGAGCAAAATCGCAATATCAAAGTTTGGTTAGTGAACACGGGCTGGATTGCCGGTCCTTACGGAATAGGCAGACGTATTAAGCTAAATTATACGCGATCGCTAATTCGAGCAGCAATAGATGGTTCACTGCTGGAGTCTCACTTCAACAAGCACAATATTTTTGGACTGGAGTATCCAACGAGCTGTGGAGAGCATGTTCCTGCACAAATTTTAGATGCGCGAGGCTTATGGAACAATGACGAGGCTTATGACATGCAGGCAAAACGCCTGGCGAAGCTGTTTATTTCGAATTTTGAAAAATTCAATAATGAGATGCCACCCTCGGTGCACGCAGCAGGACCTAAAATAGAAACTACAGTTCTGGTGTCCTAATTCGTTCTGCCATTATAACAAACAGGAGGAAATACTTTTCCTCCTGTTTGTTATAATTGTACCTTTCCTAATCGACAGACCTTTAATCGTGTTTTGTGACGAAAGAATCTATTTTTTCCTGTTCACTTCCAACAAGAGCATTGATAATAAGTCTGAAGGACGCCAGGCGAGCCTTTTTCTTATTATCTTTCGCGATTTCTAGCCAAGGCGATTTTTTTGTACTTGTCTTTTTAAATAAATCCTCAATATAGCCCGTATATACATCCCATTTCTCCTGTGCCTGCTGGTCTAGCACACCGATTTTCCATTGTTTTAGGATATCTTCTTTTCGCTCTTTTAACCTTTCGGCTTGCTCTTCTTTGCTGACGTTCAGGAATAATTTGATAAGGATGATGCCATCATCGATTAACTGCTTCTCAAATTCAGGGACCTGGTTCATAAACAGCTCATGTTGCTCCTTGGAGCAAAATCCAAATACAGGTTCAACAACAGCTCTGTTATACCAGCTACGGTCAAAAATCACAATTTCGCCGGCATTAGGGAGCTGTTTGATATATCGTTGAAAATACCATTGTCCAGCTTCCTCTTCGGTTGGTTTGGGCAATGCAACAACGCGTACCTTTTTGGGATTTAGATATTGGGTTATGCGGCCTATTGTACCACCTTTACCCGCAGCGTCCCTACCTTCAAAAATAATAAGGACCCGTTTTCCTTTTTCAATGATTTCATATTGAAGCTTTAAGAGCTTGACTTGAAGCTCGTAAAGTTCTTTCTCATAATCGTAAACATCATTGAATTTTTTTATTTCCAGAATGCCATGTTGTTCCAGATAGTTTAAAACATCTTTGTTTTCGTGGATCTTCTGAAGTTCATTTAAATCGTACTCTGCCATATGATATTTATTTATATGTTCGTTTTCCTAAAGTTACTTATTGAATTGTTAAAAAATGTCAAATTTCACATAAATCCGTAAGAGCTGCGTAATAATAAGCTTATGGTTTACGTTTAATAGTCAAAACAGCGAAAGAGGCTGTTTGTATAAATTAGACTTTTCATAAATTTAGGTTAATAATTGGTTAGGTTAGCTCGGAGTTCCCCACTTCGAGCTTTTTTTGTGAACAGGATCGGAGGATCCCTGACAAGAACACGAAAAATTATGGTTTTTGCCACGCTCAAATAGAGTTTAATATTAATCTCTTCTAAACGTTAAAAAATGTTAAATGACTATTCTTGTTATAATGAATTCAAAAATGTGGCGTTTTCATTACAAATACTTTTCATAAAATAGGTTAATATATGGCTAACGAAAGCTCAGAGTTCCCCACTCTGGGCTTTTTATTTTTCAGCTTCCTTTTTTGACTTGCAGACTCTTTTTTTGACTTGAGTCAATGTTTAGCTTTTTGATCCGCGGCATATTTGCACTCGAAATATAGTTAAACAAAAAATTTATGAGTGTAATTTTAGAAAAAGGACAAACAATTGGTTTCTACAAAGCCATAATTCCCATTATTGTATCGGTATTTGGAGTCTATTTGACTATTGGAATTGCTTTGGGGCTACTTCCGAAGTTTGTTGAGGAGAAATTAGGATACGACAGTTTTATTGTTGGTTTGGTTATTGGTTTGCAATCGCTCGCGACACTTCTTACACGCGCTTACTCGGGTAAAATTACCGATACGAAGGGCGCTAAGAAGAGCAAGATGTCGGGCGCTATTTTAGCTGTTCTAGCGGGATCAGCCTATGTTTTAGCTGTTTTTTTTCAATTTAGCAGCGGTACAGCGCTTGCATTGCTTCTTTTTGCCAGGGTAATGCATGGTATTGCAGAAAGTTTTCTGGTCACAGGAGCGCTTACTTGGGGCATCGGGTTGGTTGGACCGGCGCAGTCAGGAAAGGTGATGACCTGGAACGGTATTGCGATGTATGCTGGTATCGCTATCGGCGCCCCTCTAAGTATTTGGTTGGGACGAGTATCCGGAGACCTTTCCGCCTGTTTTCTTATGTTATTATTGCCAATGATGAGCTGGCTAGCCACGGTAAAACTGCCAGCCGTAGCCATTGATAAAGACCATATCCGTACACCGTTTTATAAGGTGATAGGGGCGATTTCTGGACAAGGGCTTAGCCTGGCATTCTCTTCCATGGCATTTGGCTGTATTGCGTCCTTCATTGCCTTGTTCTTCAAGGCAATGAATTGGGGGGAGGCTTCATTGGCGTTTATGGTTTTTGGGACATGTTATGTGTTGACCAGAGTGTTCTTTGCATCATTTCCAGATAGATTTGGCGGTCTTAAAATAGCTTTGATATCATTGTTTATCGAAGTTCTGGGACAAGCGCTGATCTGGACTGCCACATCCAAAATGCTTGCAATAATAGGCTGCGGACTTACAGGTGTAGGGTTTTCCCTGGTATTCCCGGCTTTGGGTGTGCTAGCCATAAAAAAAGTTGCACCGCAGATGCGTGGTACAGCACTTGGAGCTTATGTTGCGTTTGTGGATTTGTCGCTGGGACTGGCAGGACCATTGGCGGGAATGATCGCGGGCTCGTTTGGTTATCAGTCGGTCTATTTATTTGGGGGAATCAGCTGTCTGCTGTCTATCCTTATATTGATCTGCAACAGGAAATAAGCTTACGGAAATTCACAGCATGTTGCAGCAAAGAATTTCATTAAAGGCGAGAGGAAATTAAATTGATCTGTATAAATAAGACGGACCGGGTGTAGATCCCCTGAGTCCGTCTTATTTATTGTGTATTTCGTTGCTCACTAAGCAACTTCTCTTAGATCTACTGCAACTACACGGGATACACCTTGTTCAACCATGGTTACGCCATAGATGATGTCTGTACTTGCTATCGTTTTTTTATTGTGTGAGACCACGATAAATTGTGAATTCTTGGAAAAATCCCGGATAATATTATTGAATTTATCAATATTAGTATCATCCAACGGAGCGTCCACCTCATCGAATATACAAAAAGGTGCCGGTTTAGAAAGATAGAGTGAGAATAACAAGGCTGTTGAAGTCAAGGTCTTTTCACCACCCGAAAGCTGATTGATAGACAGCGGTCTTTTCCCTTTTGGTCTTGCAATAATGTCGATGTCTGAATCCAGCGGATTGCTTGGGTCTGTGAGCACCAGGTCGCAGCTGTCTTCTTCGTTAAATAGCGAACGGAATACCTTGACGAAGTTATTCCTTACGGCATCGAATGTAAACATAAACTGAACTTGAGCGGTATCGTCAATTTCTTTTATTGTTGCCATCAATGAGCCTTTTGCTTCGATTAAATCAGCTTTCTCTTTGTTAATGAAATCATAGCGTTCATTCATCTCGTCAAAAGCCTCTTTTGCCATTAGATTGATCGTTCCAAATTCATCAAGCTGTTTCTTGAGTTTACTGCATTTGGTTGCCAATGTCGTCTGATCTTCTGTGATCTCAGGCACATCTTCACGGTCAATCAGGTCTTTCAGTTCAACGTTGAATTCAACAGAAAGACGTTCTTTCAAGGCATTGAGGTCGATCTGAAGACCCGTTTTTTTATCTTTGATCTCTGAAACAAGAAAGTCACTCTGTTCTTTTGAACGACGCTGCTGTGTCAGAGCATCTTCGAGGTTATTGATTTTCTGCTTATCTGCATAGTAGCCGTCTTCCAATTCTTTGAGACCATCTTCCAGGGCGATCTTCTGCTCATACATCGCAATAAGATCCTGATCTTCTTCATCTTCAAATGGAATGGTTGTTCTTAAAGCTTCCTGCACTTCAACTAATTCTGCACTGTTTCGCTCCACACGGATTTCGTGATCATCTTTCTGCGTCTCTCTAAATTCGAGATCTTTTGTGATATTGGAAACTTTGTTTAACTGTTGATGGTAAGCGATATTCTCTTGATTGTATGCGGTTGATTTTTCGTTAAGTACCTCAGATATTTCATGGAACTGATCTTGTAAAGTCGATAATTCGGCTATACTCTGTTCTTTTTCCAGACGGAGCTCCTGAAGCTGTGGCTCCGCAATTTTTAAATCCGATTCTATACCTTCAATTTTCTCCTGAATATCTTTTTTACGGGCCTGGGAGTTATTGATGAAGGCTTGGTATTGCTCTTGCTTTGTTTTGACGGTAATTAATTCATTATTCAGTCTATTGAGCTGAAAGCGCAGCTCATCGATTAACTCTTTCTGTGAATTACCACGCAGTGCATCCAAACGAGCTGTTTCGGCCGTTATTTTATCTTCAAGTTTTGCTATTTCCTGATTTAAGGTTTTGATCTCTTGGGATAGCACTTCCAGATTTTTCGCTCTTCCGATACGTTTGCCCTCAAATAATCCCACTGAACCACCCGAAAGGCCTAAATGATGTTTCGAATAACGTCCATTTTTTTGTAGAATCACCTGTCCTAGAGCAGGTAGCTTTTCATCCAGCTCCTTTTCATTTTCATGTTTAAGGATGAAGACTTGCTGGAGCAGCATCGTACATAAAGCCTTGTACTTTTCGTCTACGTTAATCACATCTAACGCAGACATCAAATTGTCATTTGGTGCGGGGGCAGCGCTTGGGGAATCTACTATGGCATCTAAAACAAAGAAATTAGCTCTTCCTTTTGCTGCATCGCTCAATAGTTGGATAGCCTGAACGGCATCTTGTTGTGTTTCGACAACATAATGGTTCATAATAGGCTCTAGGTAGTTCTCAATAGCCACACGGTAATCTTCCTGACAGAAAAGGACATCTGATAGGAGTGGGGGCTGCTTTTTCCAGCCTGCATTTTTCTTGAGGAAGCGAATGGAATCGGGGAAACCTTCTAAATTATCAACAAGGGATTTCGTGAGGTTGTATTCGTTTTGTTTGGCATCTACCAGGCGGAGATCTTTGGCAAGCTGGGCCTTAAATTCCTCGAGGTTTGCCTGGCACTGATTAATCTGTCCTTGGAGCTCTTCTTCCTGCTGGTTTGCTGAATCGTACTGTAGCTGCTGTGCTTCTACACGGCCTTCCAATTCCATAACAGAGGAATTGAACTGCTGCAATTCGGCTTCTTTTGCTTCTGTATCTACACTATTGCGAACAGATTCTTGCAGAAGAGCTTCTTTCTGAATTGTGAATACCGCAAGATCTTTTTCTAATTTGTATATTTTTGCCTGTAATTCAGCATTGCTCTTATTAAAAATATCGAGCTTTCCCTTTGCAGATTGTTGCTGTCCTCTCAATTCGTCGACTTCGGTTTTATCCGATTCAAGATTTGTTTTTAACGAATCGAGTTTATTTTGCTCATCAAACAATTCCTCATTCAGTCGTTTGATGGTGTAGAGGACATGATTAAGCTGTTGTTTATCGCTGTTGATATCGAGGTTCAGTCGGTTTTCTTTATCTTGAAGATTTTTGACTTTTTCGTTTTTGATCTTCTTTTCCGATTCATAACCTCGGATTTTATTGACAAATTCCTGTGTTGTCTTTTGCTGTACCGAAAGGTTTTTTTCCTGTTCCAAATTTGTCTGGCGGAGTATTTGGAGTTCAGTTTCCGCGTTCAGAATATTTTGCTGTGCATTGACGGCATCTTTTTGAACCTTGGATTCTTGTGTCTGAAGTCTTTCTAATTCGGTCGAAAAATCAGCAATTCTATAATAAGCCAAATCTATACTGCTCTGGCGGTATTCTGCTTTAAGGGAGGTATATTTTTCAGCTTTTTTAGCTTGATTTTCTAATGATTTGAGATTCTTTGTGATTTCGTAAAGCAAGTCATCAACACGGGAAAGATCGGCTTCAGTATCTCTCAGCTTTGCTAAAGTTTGTTTTTTACGAACTTTATACTTAGAGATTCCGGATGCTTCTTCAAAGAGGTTGCGACGTGAATTATCTTTGTTGTTGATAATTTCATCAATCATTTTCAATTCGATGATCGAATAACTGTCGGCACCAACTCCGGTATCCAGGAACAGATCCGTGATATCTTTTAAACGACATTTGACATCATTCAATCGATATTCACTATCGCCGTTGCGAAACAGCTTACGGGTGACCGTCACTGTAGAGAATTCCGTTGGTAAAATATTATTGTTGTTGTTGAAGGTCAGCGAAACCTCTGCAAGGTTTGCCGGCTTTCTATTTTTCGTTCCATTGAAGATAATATTTTCCATTTTATCGGAGCGAAGCATCTTTGTACTTTGTTCCCCCAGTACCCAGCGTATGGCGTCGACCACATTGGACTTTCCGCATCCATTGGGACCGACAATCGCTGTGACACCATCATTGAAGTTGATCGTGATCTTGTCTCCGAAACTCTTAAATCCTTTAATTTCTAGTTTGGTTAACTGCATTTATACCAAATTTGTTTGTCGTTATAAGCTTGCGAAAATAGTAAAATTAAACAATAATTTTTTCTTTCTTTATTCACATTTTCCTGTTTCAGGATCACATGAAGGGCCTTCTTCGCCTCTGCGTTCAAGAGGTGCAGGCTGACCGGCCAGGCATTCATTTATTGTATTGTGAAAGACTTCCATGGGCTGTGCTCCGGGGATAGCGTATTTTCTGTCAAATACAAAGAAAGGAACACCTCGGAGTCCTAAGCTGACACCTTCTTGGATATCCTGTGCAACATCATAAGCAAATTCATCCGATTCCAATAAGTTTTTTACATCCTGAGCGGAAAGCTGCTCTTTCGTTGCGATAGTGACGAGAACCTCATTGTTATTTACATCGAGACCATCGGTGAAATGAGCCTTAAATAAGGCTTTTTTGATCTGAGTGCCTTTTTGCTGCGCCTGGGAAAAATGGATCAGACGATGAGCTTTTTTTGTATTTACAACGATTGCTTTTTCAAAATTCAGGTCAATACCCAGCTCTTTTCCCTGCGCACTGAGCTGTGAAGTCATTGCAACAACATCGTCCATGCTCATGCCTTTCGTTTGAACGAGGTAATCGTAGGTTGGCATTGCCGGAGCATCTTCGGGATAGTCGGGGTTAAGCTGATACGATTTCCAGATGATTTCAGCGGCTGGCTTACTTGCGGTTTGTTGAAGAGCCAATTCAAGCTTTGTCAAGCCAATATAACAAAATGGACAAATAATGTCCGACCAAATTTCTATTTTCATATTTCTTTTTTTACTGCGTATATTGTAATCAAAAATACATATAATAACGATGATTATCTGTTTACATTGTTGCTTGGATGTAAACAAGTGTTTCATGTACTTGTATAATTATGTTGGAGAAAGCTTTTTTGAATCGTAAAGTTACCCTTGTCCTGGGCGGAGGTGGTGCAAGAGGTCTTGTGCATATTGGTATTATTCGAAGGCTTGAAGAGCTGGGCTTTGAAATCGATGAGGTGGTAGGTTGTTCAATAGGAGCACTTGTCGGTGGTATTTATGCGCAGGGGAAGATGGATGTTCTCGAAGATTGGATGCAGCGCCTGACGAAGAAATCGGTCTTTAATATGATGGATTTTAGCTGGAAGGGACTAGGAATGATGAAGGGGGTCAAGGTGTTTAACGCCTTGAAATCTGTGATCCCCGATGCTAATATAGAGACTTTTCCAATTTTGTTTAAAGCCGTTGCGACAGATCTAAACTACGAAAAGGAGGTTGTGCTGGATTTTGGGAGTATGTATGATGCCATTCGGGCTTCGATTGCAATTCCAGCTGTATTTACAGCGGTAGAGGAGGAGAACCATGTGTACGTTGACGGTGGTGTACTGAATCCATTGCCCATAAATCATGTAACCAAGAAAGAGAATTTAATCATTGCTGTCAATCTGGAATCTAAACCGGATAAACAATATTCTGTTATCAAAAAACTGGATCCGAAGACTTCGAATTCCTTGGATATTCTACAAGCCTCGTACTATGTGATGCGCAGGAAAATGAGCCGTATGATTGTTGATTTATACCATCCCGATGTGGTGGTGGATATTCCCTATAATATCTGTAACCTTTGGGATTATCACCGCTCTGAATTTTTGGTTCAAAAGGGACGGGAATATATTGAAAAAGCATTAAAAAACAAAACCAAAGCAAAGTAGTTGAGGCGATTAACGAACTGCTTTGCTTTGGTGTGGCTTGGTTTCTCCTGGCATTGAGATGAACTAGAACTCAATTTTTTTCATTCTAAGCGAAACAAGCAAGGTGTTTGTTAAAACAAATTGGGGTAATCGCTAATAATTCCATCAACCTTTACAGCCTTCAGCTGTTCTATCTCGTCCTTTGTATTGACTGTCCATGGAATAACCTTGATATCGGCTTTGTGGCACTGTGCAATAAAATCGCGTGTAGCTATTTTATAGTGCGGACTTATAATAAAAGGTGTAAAGCCCAAAGCTGCAATTGTTTGCTCAACGCTTTTGGTATAGTTTGCATCAATAAGATAAGAAACTTTGATTTGAGGATATGCTTTGTGCAGATATTTAATAGCTCTACTATCAAACGATTGGATGACGGTTCGTGAAGCAATTTTCTTATCAGTGATCACCTGCACCATAAGGTCCACAAATTCTTCTACCCTTGGATGGAAAATACCATCTTTATCTTCCTTACTCTTCACTTCGATATTATAAAACATCGGCGCTTTCCTTTTTACACTTGCGTAGGCTTCAGTACTGTCAATAAGGTCTGATAGTTTTGCTATACGCGTAACCTGTTTTTTCTGTTCAGGAAACTCTTTATAAAATTTCGATCCGATATCGTATTTAATCAGCTCTTTATAAAGCATATCATAAATTCTCAGCGGTTTATCTTTGTCAGAAATTTCGGAGCCATTGGGTTTCAGTACAAATTTTGGGTTAAGATAATCGTCGTGAAAGACAACAACCTTACGATCTTTGGTAATGTGGCAATCCATTTCCAGTGTGGTCACCTTTGCCAGATCTATTGCATTTTTCATGGCAGCGATAGACTCTTCAGGATATAGGCCGCGGCCGCCGCGATGTGCTTCCAGACTAAGTTTAGGGAAATTGCCTGAATTTGATTTTGCTGAATCTTTCATAACTGAACAAGATACAAATGGTAATAACGTGCCCCAAAAGGCAATTCTGAGAAGACTTCTTTTCATTATTAAAATATTTAAACAAAATAGGGGAGTTGTTATATATTGCCCTTTTGAATAAGCGAATATACATATATATTTTACTTATACGTATTTTAACTGTTTCGAATATTTGATTTTGCAACTTTATGAAGGTTGATTCGAAACCGAATAAAGTTAAATGAATTTGTTTTTGTCTGAAATAGACGGAAACAAAGTGGTTGGAGTGGCAAATTCGCTTGATCTGACAGCGTTTCTGTGTCGAGCTCAACTCCGTTGCGCGGTCCTTTGTCCTTGGATAAATTTCTTTATTGTTGACATGAAATCTATTTTTTTTGTCTTTTTTGCAAGAAATTATTGTCATTCCTTTCAGAATTCCCTTTATTTGCACAAATCTCAAATTAGATGGCGAAAAATTTATTGATAGTTGAGTCTCCAGCGAAAGCGAAAACGATAGAAGGGTATTTAGGAAAGGATTTTTTGGTCAAGTCAAGTTATGGACATATTCGCGACTTGGTGAAAACCGATGATGCAATTGATACCGAAAAGAATTTTGAACAAAAGTATGAAGTTCCCTCCGACAAAAAGGCGGTTGTAAGTGAACTGAAGAAATTGGCTAAAGCTGCAGAAACCGTTTGGTTAGCGTCCGATGAGGACCGCGAAGGAGAGGCTATTTCATGGCACTTATTTGAGACTTTGGGATTAAAAGATGAAAGTACAAAAAGGATTGTGTTTCATGAGATTACGAAGCCAGCTATTCTGAAGGCTATTGACAATCCGCGTAAAATAGATTATAACTTAGTAAATGCACAACAAGCGCGAAGAGTTCTAGATCGATTAGTCGGTTTTGAATTATCTCCGGTTCTATGGAAAAAGGTGAAGCCTTCCTTATCTGCTGGTCGGGTGCAGTCTGTTGCAGTTCGTCTGATTGTAGATCGTGAGCGTGAAATCAATAAATTTGAACCCGAAGCGGCTTTTAAGATCGTTGCTTTTTTTCATACGGGAAAAGTTAAAGATAGTTTTAAAGCCGAACTTCCGCAGCGTTTTGCAACAGAAGCAGAGGCGACCAAATTTTTGGAAGATTGTAAAGCAGCGCTGTTTTCAGTAAAAAATCTAGAAACAAAACCTGCAAAGCGTTCACCAGCGGCGCCATTTACCACATCAACATTACAGCAGGAAGCAAGTAGAAAGCTTGGATTTTCGGTTGCCCGCACCATGCAGGTGGCGCAAAGGCTGTATGAATCAGGACGAATTACCTATATGCGTACCGATTCTGTTAATTTGAGTGATACGGCGATTGAGGCTGCTGAAAAGGAAATCAAATCGGCTTACGGCAATCAGTACCATAAACTCAGAAAATATAAAACAAAAACATCGGGTGCTCAAGAAGCACACGAAGCTATTCGTCCTACTTATTTCTCTGAGCACACCATTGATGGGGATGCATCCGAAAAAAGATTATATGAGCTTATTTGGAAAAGAGCAATTGCTTCCCAAATGAGTGAGGCGGAGTTTGAACGTACATTGGCAAAGATCGACATCTCAACCCGTACCGAAGATTTGAATGCGTCAGGAGAGGTTATGAAATTTGATGGGTTCTTGAAAGTTTACATGGAATCCTTGGATGACGATCAAGACAACGCGATGGACGAAGATAGTGACAATGCTATTCTTCCACCGTTAGCCATTGGTATGCCATTGACTTTGAAAAACATGTCGGCAACGGAGCGCTTTACACGACCTCCAGCACGTTATACGGAAGCTGCTTTGGTGAAAAAATTGGAGGAATTGGGAATTGGCCGTCCTTCAACCTACGCCCCTACGATTTCAACTATTCAAAACCGCGGTTATGTTATAAAGGAAGAGCGTGAAGGTAAATCGCGCGATTACCGTGTACTGACATTAAAGGATGCCGAATTAACAGCGGTAACAAAAACCGAAATAACCGGTGCCGAAAAAGGAAAAATGTTTCCAACGGATATCGGTGTTGTGGTGAATGACTTTTTGGTTGAACACTTCAACGGTATTGTGGATTTTCATTTTACGGCCAACGTAGAAAAAGAATTTGACGATATTGCGCATGGACTGACCGAATGGACAAAAATGTTGCATGATTTCTATGGACCTTTTCATTCCGAAGTAGAAGATACTTTAGTAAATGCAGATCGTGCGAATAATGAGCGTGAGCTCGGTGTGGATCCAGTTTCCGGAAAGCCCGTTTCGGTTCGTATTGGTAAGTTCGGCCCATTGGTACAGATTGGTTCTCCCGACGATGAAGAAAAACCTCGTTTTGCGTCCTTGCGGAAGGGCCAAATGATCGAAACCATTACTTTTGAGGATGCCATGGAATTGTTCAAATTACCGAAAAAAGTCGGTTTATTTGAAGATAAAGAAATGACTGTCGCGGTTGGACGATTTGGACCTTATATACGTCACAATTCATCGTTTTACTCCTTACCAAAAGGTGTTGATCCTTTGGATGTAACAGAAGAAGAGGCGATACAGATTATCAAAGACAAACGTCAGAAAGATATCGAGAAAGTGATTCGGGTTTTTGATGAAAATCCAGATGCTCAAATCGAGCAGGGACGCTGGGGACCATTTATTCGATTTGGTAAGCAAAATCTGAAAATCCCTAAGGGAACCGAGATTGAAAAAATCACGTATGCGGATGTGCTGAAATGGGCTGAGGCGGATGCTCCGAAAGGAAAAGCGACCAAAGCAAAAACAACAGAAAAGAAAACTGTAGCAAAAAAAGCTACAGCAAAGAAGGCTCCAGCTAAAAAAACTACAAAGTCTAAATAAGGATGAAAGCAGATTTGCCTGAAAATATTGTCAAAGATATTATGATCGCCGTTGTTTTGGAAGGTGAGACGGTGGAGACAAAAAATTGGACTGTCTATGTGATCAATGACAAGAACATTGCCATTCAGAATGTGCTGATCAGCTCAAAAGGTTATGGCGAAAAGGATGGCCGACAAGTAACAACAACAACTTTGCGTCATTTTATTGGAAATATAGAAGCTAAATCTTTCGATCGTGTTGAAGCGATTGACGAACAGGTATTCGGGCTGACAAATGAATATTGGTTGAGTTTTTATATTGATAATATTATTTACGATAAAAAATATATCTTTTTACCCGAAAGCATTGTGGATGGTAACCTGACTAAGGTTCCTTTGGTCAATCGTCCCGGTGTAATCATAGGAGGAAACGAATAATGAGTGGACGTCACAATTTTATTATCGCCATAGATGGTTTTTCCTCCTGCGGTAAAAGTACCCTCGCAAAGGCCTTGGCAAAAAAACTGAAGTTTGCCTTTATTGACAGTGGAGCTATGTATAGGGCCGTCACACTCTATTTTATCCGGCATGAGATAGCGCTGGATGATCAAGAAGCGATCGAAAATGCACTGAAAGATATCCACATTGATTTTATCCCAAATGCAATAAAAACAGAAATTCATCTAAATGATGAGGATATCTCGGAAGAGATCCGTCAGATGTATATTTCTGATAAAGTCAGCGATGTGAGTGCAATCAAAGCTGTTCGGGTTGCTATGGTTGCCCAGCAGCAAAAATTGGGTAGCAGACGAAATATTATTATGGATGGCCGTGATATTGGTACTACTGTTTTTCCAGATGCTGATCTGAAAATTTTTATGACGGCAGACCCTAAAGTACGTGCCGCGAGGCGTTATCTGGAGTTGACGGAAAAAGGAGAGGACGTGACTTTAGAAGAAGTCGTGGAGAATCTTTCTACACGTGACCGTATCGACAGTACGCGTGCGGAAAGTCCATTACGGCAAGCCGAAGACGCTATTGTTTTGGACAATTCAAATCTGACACCAGAACAACAGCTTCATTTTGTTGAAGAAGAATATTTAAAAGCTAGGGCTGCAAAAGCACAATCATAAAACAAAAAGGAGGCCGACTATTTAGTCGGCCTCCTTTTTTTAGCTATTTTACACTATTGATCTGCTGCTGTTCCAATAGTTTTCCAACGTTGTTTTTCTCTCCGAATTCTGCTGTCTGCTCTTGAAAAGACTCCAGAAGAGCTTTGATAGCATCTGAATTATCTGCTGTACGCTGATAGATATCGGGAATTGTTTTTTCAATATTCTTATCGCCGAGTTCAATGTTATCAACTTCGATTTTGCCTATTTTTTCCAAAACAGCTTGTTGACTATTTCTGACATCTTCTAATTCTCTTGCTATTTTTTCCATCAATTGGAATTTCTTCAATTTATCCATATGAAATCGTTTTGGTTACTATAATAAGAACAAGATGCCTCGAAAGTTTGTTTTGTTTTTTTTAAAAATGCAAATAGAAGAGGAGTTTGTGGGAAGGAACTACAAAAAAGAAAAAGGCGGAACATGCCTGTCCCACCTTTCATAAGTCCTGTTATTTTGTTATTAATTTGTACGTCCCGGATACACTTGAAGAGCTTTCTCTAGGCAAACCAATGCTTTATTAAGATCATCTTGATTAAGCACATAGGCAAGGCGTACTTCATTTACACCAGCACCCTCCGTACTGTAAAAACCCGTAGCGGGAGCCATCATTACTGTTTCGTTATTGTAAGAGAACTCTTCCAACATCCATTGGCAGAATTTATCAGCATTGTCAATCGGTAGTTTGGCAACGACGTAAAATGCACCACCTGGGTTAGGAGAGTAAACTCCTTCAATGGCGTTAAGTCCTTTCACGAGGGTATCTCTTCTTGCTGTGTATTCTTTGGATACTGCTTCAAAGTAACTGTCTGGTGTATCAACAGCAGCCTCACCCGCAATTTGACCTTCCAGCGAAGGGCTTAAGCGAGCTTGCGCAAATTTCAGTGCAGTCTGATATAGCTCTTTATTTTTGGTAATGATACATCCAATACGCGCACCACAAGCAGAGTAACGTTTTGATACTGTATCAAAAATAACCACATTATTTTCGAGACCTTCTAAATGCATTGGTGAGATAAACTCTCTGCCATCGTAACAAAATTCACGGTAGGCCTCATCTGAGAAAAGGTAAAGATCATATTTTAGACAAAGTTCACGAAGAGCTTCGAGTTCTTCTCTGGAGTAAAGGTAACCCGTCGGGTTATTTGGATTACAGATGCAGATCGCTTTGGTTTTAGGGGTAATTACTTTTTCAAATTCAGCGATAGAAGGTAATGCAAATCCACTTTCAATATAGGACATGATTGGTTTGATTACAACATCAGAGGAACACGCAAAACCATTGTAATTTGCATAAAATGGCTCTGGAATGATAATCTCTTCTCCTTCATTTAAACAGGCTTGCATAGCGATCATAATCGCTTCTGAACCGCCATTCGTTACTAATATATCTGTTGGCTCAATATTATAATTTAGCTTATTATAATATTCTGCTAACTTATTTCGATAAGAGGCTGTACCTTCAGAAGGTGTATAGGCCCACACTTTGAACTGTATATTTTTCAAAGCATTAAGCATCACTTCAGGTGTTTGGATATCAGGTTGTCCGATATTGAGGTGGTATATCTTTTTACCTTCTTTTTTTGCTTGATCAGCATATGGCGTCAGCTTTCTAATAGGCGACGCAGGCATATTCAGCCCTTTTTCTGATATTACTGGCATTATAGTTTTTTTAAAATTAGTAGTGCAAAGCTAACCAAAATAAAACGAAAAAAGCCACATGATTATGTGGCTTTTTTCGTTTTATTTACGAGCATTGTTATTCTACAATGCCCTTAATATATAGCGTTTTTACAGGAGTCTTGGTGTTCGACTGTACGGTGAAACTCTTTGTGAATGGAGCTTTTGCCGCCGCATTGTAAGTTACTTTGATCGTTCCGCTTTCGCCTGGTTTAATTGGTGTTTTCGTAAATTCTGCTACAGAACATCCGCAGGTAGGCACAACATTTGAAATGATAATTGGCTCACTGCCTGTGTTTGAAAACTTGAAATTATACGAAACGGGCGTACCGGCCGGAATTTTGCCAAAATCATGGGTTTCTTTTTCGAATTTAAATTCCCCTTGTCCTGTCTGCATCGAAGAAAAACCTATAAAGGAAATGATCACTGCTAAGATTGTTATATACTTTTTCATGCTTCTAAAATATTACTTTACGATTAAAATAGTACAACTGATATGCCAAATTTAATATTTATTGCCAATTTATTGTACATCTAACAACTTTATTACAGTTATATTATACCTTCTTTCAATAGATCCTGTATGTGGATAACACCAGCATAATTCCCTTTGTCGGAAACCAGTAGTTGTGTGATGTTATTTTCACGCATAATATGGAGAGCATTGGCTGCCAATTCATTTTTGTCGATGATTTTTGGTGATTTTCCCATGATATCGGCGGCAGTAATTGCCGCTAAATTGGTGTGTTTCTCCAGCATACGACGGATATCACCGTCTGTGATGATGCCGAGTATGCGGTCAGCAGCCAACACCGCTACAGCTCCCAGTCTAAACTGTGTTATGGTGATGATGATATCACTTACAGTGGCTTGCGGTTGGACACTAGGTTTGCCGTTCTGATCGGATAGATCGCCGACTCTTAAGTACAGTTTTTTTCCTAATGCTCCTCCCGGGTGGTATTTTGCAAAATCTTTATCCGTGAAATCGCGGCACTCTTGTAAAACGACAGCAAGCGCATCGCCCATGGCTAGCTGAGCAGTTGTACTTGAAGTCGGCGCAAGGTTGTTAGGACAAGCTTCTTTCTCAACGGTGGTATTTAAAATATAGTCTGCATTTTTAGCGAGATAGGATTCCGTATTTCCGACCAAAGCAACCAAAACATTCTTTGTCTGTTTTAAAAAGGGGACAAGTACTTTAATCTCAGGTGTATTACCACTTTTAGAGATCGCAATAATTAAATCATTTTGTTGGATAATACCAAGGTCTCCGTGGATAGCGTCAGCTGCATGCATAAAGATCGATGGTGTGCCTGTCGAATTTAGCGTTGCAACTATCTTTTGAGCGATAATGGCACTTTTGCCGATTCCAGTTACAATGACGCGGCCCTGTAAATTTAGAATACGATCGACAACGGTAACAAAATCATCATCAATATATTGAGCTAAAGCAGCTACCGCCTTGGCTTCTTCTTGAATAGCTTGAATAGCTATATTTTTTATTTCGTAGTTGTTTTTCACAAAAAATACTCTTACTTTTATGTATTAGAATAGATTGCAAAAATAGATTATTTTTCAAGATTATTTCTTCATTTATCTATCTTATTTTTGCCCAAGGCGCAATGGAAATAGAAAAATCACTTTTCGACAATTTACAAGATTTTTTTGGTTTTGATACTTTTAAAGGGGATCAAGAGGCAATTATAACTAGTATTCTTCAACGAAGAGATACTTTTGTAATAATGCCAACCGGAGGAGGAAAATCAATTTGCTACCAGCTTCCTGCTCTTATGAGTGAGGGAACTGCAATTGTTATTTCTCCGCTGATTGCTTTAATGAAAAACCAGGTAGATCAGCTTCGTGCATTCGGTGGCGAAGATAGTATCGCTCATTTTTTAAATTCATCATTGAATAAGAGCGAAATTACAAAGGTTAAGGATGATGTACTCGCCGGGAAGACCAAATTGCTGTATGTAGCTCCAGAATCCCTTGCCAAGCAAGATAATTTGGAATTCTTACATCAGATTACCGTGTCTTTCGTAGCGGTTGACGAAGCGCATTGTATTTCGGAATGGGGGCACGATTTCAGACCAGAATATCGTAAAATACGCCAGGTAATCAACGAAATAGGTGCCAATATCCCTGTTATCGCTCTTACGGCGACTGCTACTCCTAAAGTTCAGTCGGATATCCGTAAAAATTTACAGATGAATGATGCTGTTTTATTTAAATCATCATTTAATCGAAGCAATTTGTATTACGAGGTGCGGCCCAAAAAGGATGTTGTTAAGGAGATTGTTCGTTTTATCAAAACCAAATCGGGTAAGACCGGTATTGTCTATTGTTTGAGCCGTAAAAAGGTAGAAGAAATCAGTGAGGTTTTGAACCTAAATGGCATCAAAGCCTTACCTTACCATGCGGGATTGGACGCTAAAACAAGAGCTGATACACAGGATAAATTTTTGATGGAGGATGTGGAAGTGATTGTTGCTACCATCGCTTTCGGTATGGGAATAGACAAACCTGACGTTCGTTATGTCATTCACCATGATATTCCTAAATCCATGGAGGGTTACTATCAGGAAACTGGACGTGCTGGACGTGATGGGGGGGATGGTTATTGTTTGGCTTTTTACTCGGAAAAAGATGTTGAAAAGCTGACCAAGTTTATGAAAGATAAACCTGTGGCCGAACGCGAGATCGGTACACAGATCTTAAAAGAGGTTATTGATTATTCGGAGTCTGCAGTATGTCGTCGTAAACAAATTCTTCATTATTTTGGAGAAAATTTTGACGAGCAGGGCTGTAATAATATGTGCGACAACTGCCGCTCGGAGAAAGAATATTTTGAGGCCGAAGACTCCTTGAAAAATGTACTGGGTTTCATTCAGGAGCAGGGCGAGAAATTTGATGATCATCACGTGATCAACGTCATGATGGGTCAAAATAATCAACCCGTATCTTCCTATAAACATGATGAACATCGTCTTTTCGGAACGGGTAAAGAGAAAGGTGTTATTTATTGGAAATCTTTGCTGAGACAGGCTGCGCTTGACAACTTTATCGAAAAAGATATTGATCACTATGGCCTTTTAAAATTGACAGATATTGGCCGTCATTATCTAGATAACCCTTATCAACTAAAATTTGTTTTGAATCGTCCAATAGAAGGAGGAGATAGCACAAATTCGGAAGATACAGGCCACGGCACAGGAGCCTTAGATACCGTCTTGTTGGGAATGCTTAAAGACCTACGCAAGAAAATTGCAAAAGGGAAGTCATTGCCTCCATTTGTCATCTTTCAAGATCCTTCGCTGGAAGAAATGTGTACACATTATCCAATTGCCATCGATGAGTTGAAACAGATCCAGGGAGTAGGGAATGGTAAAGCGATTAAATTTGGCGCACCATTTATTGCCTTGATCAAAGACTACGTTGAGGAAAATGAAATCGATAGACCCGTGGATCTTGTCATTAAAAGTACAGCAAATAAATCGGCATTAAAGGTATCTATTATTCAAAATATCGATCGTAAAATAGCATTGGATGATATTGCTTCAGCTAAGGGGATAACTTATGAGGAAATATTGAAGGAAATAGAAACGATTGTAAATGCGGGCACAAAAATCAATATCAATTATTTTATTGACGAGATTATTGATGAGGATCGCCAGGATGAGGTATATGACTATTTTAAGACAGCGGAGACTGATTCAATTAATGATGCGCTTAAAGAACTTGGAGGGGATGATTACAGTTATGAAGATCTCCAATTGATGCGAATCAAATTTTTATCAGAGCTTGGCAATTAATATTTTTATAATTATATGATTAACAAATACATTCCCGAAATAAAGAATGGGACATCGCAGAATTTCTTTTTAATGGCGGGGCCGTGTGCAATTGAGGGAGAAGAAATCGCTTTGCGTATTGCTGAAAAGATTGTTACAATTACAGATAAACTTAATATTCCTTACATTTTCAAGGGATCCTACCGTAAAGCCAATCGGTCCCGCCTAGATTCATTTATGGGAATAGGTGATGAAAAGGCGCTGAAGATTTTAGAAAAAGTAGGGAAAACTTTTGGTGTACCGACGGTGACAGATATCCATGAGAGCCACGAGGCAGAAATGGCAGCTGCATACGTTGACGTTCTTCAAATTCCAGCATTTTTGTGCAGACAGACTGATTTATTGGTTGCGGCGGCAAAAACGAATAAGGTGGTCAATGTAAAAAAAGGTCAGTTTTTGAGTGCGGGATCTATGAAATTTGCAGTAGATAAGATCGTGGAATCAGGAAATGAAAAGGTTTTTTTAACTGATCGTGGCAATACATTCGGCTATCAGGATCTCATTGTAGATTATCGAGGGATTCCCGAAATGCGTGCTTTTAACGTCCCAACAGTGATGGACTGTACACATTCCTTGCAACAACCAAATCAGACTTCTGGCGTAACAGGAGGAAAACCAGCCTTAATTGAAACGATAGCGAAAGCAGCTATCGCCGTGGGAGCTGACGGTCTGTTTATAGAAACACATCCTGATCCGGCAAATGCGAAATCTGATGGCGCCAATATGTTACATTTGGATTTACTTGAAGGCTTGATGGAAAAACTGGTACGAGTTAGACAAGCTATTTTATAGTATAATAAATAAATCACAATAAAAAGGAGCCAATAGGCTCCTTTTTTATAATCAATTATATCAAACTTAAAGCTAAATTATTATATGTTATCAAAAGTTGCGTTGACAGCGTTTTTTCTGTTGTCTTTTTCTGCCATTAAAGCGCAGGAGAATTATAGTTGGTTTTCTCCACTAGAAGATAAACATGTGGAAGGTAGGTTGGAGAATCAGAAGCTTTCAGCCTTCAACAGACTTCCCGATGAATTGGAAAGTCAGGTACGTAAACCAGTATGGGAGCTAGGTAAGAATAGCGCAGGATTCTATATTGACTTTCAAACTTCTTCGCCTGAGATTACAGTTCAATACCAAGTTGCCGGAGGCTTAAATATGCCCCATATGCCAACAACAGGTGTTAGTGGGCTGGATCTTTATGCTTATGATACGGTAAAGAAAGAATGGAAGTGGGCTTATGGCAGTTATGATTTTTCGGATACTATTTCTTATACGTGGAAGAATATTGGGCGCAATGAAAAATTTAATTATCGCTTATATCTTCCGCTCTACAATACTGTTAAGTGGTTAAAGATTGGTGTGCCAAATACGGCTAAATTAACGTATACTCATACCACAGCAGCAAAGCCCATTGTTGTCTATGGAACCTCGATCGGACAGGGGGCCTGTACAAGCCGTCCTGGTTTGGCTTGGACCAGTCAGGTAGGAAGGGCATTTAATAACGAAGTGATCAATTTATGTTTCTCTGGAAATGGTCGACTTGAACAGCCTATTTTAAATATGATGAACCAAGAAGATGCCGCCTGCTATATTCTCGATTGTATTCCCAATCTGGCTATTTCGAAATCGTTAACAGAGACACAATTGGATTCTTTGTTGGTCCATGCGGTGACATTTTTAAGAAAAGAACATCCCGCAACGCCTATCATTTTGACCCAGCATAGTTCGGGAAGTATAGCAGAAGTCTTTAATGAAGATAAAAATGCAGAGTATCAGCAAAGTAGCCGTGTACTGAAAGCTGCGTTTGAAAAATTACAATCGAAAGGGGTTCGCCAGCTTTTCTTATTGTCGAGCCAAGAGCTTAATCTGGATCTGAATTCGACTGTAGACTATGCTCATCCAAATGATCAAGGTATGGAAAGAATCGCAAATGCGTATATTAAATTATTGAAAAAAATTCTAAAGTAGGCTATTGTTAACGGAGACGCTCTGGATATGGGCGTTCGGAATTCACTGAATCAATAATAGGGCATCGTATATGAAACAGATTTATTGGATTAGCATACATCCGTCAGCACAAGAAATAAAAATAGAAAAGGGAAGCTTAAAACTTCCCTTTTCTATTTTTATTTCTTTTTCATTTTCATCGTCATTTTTGCCTTTTCACCACCCCCATAATTAAAGGTTTTGGCATTGCTTTCTTTCTTTTGGTGAAAAGCACCGCCACGGGAAAGATCTTCTTTATCTTCCTCCTTGCTCGACTTTTTCTTTTTGTCGGCGATGGGATTATAGATTGCAAGGTCCTCAGGCAATTCCAAAACATCCATTCTTTTACCGACGGCCTGTTCTATTTTTTTGACCATTGGTAATTCCAGATCTGTTGTGAAAGTCAACACGACTGATTCTTCATTATCGTCATTTTTAACAAGATGATTTAAGAATTCCTCCTTTTCATTCGGTAACTCAAATTGAAAAATGAATGGAATAGCGGAAAGGTCCACATCGTTTGTATTTTCCCGTGCAATAATCAAGACACGAGATTGATTATTTTCCTTGAAATCTTCCATGGTCTCGTAGCCAAGATCATCGTAGAACAATGGATTGAGGATAGCAATTTCTTCTTTATTGCTACTGAACAAACTGCTGGCCAACTTTTGGGCAGTAAGTTTCGAGTTTACAAAGACGATTACTTTTTGAAATACTTCTTTATCCTGCAACAGAAGATTTAATAAATTGATCTTTGTTGTGAAATTGGGAACATGATATAATAATAGATCCAGGGTGTCGACAGTGTCATTTTCAAGTTCATCTATTTCGACTGAGGCACAATTTTCATTCATGAAATTGTCGATCATGTCATAAAGTTTTTGGTGTTCAACAGTACTGAAAACCAAATGTTGTACCTTTCCACAGCTTTCGGCTAATTCCCTTACTGTATTTTGCATTCCTTGTTTGATAATCTCTTCAGCATCATCAATAATTAGTGTCTGAATACGGTTGAGATTCAAGGCCAATTTAAGATAGATCGCTCTTGCACGATTTGGAGTAGCTACAACAATATCTTTTCCATCAACCAGTTCTTCGATTTCTTCTTCCATGCTACCTGAAGCCCGTAATCCAATGATGCGAAGACCTTTATTTTTGCTTAATTGGTAGAATCTCTCAACAATTTCGTCGATACGTTCTTCATTAGGCGCCAAGATCAAAAACTTCGGAGCTTCATCTGTTGTGAATTTCAACTTCATCAAGGTAGATAAGACATAAGTTGTGGTTTTGCCAGCACCTTCCGGAGCGATGGCAATCACATCCTGTCCACCAAGAATTCTGGAAATGCATCTACTTTGAATTTCCTTTGGAGCTAAGTAACCGAGTTCGGTCATCGTAGCAGTCAATCTTTTGCTAAGTTTTAGTTTCTCTAACGACACGTATCCTTTTATTTATGTAAGTTACAAAAGTACAAATTTAGATCTTTGATCAGCTAATGTGCGCCCATTTTTGAAAAGAGATTAATAATAATGACTCCAACGACAATCAAGACCATGCCGATAATGGCTGCTGTATCGGGGATCTGTTTGAATAAGAACATACCAATCAGCGTAATGGCTACAATACCAACCCCAGACCAAATTGCATAGGATATTCCGACGGGGAGGTATTTAAGTGTGATACTTAAAAAATAGAAGGCAATAATATAACCTACAATACAGATAAGGGTAGGTTTTATAAGGGTAAAACCTGCAGACTTCTTTAGAAAAGTGGTTGCAAATATCTCAGCGGCTATGGCAAGAAAAAGATAGATGTACTTCATTGTTACAAAGGTACAATTTTTTGTTTGGTAAGGTTCGGTTAATTAGGTCAATAACAGCGAGAAGTTAAGTTTTTTTCGAGTGAATGAATTGCGTATAAGGGCAAATTTATCTAAGTTTGGCCAATTCACATAGCTAGAACAATTATTTTTTTATGGGGCATATTCAAAATTTTTGGAGATCGGTACTAATATTTTTTGTTTTTTTGTGCCTTTGTAGTGATATTCTTGCCCAAGAACAGCTGCAAGAGTTAAAGAAATCATATTACAGTCTTGCTTTAGGAAGCAAGGAGCGGTTTGTATTGACTGGAAAATATGCGCAGGCCTTATATTTTAATAATGAAAAAGTACTGGCCAGTCAACTGCTTAATGATAATATTCAGTTGGCAAGAAATTATCCTGACAAGCAATATTATGCTTATTTGAATTGTATTGCAGCAATGAACAGCTTTAACGATCATGCATATGAAAAATCACGGTATTATTTAGAACATGCTAAATCTGTGCTACCGATTGTCCGCGATAATGGAATTAAAGGCTATGTATATTATTGTGATGGATGGGTTATGACACGGCAGAATAAGGAGGATGAAGCCGTTTCTCAATTTCATAAAGCAATTTCATTTTTAGAGAAAGCTTCACAGACTGACGCAAATATCGCTCGAAAACTAGCCGTCTATAAGGAACTGACAGCAATATATGCAAACCAACGCAATTATGATTTTCAAGAAAAGTATACCTCTCTTTTGTTAGAAACGGCTAAAGAAGGGAAGAATGTCAATAGCCTATTTGACGCCTACATGCAGGCTGGTTATCTATTTGAAGAGGAGTATAGATCAAATAATGCAGATCGTGATCTATTGAGGAAAGCTGAACAACACTATCTTGAGGCTTATAATTTGATCAATAACAATGAGAAGCATCTGGTTAATCCGACTGATCTAGCGTATGTTTCAGTTAATCTAGCGAATCTGTACCATGAGTTTTATCCTGATAATGGCGGTAAGAAAGCGATATCCTACGCCAAACAGGCTTTAGATATTGCTGCTGAAACGGGGCAATATGCCATTACAATACCTGCTTATGGTATCCTCGCTGATGAGTCTTTCAAAGTGGGGCATCGCGAGGAAGGGAAAAAATATCTGCAGCAGGCACTGTACAATCTTCAAAGAGAGGCCCATTACGATTATCAAGTGGGGCTAAGCCTATTTAGTAGACTGGCTGAAGTAAGTGTTGAAGAAGGTAAATATGAAGAGGCTTTCAATTATCAAAAAAGCTACATAGATGTATTTGAAAAAGCATTTAATTCGGATAAACTCGATAAGACGAAGCAACTGGAGCTGAAGTATGAGCGTGAACTGCAAAACCAAAAGTTAATGCGGCTTCGATTGGAAGGGGAGAAAAAGGAACAGCAAATCAAGTTGATGAAAGCCTTGAATGATAGGCAGCATCAACTGGTGGAGAATTTGAAATTAAATGAACTGAATCGAACCCAGCAACTTAAAGTATTGCAGCTCGAACGGGATAAGAAGGAGCAGGATCTGCAATTAAGCCGGCTGGAAAATGAACAACGCTTACAGGAGCTTGATGTTTCCAAAAAACAGATTGCTTTCAAATCACGGATGAATTCGATCTATATCTGGTTATTTATCAGTTGTTTGATTGTGATCGTATTGTTATTTTACGCCTATTGGCAGCGTTCAAAGGCATTGAAACAAAAGGAACATTTGCATGAGCTTGAGATAGAAAAGAATAATCAACAACATGCCATTAAAAACCTGACTGCGATGTTGGCTGGGGAAGAGAAAGAGCGTACCCGTCTTGCTCGCGACCTTCATGATGGATTGGGAGGTTTACTGTCAAATACCAAATTGGGATTATCAGCCATCAATAAAAATGCTTTGGAGCAAGACACCATGAAAGCAGGAATCGATCGAAGCATTGATTTGCTAGACGGGGCTGTCGATGAACTTCGCCGTCTTGCGCATAATCTTATGCCCGATTTAATTGTAAAATATGGTTTGAAAGAAACTTTAAGAGACTATGCAAGCCGAATGAGTCAATCTACATGTCAAGTTGAATGTGAATTTTTACAATTTGAATCAAGCCTAAGTACGGAACAGGAGATTTCTTTGTATAGAATTATTCAAGAATTGGTGAATAACGCGTTGAAGCATGCCAATGCGACCAACATTTTAATACAGCTTTCTTCACATAATAAACGTTTACACATTACAATTGAAGATGATGGCAAGGGTTTTGATATGGAAAGTGTCGATTTGCAGCATTCTGCAGGAATGCATAATGTGCGATCAAGACTTTCGTTTCTAAACGGGGAAATGAAGGTTATGTCGGAGAATGGAGCGGGTACAACCATTGAATTGGAATTACCCATGATTTAAATTTTTGGAAAATGATAAAAATAGCGATTACAGACGATCACCCTTTGCTACTTGAGGGATTGAAAAACATAATAAATGCGCATGAGGATTTTGAAGTAGTGGGCATGTATTCGAGCGCGACTGAACTGTTCCATCGTATTGCCACTGATATGCCATTGGTATTGCTACTTGATATCAATCTACCGGATGCTAACGGTATCGATTTGGTTAAAGACCTGAAGGATAGTAATAAGGATTTAAAAATTATTGCGTTTAGTGTCCACAATGAATTTGCAGTGATCAACAGCATTTTAAATGAGGGGGCAAATGCCTATTTACAGAAAAATGCGAATGGTGATGAAATACTTGCTGCCATTTCCGCTGTTCTTGTTGGAAGAAGATATCTTTGTGAAAAAACTCAGGCTATCTTGAATAAGAAAGTGGAAATGGGGCTTAAGCAAGTGCCAAAATTAACACGTCGTGAGAAAGAAGTGCTTACTTTCGTAGCGCAAGGAATGACAACAAACCAAATTGCAGATTCATTGTTTATCAGTTCACATACGGTAGAAAGCCATCGCAAGAATCTAATGGAGAAATTTCAAACCAAAAGTGTTACTGCTGCAGTAAAATCGGCTATTGAATACGGATTAATTCGGGAAACCTAATTAAATTCCCCAATTCCCTGATTTCAGGGATGAAAAGATCTCCAGGCATTTGATACTTTTGCTATTACTGATTTAAAATAGGAGGTATCAAGTGCATTGTTGAAAACTAGTATTTTGCGCTATTTCAAGAGAAGACATTGTTTCGGTCTTCGATTCATTGCTCTATTTTAAGATTCATCGGTCTATTTTAAATAGAATCTGTTTCAGAACAAAATTTCGAATCTAGGTTTTTCTTAGAGCGCCTAATACTGCGAAATATAACTTTTTCAGCTTGAGGGATCTTTCAGAGGAGCTTTTAGGAGATAAACAACCAAAATTACTGATTCAATTGATATGATTAAAAAAATAATACTTTGGACGGTAGCTGTCCTCGTACTTTTGGCGATCGTTGCCTGGGGCGGTTACATACTACGACAGCAAGAATCCTACAAATCATTGGTCCATAAAAAAAGTAAGGCTTTGTTGACCGTATCATTAGATGATATTCTTTTGAATCAGTTTTTTAATAAATGGCAGTCAGCGCCGAAAGAGGGGCAAGATTTTGGCCAAAAACTAAGTAAACTCAAAGACAACGGAATTGATATCAAAGCGAATGTATTTCTTTTTGCTTTGGAGCCCCATCCCAAAAACTTTTATGCTTTTTTTCAGCTAAAGGATAAGCAACAATTTTTGACCTTTCTAAAAGATGTGATACAGGTTGGTGCAGTGGAAAGTAATCTAGTCCCTGATGTGAGCTATGCCTATCATCAACCGAGCAAAATCGCATTTATCTGGAAAGGGGATGATCTGCTGCTAAGTCTAGGCTTTGATCTTGATACAAAGAAAGAAGAAATGCTTCAGCTAATTCAATCAAAAGAAGACCGGGTTACCATCGAACAATTTATTAACCGTCCAAGTACATTGACAGGTAAATCACTGCGTTATAGTGATATTTCAACGGATAATTTTATTGAGCTTGATTTGAAAGGAAACCATCTCGATGTGTCTGGCGAATTTTTCTCAACAGATTGGAACTTTCCGAAGGAATATCTTGTTAGAGAACTTGTTTCCGCAAAATACATAGGTAAAGCTTGGATCAATATCCCTAATAGTCAACTTAAAAATCAGCTAAAGCAATTAGTTAGCGAACTTCCTATAGCCGCTGATTCTATTATGGCACATTTGGATGGAAATTACGTCGATATTGAAATTTTGAAAAACAAGGTCATTCAAATAGATACCATTATTAATTATGCGGTTGACGAAAATTTCGAAACGATCGAAGAGAAAACACCCTACGAAACGAAAGTTCCCGAAGTAAGATTAGCGATTCGTGGAGATAACGACATGCGCAGGTTCCTCCCCAGTAAATTATTTTATCAATGGTTTCAAAAACAAGATAAGGAGTTTAGTCTGCTGACCACGTCAAAGGATATAGATAAACTTAATGTGGCTTACAATAAAACAGCTGAGCTATCCCATGTTGCAGTTCATTTGGTAGATTGGCCAAATGAAGCTAAAATATCACCGATTCTATTATTGAAAACCATCGCTTCAGATATTACGCTGAGTCTGAAAGTTGTAGACCACAATCGCTTGGTTCTCCAGGGAACTATAGCGGACTACTCGCATTAAAACACACTAATTACAAACTTTCTTCGCTTCTCAATGGTTTGTTCTTGAGTACAAAGTACAAGAACATGGATGAACGAACTAAAAGTAGAAGTAAGGTGAAAACCTATTGGCGAATTTTAAAAAGTACGGTCTTGGGATTTTTGAATGAGGATTCGATGAAGTATAGTGCTTCATTATCCTATTATACTGTTTTCTCTATTGGTCCAATATTGGTTTTAATGATTGCCTTAGCCGGAATTTTTTATGGTGAGGATGCGATTGAAGGGAAAGTATTCTTGGAACTCCGTGGATTGGTGGGAAGCAGTGCCGCAAGACAGATTCAAGAGGTTATTCAGAATTTGCAACTTTCAGGAAAGTCAAACCTGGCATTGCTTGTCAGTAGTATTACATTGATTTTAGGAGCAACGACTGTTTTTGGGGATATACAGAATTCGATCAATAAGATTTGGCATGTAAGGGCGAAGCCGAAAAAAGGCTGGCTAAAATTGATTCAGGATAGATTATTGTCTTCATCTTTGGTAATTGGTTTGGGGTTCTTGTTAGTTGTTACATTGATTGTAAATGGTGTAATATTAGCATTGACAGATCAGCTACAGCATTATTTTCCGGACATAACGGTGATGTTAATGGATGGGATTAACTTTGCATTGTCCTTCGGAATTATATTCTTGTTATTTAGTGTCATATTTAAAGCGCTTCCGGATGTCAATATACATTGGCGGACAGTACGTGCGGGCGCCTTATTTACTTCAATTTTATTTGTATTGGGACGTTATTTAATTGGAGTCTACCTGGAGCATTCTGCAACCCAAGATACGTATGGAGCGGCAGGTTCATTTGTGCTGATCCTTCTCTGGGTCTATTACACAGCAGCCATTTTATATTTTGGTGCAATCTACACAAGGGAGTATGCCACTGTAATGGGAATCCCTATTGAACCCTCGCAATATGCTGTGCACGTTGAAACGCAGGAAATTGAGCGTAATGTAACCGAAATACCTCCAGCTCCTTTAACGCTTGACGAGCAGACGGTTACCGAAGAGGATGCTAACTTTCCCAAGAAACCATAAACTTTAGATTTGATGAATTTTTACGGCCAAATTCTGTAAATTTGGTCGTAAGATCGATCTATTGTTTATGAACAAATTACAATTATTACGTGAGAAACTCAATTTAACCCAAGAGGAACTAGCACAAAAATCAAGTATTTCAGTAAGAACAATTCAGCGGATTGAAGCGGGGCAGCCACCCAAGGGCTACACCCTTCGTGCACTTGCACAGGCATTGCATGTGGACGAATCGGAGTTTTCCGCATATGATATGCCTGCTGAATCCGAAAATCTCACATGGATCAAGATTATCAACCTTTCTTCCTTACCCTTTTCTATATTGCCTCCATTAAATGTTCTGGTGCCCATTGCAATCATGCTGTTAAAAAAACAGCATTCGTATAAGGTCCGTCAGTTAATCTCAATACAAATCTTATCTACCTTAATCGCGGTGTTACTGATGCTTGTTATTTTTATACTCAACGATTGGCTAGGTATTAAAAGCAATGTGAAATTGCTTATTCCGCTATGTTGGATCCTTATGAATATAATCGTTATACTGCGAAATGCGATCGGATTAAATAAAGGTGAAAATGCACGGATTTTGCCCGATATTTGTATTTTATAGCGACTATTATACAATTGTCGGGTAACTGTCGGGACATTGTCGGGATGCAAAAGTGTACTCTTCGTCTGGTATTTTTTTTCTTTGATCTTGAAAAAAATACAAAATTATGAAAACACGCTATCAAAAAAGGAAAAGCCATATGGCCTTGGCTACCTTTGTTATTTTTCTTTCTCTTTTTACGATGACGAACGTCTTTCCACAAAATAGGATACCTTTGATCAAAGCTTCATCTGAGAAAGTCGGTATTAAAGATGGCGCCTATTGCCATGTCGACTGGAAATTAGATCCTAAAGCAAACCCTGATGTCTATTTCGTGAATATTCCAACGAAAGAAAGCACAGTCGTTTTTAAAACAGATCAGGAGGAATTAACTGTTATGACTAAACCTGGAGCAATGTATGAGTTCATCGTACTATTGAATGGTACGGATTCTTGTCACATTCGTATAAATGCTCAACTACCACCTGATCTACCTGTATTGGATCAAAATGATCCGTTTCCTATGCCAATACCTTTTCGTCTTATTGGCTCAAGGATTTTCCTGAATGGAACAATTAACAAGAAAAATGTCGCGATACAGTTTGATTTAGGAGCAGGAACAGGTGTTGTTAATAGAAATAACTCAAAGCAGCTGGATTTATCATTTTCATCGTTTACGACAGTTTCGAATACCGACGGGGTCAATAGCGAGCGGACAAGCCTAGGCAATCAATTGCGTATTGGGTCTATGGTATGGAAAAATGTATCAATGACAGAGGTCGGCAATATGAAGTCCTTTGAAGATCTTATTATAGGTAACAGTTTCTTTCGAAATCACATTATTGAAATCGATTATGACAAAATGGAATTGGTAATTCATCGCGATCTCCCCACCAAAGCAAAGGAGTATACAAAGCTTCCGATATTTTACGAACAAAATCGACCAAAGTTTAAAGCTGCTTTTAGACATAATCAACGGCAATTTGATTTTTGGTTCCTTTTTGATACAGGTCGTGATGGCACGATGTTGTTAGGTGAAGATTTTACCAGTATAGGACACAATTGGGACGATCTAGAGCCACTTACCATGATCAGTAACCGGAAGATTATCCGTTTGAATGCTTCAATAGCTGGTGTTGAATTTAAAGATATTGTGACGAATGCCGCTGATCCGGCCAAGCGTAATGGCAGACCAAGTTTATTTGGAAATCAGATTCTGAACCATTTTAATGTCATTTTGGATAATCAGGAAGGATTTCTTTATCTGAAACCAAATGGTAGGATCAAGGAACCTTATTCAAACTATGAGGGATATTTGAACCAGATGTCTCAGTCAATACAGAAAAATTAAAGTGTGCAGCCAATGTCGTTTGTTCAGGTAGCAAATGACATTGGCCACTTATGGTAAGTATATATCTAACGAATAAAATCGGTCCATTTTTGTGTTGATTTTCCCGAGGCAATCACAGTTTCTAGGAACTTCATGCCACGCAGACCATCAGCTACGGTAGGAAAATCTGTATCTTCTTCTCGCGGCTCTATACCTTGCATAGATGCCAATAGCGTGGCTGCAAAATTTCTATAAATATTGGCAAATGCTTCTATATATCCTTCGGGGTGACCGGCTGGTAGACGGATGTTATGTTTGGCGATTGGTGAAAGGTACTGTTGACCTGCACGAAATAGCTGGGTCGGCGCATCGAGCTGTTTAAAGATGAGTGTATTTGCATCCTGCTGGTTCCATTCCAATCCCCCAAGTTCACCATATACTCTAATTTTTAATGCGTTTTCTTCTCCTGCGGCAACTTGAGATGCCGATAGTACGCCTGTGGCTCCATTTTCGAATCCAAGTAATATATTGCCGTCATCTTCAAGTTTTCTTCCGGTCACAAATGTTTGAAGATCGGCGCACATTTTAGTGATTTTTAAACCTGAAATATATTCTGCTAGATGGGCAGCATGTGTTCCAATATCGCCCATACAACCACTTTTCCCACTCTTTTCGGGATCTGTTCGCCAAAAGGCCAAAGAAAGACCATTTTCGATCATCTTACTGAGCCAACCCTGCGGATATTCTACCATAATCTTTCTAATCGAACCTAATTGGCCCCCTTTGACAAGATGACGAGCTTGTTTTACCATCGGATAGGCCGAGTAGGTGTATGTAACACAGAGTATCAATCCTGTTTCAGCTACCTTTTGTTGGAGCAATACGGCCTGTTCTGTTGTCAGCGTCATCGGCTTTTCAAGCACGACATGGAATCCATGTTCCAGCGCCATCATTGCTGGTTCAAAATGAGCAAAATTCGGCGTGACTATACTGACAAAGTTCATGCGGTCATCCGCTGGGCGCTTACTTTCCTTGACAATCATTTCCTGATAACTTCCATAGCTCCTTTCCTCTGGAAGACCTAAAAGCGCGGCGGATTCTTTTGCAACGAGGGGATCAGCGCTCAGTGCGCCGCAACATAATTCAATCTGACCATCAATTCCTGCAGCCATACGATGTACAGCCCCAATAAATGCATTTTTTCCACCGCCGACCATGCCCATTTTTAGTTTTGTATTGTGCATAAAGTTGAATTTTTAATGCCGATATCTTTTGTAATTATAAACCCAATAGTTTACGGTTAAGGCTATCATTGGTTTCGACGGCAGCAAAATTATCGAATGCCTTGTCAGTAACACGGATAATATAGTCTTTAATATGCAGCGCGCCTTCCCGCGCACCATCTTCAGCATTCTTGAATGCACATTCCCATTCCAGTACAGCCCAGCCTTGATAATCATATTGTGTGAGTTTGGTAAATATAGATTTGAAATCCACTTGGCCATCACCAATTGATCTAAAACGACCGGCTCTTGACTGCCAGCTCTGGAAGCCACCATAGACACCCTGACGACCAGAAGGATTGAACTCAGCGTCTTTAACATGAAACATTTTAATTCGCTCATGGTAAATGTCGATGAATTGAAGATAGTCAAGACATTGAAGAACAAAATGGGAGGGATCATAGAGAATGTTTGCCCGCTTGTGGTAATTTACATTTTCGAGAAATAAGTCAAAAGTAGCACCGTCATGGAGATCTTCTCCAGGGTGTAATTCATAACATAGGTCGACATCATACAAGTCACATTCATCGAGAATGGGTAACCATAATTTTGCAAGTTCAGCAAAACCCGTTTCGATAAGGTTAGCTGGTCTTTGTGGCCAAGGGTATATAAATGGCCATAGAAAGGCGCCACTAAAGGTTGCTAGCGCTTTAAGTCCGAGGTTGTTGGAAGCTTGTACGGCATATTTTAATTGCTGGATCGCCCACTGTTGTCTTGCTTGAGGGTTACCATGTAAATGCTGTGGTGCGAAGGCATCAAATAGATCATCGAAACTTGGATTCACAGCCACCAATTGCCCTTGGAGATGGGTTGAAAGTTCGGTGATTTCCAATCCAAATGACTGTACTTTAGCTTTTAGATCAAGTGCATAGCTTTTATCGAGCGCTGCTTTTTCTAGATCGATAAAACGGGCATCCAAAGTTGGTAGTTGTATACCCTTATAGCCAAGGGCTGCTGCCCACTGGCAGATTGAGTCCAAAGAGTTGAACGGAGCTTCATCACCGATAAACTGTGCGAGAAAGATGGCAGGACCTTTAATTGTTGTCATATGTATTGTGTTTTGAAAAAGACTATATTACGTACAAAACAGATCAATATTCCAATGCGATGGAAGAAATGGCTCAGTCTGTCGTTTATACTTTATAATTTGGTTATCCAAGCTACCTGCTTGTTTAATACAATATTACAAAAATTTGCAACCGGTTGCAATAAAATCAAAAAAAAACCTTAAACTTGTTTAGACGATTCATGCTTACACTTTCCAAAATATAAGAATGGAGCGTCTAAACTAGGTATAACTGTCAGGCATCTTTGCAGCGCTTGATTGTGGAGGAGACTTTATTTTAAAGGGAAACTTCCCTTTGAGTAATAACCAAATAAACCAATTATAAATAAATGGCAAATAATGTTTATGATGCAATTGTCATCGGGTCTGGGATCACAGGTGGCTGGGCAGCCAAGGAACTAACGGAACGTGGATTGAAAACCATCATGTTAGAAAGAGGACGCAATATTGAGCATATCAAAGATTACCCATCACCAAACAAAGATCCTTGGGAATTTCCGCATCGGGGTCGGGTACCTTTGGATCGAGCACAGCACTACTTACCTTTTGGAATTAAAAATCAATGGATGAACGAAGGGAACATCGACTTTTGGACTAATGAGACAGAAAGTCCATATAAGGAAATAAAACCCTTTAATTGGTTCAGGGGCTATCACGTTGGCGGTCGCTCGCTTATGTGGGGGCGGCAGAGTTATCGATGGTCGGATGTTGATTTTGAGGCAAATAGCAAAGACGGGCATGGTATTGACTGGCCGGTACGTTATAAAGATATAGCACCTTGGTATAGTCACGTTGAGAAATTTGCGGGTATTTCAGGTAATAGAGACGGTATAGCGGTGCTGCCCGATGGCGAATTTATGCCGCCAATGGATATGAATATTGTGGAAAAAGATCTTGCTGCGCGCTTGAAATCGCGTTATCAGGGAAAAAGACACTTTATAATTGGCCGGGTAGCCAACATAACAGTGCCCCATCACGGCCGTGTTAATTGCCAATACCAGAACAAATGCTGGCTGGGTTGCAATTTCGGCGCTTATTTTAGCACACAGTCTGCAACATTGCCCGCAGCAGTGAAGACTGGAAAACTTACCCTAAGACCACTTTCAATTGTAAAAAGCATTATTTACAATCGCGATACGCAGAAAGCTAAAGGAGTCGAAATTGTTGATGCGGAGACGAATCAAACCTACGAGTATTTTGCTAAGATTGTTTTTGTATGTGCTTCGACTTTAAATTCCACCTGGGTGTTAATGAATTCAGCTACTGATGTATGGGAAGGTGGTCTTGGGAGCAGCAGTGGTGAACTGGGACATAATCTGATGGATCACATGTTAAATAGTGGAGCTGGGGGAAGAGTTGAAGGATTTGAGGATAAATATATTTTTGGGCGACGCGCCAATGGATTATATGTACCCCGATTTGCCAATATTGCCGGCGATACCAAGAAGAGAGATTACATACGTGGTTTTGGCTATCAGGGCGGAGCTTCAAGGGGACAATGGTCAGGTAAGGTCGATAATAAGCGCGTGGGTGGGGCTTGGAAAGATGCTATCGCCGAGCCCGGAAGCTGGGGAGTAGGTTTTACTTCATTTGGCGAAATACTTCCATATCACGAAAATAAAGTCGTATTGGATTCATCTGTAAAAGATAAGTGGGGGCTTCCTGTATTGGCTATAGATGCAGAGATTAGGGATAATGAGCGGAAAATACGGATTGATGCAAGCAATGAAATGAAGGAAATGTTGGAATCTATTGGTGTCAAAGACGTAACAACCTATGACAACGGGTTTAGTATGGGACAGGGAATTCATGAAATGGGAACAGCACGGATGGGCAATGATCCGAAAACCTCGGTATTAAACAAATTTAACCAAGTATGGGATGCTAAAAATGTTTTTGTGACAGACGGGGCCTTTATGACTTCGTCTTCCTGTGTGAATCCATCGCTTACCTATATGGCATTTACTGCAAGGGCCGTAGATTTTGCTGTTAATGAATTAAAAAAAGGGAATCTTTAATATTTTATGATGCAATAATTATGAATAGACGAGAAGCAATACAACGTGTGGCCATGCTCATGGGAGGAACAGTTATTGGTGCTTCGTTATTTTTGGAAGGATGCCAGAGGTCTGCTTCGAAAGATATAGAAATGCTCTTTGATCCAAAATCAATCGATTTTTTGGGAGATCTCGCGGAGGCGATTCTTCCTAAAACTACTACCCCAGGGGCGAAAGAAGCTGGGGTAGGTTCTGAAATTCCCGTTCTAGTGCGAGACTGCTATAAACTTGAAGAACAGCAGGTTTTTTTGACTGGATCAGCCGGAATTGACGAACGTGCCAAGAAAGAATTCGGGCGTAATTTTCAGCAACTCGACAAAAAAGACCAAACTGCTTTTGTTGATATTTTGGACAAGGAAGCGCAAGATTACGATAAAAAGAAAGCAGCTAATGAACTGCCCCATTTTTTTACGCTGTTTAAACAGCTTACACTGCTTACTTTTTTTAGCTCAAAATTAGGCGCTACGGAAGTGTTCCGTTATGTGAAAATCCCAGGGAAATATAACGGCGATTTCCCTTATCAAAAGGGTGATCATGCTTGGGCAACCTAGCTAATAAATTGTATATTGACCCCTTGTCTTTAATTGGCAGCGGGGTCAATTAAAGAGGTTGTCAAGCCTATGAACTTTAAAAGATTTTTGCTATCGAAAAGTAAAGTGGTAAAATGTGTCCCTGTTTTCATTGTTAGTCTGGTACCACCCGGAAAAGAGCTTCCAGCATCAAGTTTTTCCTTTTTAACATTGTGTCGGCTGAATTTTGAGAGCGCCTCTTTGACTGTTGTTTTATTGATCGCAAGATCAAAAGGCAACCCTTCGACAACCAGAAACTTGTCTTCAGGGATATCAAAAAATAGTTCATTGACGGATTTATCAGCCCCATAATTGCTATAAAGTTCCAAGCCGGATTTTGTGATCCATTTTGCATACTTTTCTTCGTTGGCATCTTCATAGAAGACTGTTTTTACGTTTAATGTAGCCGCTATTTTATCTATTGTCTGGGGAAATACAAATTCACTGTTTTTATTTAGCAATGATTTTAACTCCGCTTTGTTCTGCGCGAAAGTCGTTGCAGCAAAAAGGAAAAGGCCTATATTTAATGTAAATGCTTTTATCTTCATCATATCCTTGTTATATGTTTGGCAGTTGTTTATGTCCGTTAGATTAAAATTAATCAAACGAGTAACAATATACAATAGTGCTTTATACTTGTTTTGATAGCGGGATCAACCAAAGTTTTCAGCATGCGTATCGCCTATAATCGATCTAATTTAATCCTAAAAGCGCATATAAGAGATCTTTTTTATTGCTCGCAATGGGGATAGTTTTTCCATTTGAAAGCTGGACTATATTTCCATTTAAAGATTGTATGCTATCTGTATTGACAATGAATGCTCTATGAATTCGAAAGAAACTGGTGTTATGTAAAATTTCTTCCATCGCCTTAAGGGTAGATAGGGTTTGATGTGCACTGTTATGTGTGACAATATTCAAATAGTTTCCCTGAGCTTCAATATATAGAACATCATTAAGCATAATCTTTATAAATTTATTTTCACTTTTTATAAAAATTCGTTCTGTTTTTATTGGGTGGTTATTTAGTTTGTTAAAGGGTGATATTTGTTCCTTTACTCTATTTGCAGCTTTCAAAAAGCGTTCAAATCGAATGGGTTTAATAAGGTAATCTACGGCACCTTTTTCAAATCCGTCAATGGCGAAATGTCGATGGGCAGTTATAAAAATAAAGTAAGGTTTTTGGGCCAGCGTTTCCAACAGATCTAAACCAGTTAAGCGGGGCATCTCAATATCGCTAAACACAATATCGATCGGATTTTCCTGCAGGAAAGCCATTGCCTCCAGTGGCTTACTGAAGGTCTTTTTTAATTCCAAAAAAGGTACTTGTTCGACGAAATCCGTAATAAGTTCAATGCCTAAAGGTTCATCATCGATGATGATGCAACTATATTTTTCAATCATGTGGTAATGCGATATTCAATGCAACGCTAAATTCATTGGAGCTATCTATGATGTGAAGGTCGCTTTGGTTTGGGTAAATCAATTGTAAACGCTTTTGTAAATTTTTAATACCGATACCCGTAAAGCTAGGTGTTTTCACGGTATTGAATACATCTTTGTCATTTTTTATTTTAAAGGCAACCTGATCTTTGCTGATGTGAATAGTAAGTATGACAAAGGATGCTTCTTCGTTTTTTAGCCCATATTTAAATGCATTTTCGATAAGGGTGAAGGTCAATAACGGAGCAATCGTTAAGGCGTGAGCATGCGCTCGCCCCTCTATATTTAGTTCAATCTTATATGATTTTGGGTAACGCATTTTTTCCAATGAAAAGTAATTCTCTATAAAATCCAGCTCTTTAGCTAAGGAGACGTATTCTGCATCCGAATCGTATAGTGTATATCCCATAATTTCGGATAAATTTAATACGACCTCAGGTGCTGTGTCGTCTTTTTTTAGCGTCAAACGATAGAGGTTGTTGAGCGTGTTGAACAAAAAATGTGGATTGAGTTGCGCTTTTAAAAAAGCCTTCTCTACGCTAATATTTTCCAATAACAATTTTGACTTCTGCTCTAGGATTCGCATTCGGTCTTTATTTATTCTTCTGATGTCTATTAATATTTTGGTAAAGAAAAAAGGAGACAATGAATAGATAACCGACAATGCATTTAATAGCACCGCTTTAAAGCTGAATACGGACCACAGGTTGGGAATGAAATCCTTTTCCTTACCCATTAATGGATACAAATTAGAAATATCAAAATCATATTTGTAAGCTAGCACATAAAACAAATTATTGATAAATAACCAAATAAAAATACATACTGGCGCAGTTAAGAAAGGTAATATCCATAAATTTAAGTTCCTCGCGTAAGGTATAACCAAGTAGAAAAATAGGTAAAACACAACAAGAGAAGACAATAAAACACGCGATGACAAAAATATTGATTGGTTTGAGGATATTCCAGTTACATAATAGTAGTTGCTGAACAGGAGCAGGGTAAATGTAAACCACATTCCAAAATGAAGTAGGATACGTACATTCGTTGTATAAAAAGTATCGAAATCTTGCTTCCTGAAAAATGTATCTGCTTTAGTGATGTATTGATTAAGTCGAGATTGTTTCATAAATCCTTAGATAGTTCAGTTTTGCGGCTCAATGAGCCGCAAAGATAAAAAATAGTGGTACATTTATAATCTTCCTTTCTCCTCCATACTGCTTGATTCCATTCGTTTTGCTTTAAAGGTAGTGCCGGTTTTGAAGTTATATAGTAAAGAAATGGAGCATACACGCGATTGCTCCTTGTGCATTATCCAGATTTTAGTATTGTTAAAATAACTTGTCGCCCGATAATTATTGGTAAAAAAGATGTCGCTAATATTTGCCTTGGCAACCAATTGATCTTTGATTAATTTTTTCTGAATCCCTAGATCAACGGAGCCGATGGCTTTAGTTACAATATTTCCAAGTAACATTTGGGGGGTGTAAAAAGCATTCAGATTTATACTATATCCTTTGCCAAAGGAAATTTCTTGTTCTGTCTGTAATATAAAAGAAGCTTTCTTTAGATTAAAATAGGGGGAAGTTGAACGTGTATGAGTGAATAAAATCGTGTTCGTACTTGACCAGCAGGGTAGCAATGAAATGGGAGCGCTCAGAGTGGCCGTCCATACTCCTTGAGTCCCCACGTTGTCTTTAATAATCGTTAACAGTTCTTCTTCTGCCTGGTTGCGTATAATTTGCGAGATCGCATTTTTGGTATGGGAATAGTTCAAAGCAGTATAATATTTTTCTTTCCATAATCCACTAATTTCGAACGAATTTGTGAACTGCGGTTTCAGAAAGGGATTTCCTGTCTGTACGGAATAATTATCTATATAATATTTATAAGGGTTTAAATCAAAATATGAGGGCCGTTTAATTCTTCTATTGTAGGTAAGTGATACATAATTGCTTCCCTGCGAGTTTAAATTCTTCTTTAAAAAAAAACTTGGGAACAAATTGAAATAGCCTTGTGCGAGTTTGTCCCTTTGCTCGCTCAAAAGTTGTCCTTGAATATTGGATTTCTCGCCTCTTAATCCCAATTGATAATCTATTTGGGCCCATTTTCCCGTATAATTTGCATAGGTAGCATAAATTCGTTCTTTGTAATCGAACTGGAAATCAAGGGCAGGCATTGGCATCCAGGCCTGATGAAAGACCTGGTATCGATTGGTATTCATGATATCCGTTGCGGTCGCTTTTACACCAATTGATAAATTGCTTCCAGATTTAGTTATCCAATTATACTTTGCGTCGCCAGTAAAAATTTTTGCTTCGCTGGGATAATCCAATCTGAACAAAGTATCACTGCGTATGTTACCATTCGCATCGAAATCGACACTATTGCTGATACTATTTCCGCTTCGTTGATTGTGTGTATAATCGATGGCAAGGCTGAATTTCGAATGTAAACTGTCTGTTTCCAAAACATAATTTAAACCGAGATTTTGGTAGTTAGATTTTGATTCAGATGGGAAGCTACCTTGCGAGCGGATGTTTTTTGCCGCATCGGGATAGGTAATTGTCGAATGCGCCATGGATGGTCCAAGGAAACTGCTGTATTGACCGGTGTAGGAAAAGCCTAGAAATTGTTTCCCCGTGAAATCATAGGTCGCACCAAGCCGTATACGGTCGTTTTTGTTGGTCTGAGTGTTTTCCGTTTCTTGCTGATATAATCCCTGATTTGGAAAATCTCGTCGTTGTTTTAGTTCCTCGTATGACTTTGCACGACTATGGGAATAACTTGCCATTAAACCAACTTTACCTAGTTGATAATTCAAACCTGCATAAGGAGTGTACGTTACATATTTTCCAAGCCCAATTGCATAGTCATTGCCAATATAACCATTGAGTCCCTGTTTATCTTGCTTTTTTAGCACAATATTGATGATACCACCACTGCCTTCTGCATCGAACTCTGCCGAGGGATGTGCGATAATCTCAATGGATTGGATGTCGTTGGAACGCAAGGTTTGAAGGTAGTTCCTGAGATCATTTCCCGCGAGGTTAATACTTTTGCCATCGACAAGAATACGTGTTCCTACAACTCCATTAATGGAGATTTGACCATTGTTAACGAATACCCCGGGAGCCATTTTAAATAATTCCAAAGCTGATTTTCCAGAAGCATTGGCGGTTTGTGCTACGTTCATAATGATGCGGTCAATTTTTCGCTGTATTGTTGGTTTGCGCTTATTTACTGTTACTTCATCTAACATGAGGTTGGATAGTAGTGATTTTGGGACAATGAACGCTAGCGGGGCTTTAAGGTCGTTAATTTCAATTTTTTGTTGCATTTTGAGTACATTTTCCACGCGAATCGAAACGAGGTAAGTCCCTTTTTCGGTAAGCGTTAACTGAAAATTTCCATGTTCATCTGTTATTTTTTCAATGAGAGAATCTTTCTTTACATCTAGTGCACGAAAGGCTAATGAAGCATAGGGGATCGACGCGCCATATTGATCCGAGACTTTACCAACAATGGCGGTTTGGGCGAACAGGAAGTTGTTAAGAAGAAAGGTGATGAGACTGAAAGTAATTAATTTGATCATAAATTTTGAATAATTATTCAAAACTAGTTTCGCTGGTGGCTTATTTCAATTTTTTTGGATATAAGGAAACCTTTTAGGGATGGAAGCCGTAAATTTAAGGATAAGCCATTAAAAGCGACGAGGTTTATTGTTATAAAAATGAGCGGAATAAAATATCATCGTGTCGAAAACAATTTAGCGTATTGGACAGTTACAATTTAAATTGTACTTTCATAACGTTTTTAATAAAGGAAGATATTTAATTTTTATGATCACAACCAAGTATTTTAACCATCGACAAATATTTAATTTAGCGGGCGCACATTTAATATGGCTGACGCTTTGGTGCTCTCTGGTGGCGGTCATCTATTATTTTTTTAATTGGCAGTGGATGATAATTCCTTGGGTGCCATTGGCTTTGATTGGAACCGCTGAGGCTTTTTATGTCGGGTTTAAGAATAATCAGGCCTATGATAGACTTTGGGAAGCCCGGAAAATCTGGGGAGGGATTGTCAATTCAAGTCGCTCTTTCACTGCAATGTTATATGCCTTTGATACTCAAGATGGTGATCATACCGATTTGGAGGAGCGGAGGAAAAGGATTGCCTATCGCCATATCGCTTGGTTATATACTTTTCGTGAGCAGTTGTTGATCCCGACAGAATGGGAGCATGTCAGTTTGAAAAAACACTTTGGTTCAATGAATGTTAAACGGAACAGGCTGATAAAGGCTGGCTTTCCTGATTACAGTAGAACATCGATTTTTTTGCGCAAATACCTTTCTACAGATGAGTTTAAGTTGCAGAGTACCTATAAAAATTTTGCAACGTATTTGATTTCTAAACAAGCAAAGGAAGTTAATGCATTGAAAAATGATCAAATCATTTCGGATTTTAACCAAACGCAACTGCAGAATTGCCTGAATCAATTTTACGACTATCAAGGTCAGGCAGAAAGAATCAAAAAATTTCCTTCACCGAGACAGTTTGCCAGTACAGCATTTGTCTTTAATGTTATTCTCATCATTCTGCTCCCATTGGGCCTAGTAAATGAATTTGCGAAATTGGGCGACTGGGGGATATGGACGAGTATTCCTTTTTGTGTGGTAATTGGATGGATTTATATTGTGATGGAATTGGTCGGCGATTATACCGAAAATCCTTTTGGAGGACTCATGTTTGATGTGCCTATGCTTTCGATTTGTCGAACCATAGAAATTGATGTGTTGCAAATGGTGGGAGATGAGGATCTTCCGGAAGCAATAGCATCAAAAAATGGTGTTTTGGTTTAAATTTTCTTACAGATCAATTGCAATCGTATTTTTCACCTCAGCGATCATAAATGAGCTATGGGTGCTTGTAATATGCTGTAAGCTCGTTAATTTCGTTAACATAAAACTGCGATAATCTGCCATATCCTGGACACAAATCTTTAGGATATAGTCGTAGTCGCCACTCACGTGGAAACACTCGGTTACCTCCTGAAGGTTCATGACCTCTTTTTCAAATTGTAAAATATACTCCTTTTTGTGCTGTGTTAATTTTACGTGGCATAATACAAGGAAGTCTTTTGCTATTTTCTTTTTGTCAAGTATGGCGACATAGCCCGCGATAATTCCAGTATTTTCGAGTTTACGGACTCTTTCATAGACCGCTGTTACAGACAAGCTCAGTTTGTAGGAGAGTTCTTTGGTCGTTTGTTTGGCATCTTCCTGTAGAAAACGCAATAGCTTACGGTCAATCTCGTCAAATTGCATAGATTTTTTTTTGGTTTTTACTAGCTCGTTTTAAATCAGCTAGATGTTTTAACTAATTATTGTTTGTATAATAGATTTATATTCTAAGATAAGTAAAATTACTTGTAATATAATTTGAAATATCTCAATTTTAAAGATAAAAACATGGAAAATTTTAATGCAGCAAATGAAATTCAAGATTTGCAATACTTTGGTGAGTTTGGAGGTGTGAACCCGTCAATTTCAGATAGCTCTACCTATACTTTTCTTTCCGCTAAAAAAATGTTCGACACATTTGAAGGGAATGCGGAAGGCTGTTATCTCTATTCAAGGCATTCGTCGCCGATGAATTTGTATTTGGCACAAGCCTTAGCAAAAATGGAGGATACCGCTGCGGCCAATGTAACATCTTCGGGGATGGGAGCGATTACAACAGTTCTTTTACAACTATGTAAAAGTGGTGACCATATCATTTCAAGTAGGACAATCTACGGTGGAACTTATGCCTTTCTTAAAAATTTTCTCCCGCCTTTCCAGATTGAGACGACATTTTTGGATATTAATGATGTCGAAGAACTCGAAAAATCGATAAGACCTAATACAAAAGTGTTGTATTGTGAAAGTGTGAGCAACCCTTTATTGCATGTGGCAGATTTAAGAAAACTTTCGGCCATCTGTAAAAAACACAAGCTAAAACTGATTGTCGACAATACGTTTTCTCCATTATCCATCTCACCAACACTTTTGGGAGCGGACATTGTCATTCATAGTTTAACGAAATTTATCAATGGCAGCAGTGACACAGTCGGTGGGGTTTATTGTGGAAGTCAGGAGTTTATTAATGAAACGAAAAATGTGAACACAGGTGCCTGTATGTTATTGGGGCCAACGATGGACAGCTTACGTTCGGCAAGTATATTGAAGAATTTAAGAACACTTCATATACGGATGAAACAACATAGTTATAATGCAATGTATCTTGCCGAACGGTTTGAGAAAGATGGATTAAAGGTATCTTATCCGGGCTTGCAGTCGCATCGAGATCATGAACTAATGAAAAACATGATGCATGAAACCTATGGTTTTGGTGGCTTAATGACAGTTGATGTGGAAACAACCGAAAAAGCCAATGAACTAATGGAACTGATGCAGGCTGAAAATTTAGGGTATTTAGCTGTCAGCCTAGGATTCTATAAGACCCTATTCTCCTGTTCGGGTAGCTCTACGTCGTCAGAAATTCCTGAGGAAGATCGTTTGAAGATGGGTATTTCCGATGGATTGATCAGGTTTTCCATTGGTCTAGATCAAGACATTGAGCGTACCTACCAAAAAATGAGAGCATGTATGCAAAAGACTGGAATTTTGGAGTAATAAGCAGTATTTCGGTTGGGTTCATTTATGGGATAATCAGACATCTTGACATGTTTTGGAGGAAACTATGGATAGTTTTCTGATTGATTGGAGTGCAAAAAGTTTCAATTGTCACATAGACATCACTATTTACGATGAAAGGGGCTGTAATAGCTCAAAAATCTCTTTTGGCATATCATTAGCAATTTAAAATCAATATTTTAGTTAATATGGCAAAGAGACTTTTACTGATATTATTCTTATTTGTTTTGGGTGATATCTATTTTTTTCAGGCTTTCAGTACAGTTATTCGTGGTTCGATTTGGCAGAACATGTATTGGGGGATTGATATCCTGTTGTTTTTTGGTGTTTTTACATTAATTTTTTTGCGGAGAGCGGGTTATGATGTCCAGGAGACAGCAACAAGTCTGATTACAGCATTTTTAATTGTTTTCATACCAAAATTGCTTGCTGTTCCCTTTTTATTTGTTGAAGATCTGATGCGTATTTTTCGTTCCTTTCCTCCACGTAGTATATTTTTGAGTGAGATTGTATTGTTTTTGGCGGGGGCCATGTTATTGGTTATTTTTTTCGGTTTAACGAAAGGTCGTTATTTTTATAAAGTGAGAGAGGAAGTATTGAGTTTTCCTGATCTACCTACGGCGTTTGACGGTTTTAAAATTACGCAGCTATCGGATATTCATTCTGGTAGTTTATCTGATATCAAAAGGGTACGTAAAGGTATCGAATTGGCAAATGCACAAAACAGTGATCTGGTATTGTTTACGGGTGATTTAGTCAATAATAAAGCTTCCGAAATGGAACCCTGGGTTTCGGACTTCAACCGATTAGAAGCTCCTTCGGGCAAGTTTTCAGTCCTTGGAAATCACGATTATGGGGACTACGTACAATGGGAAAGTGTTGAATCAAAAGCCTTAAATTTGAATAGGCTTAAGGAAATTCATCATGAAATGGGATTTAAATTGCTGCTAAATGAATCGATAGCAATAGAAAAGCAAGGTGAGCGTATTTCGTTAATTGGAGTTGAGAATTGGGGGAAAGGAGGGTTTCATCAATATGGTGATCTTGCTAAAGCAACCCTTGGATTGGACGCGGATACCTTCAAAATTTTGATGTCTCATGATCCTTCACATTGGGATCATGTTACTTTGGACTATGACCAACATGTCCATCTGACGCTGGCAGGACATACGCATGGTATGCAGTTTGGGATAGAACTATTTGGGTTAAAATGGAGTCCAATTCAATATTTTTATAAACAGTGGGCTGGACTCTATCAAAAACAAGGAAAATATCTTTATGTCAACCGCGGTTTTGGTTTTCACGGCCTAAAAGGTCGGATAGGTGTTTGGCCTGAAATTACGGTTATTACATTACGGAAAAGCGTTGTCTGATATTTTGGTATGAGAAACAACGCTCATCTGTTCTATCAATCGATAAGATTCATTTCCTTTAATCGGCTAAAGATAATCTGATCTACGGCAGAAGTCCTATGTTTGTCCTTATAGGTTAACCATTCAAATGTCTCGATTTCATTCGCTGGATGCAATACTCCTTCGAAATCAGAAAAGTAGCAGATCATTCTTACGAGCGTACCTTGATTTCGTCCATCGGCGATTGCTTCAAAGGTGCCCAAAAGGCGCATTGATTCTTCGACGATGTGCACAGAAAGCTCCTCCAGTATTTCTCTTTTTAAACAGGTAATATCGGATTCATTATTCTCTCGTTTACCACCAGGAAAGTAAAATTTTGTTTTAGTCTTGGAACGTGTGCTCAGGATTTTCCTATCTTTAATGCTAATTAAAGCAACTTTGTCTATTATTTTATGCTGCATATTGCAAAACTAGCCATTGAGAATGAAAAATCAGATAGCATAGTGAGATACTGCTTGAAATTTTATTCAAATTTAAGTTATTTAAAGGAAGATGAACCTTTATATTTCTGATGTTAGTATCTTAACAATTTCTTTGAAGCCTCTTTGTTTTGCGTGTTGCAAAGGGCTTGTGCCATTGAAGTCAGGAATATCCAATTTTGCCCCAGCATCTTTTAGAATCTGAATAATTTCCTGATATTTTTTACTTCCGTCACCGAGTACAACTGCTTCCATCAAAGCAGTCCATCCTAAACGATTGACATGGTCCAATGGGAAATTTTTGGTATTGGCCAATAATCTTACCGTTTCTACATATCCACGTTCACAAGCCGGGATTAAAGCTGTGCCATTATATCGATTAAATAAATCAAAGCGAGCGCCGTGATATAAGAAAAGTTTGACGAGTTCAACTTGCCCACTTGCTCCTGCGTATAAAAATGGGCTGTCCATATTGTCGGCCTGAAGGTTGACATCGGCACCATACTCTACCAATAATTTAGCCATTTCAATATTTCCGTTGTTTGTCGCGATAAGTAGAATAGAACGTTTATTCGTATCTTCACTATTCACGTTGGCATTATTTTCTAGCGCTTTTTTCACTCCCTGTAAGTCATTTTTGGTGACCAATTTAATAATCTCTTCCTGGGACGGATTTTCAGTATATGAGTTTTCTGTTAATGCCGATCGGCACGAATTTGTTATGCTCATCATTATCAGGAGTATTAAAGTTGTTTTCATCATTTTATTGTGCTGTAATTTTTTCGATAAAGCCGAAGAAGCTTCGCTGTTTAATACAAAAATAGTAGCTAAGGCTGTTTTTACAATGTGGTTTTCATTCCATCTGTTGGACAATTTATTACTACAGTGTATTTTAAGTGTCGTTCTCATTGGTCTCATGCTGGCTGAAAGCACATTCGTTGTAGTTTCACCTTATGCATACTGTTGAGCAAAAGTCGGCGCTGTGATAAATTGTTCAAGTATCGAGATGTATTCTGCAAAAGATCTGGGAGAATCATTGCGACCTTTGTTTTGGTGATACTGAATAATAAAAGTGGAAAAATAATACCGTTTCTATTGTCCGGTAATTTTTAGAGAAAAAGAATATTATCAAAATAAATATGAAAGCTAAAACATATATTTTAAAAAACGTACGGCTTGAGACAGGATTCGAGTTTGATGGAAAGGAAGTTATAAGCACAAATACGGCTTTATTCTGTGTAGAAGTTGAAGAGGGTAAGATCAAAGGAATCAAACCAAATACTGCAAATGCTAATGCGATCGATGCAAAAGGACATTTGATGTTGCCGGCTTTTAAGGATATGCATGCCCATTTGGATAAAATGTTGTTTGGTCTGCCATGGGAAGCTGTATCGCCAACACGGCATACCGTAAAAGATATGATCGCGTATGAGCAGAAGATGATCCCAGAATGGTTAAGCACCTCAGTCGAAAGAACGGGCAAAATGCTGAATTTTCTGCAGGCATACGGAACTGATTTTATTCGTTCACATTTCAATGTTGATCCAACATCTGGACTAAAATCGTTAACAAATTTGGAAAAGGCACTGGCATCGAAAAAACACACGGTAGAAGCGGAGCTGGTTGCTTTTCCACAGCATGGCCTCTATTATACGGATACTTTACCCATTTTGAAGGATGTTGCAAAACTGGATGCTGTTAGTTTCATAGGTGGAGTAGATCCGTACTCTTTGGACGGAAGTATCGAAAAAAGTATGGAGCAGATTACACAGTTGGCGCTTGATAACAATAAGGGAATTGACATACACCTCCATGAAATGGGAGAAAGTGGTATGAAGACAATCGAGTTTTTGATCGACCGTACATTGGAAACCCCCCAATTAAAAGGGAAAGCTTTTGTTAGCCATGCTTTTGCACTTAGTCGTCTCACAAATGTCGACGCTGAAAAAATTGCGGCACGTCTCGCAGAAGCGGGGGTGGGAATCGTGTCCTCTGTGCCCTTTGGCAATATGATTATGCCTATTCCGACACTTCGGAAATATGGGGTGGAGGTTTTGATTGGAAATGACAATATTCAGGATCACTGGAATACGTTTGGCTCGGGAAACATGCTGCAGAAAGCGAATCTTATTGCTGAGCTTTATGGTTATGGAACAGAATTCGGCTTATCTAGAACACTTGCTTTCGCGACACGCTACAAATTGCCTTTGGACAATAATGGAAATCAACAATGGCCGAAAGTGGGTGATGAAGCAAGCATGGTTTTTGTTGATGCAAGTTGTTCCGCTGAAGCAGTTTCTCGTATTTCACCGGTGACTTCCTTGATACACAAAGGCAATATTGTATTCTAAGGAGACCATCTATCGGATAATTTAGCTGCTCTCTGGAGGCCAACTGTTTTCAGGATTCCAGCGAGAAATATTGAAAATAAGAGAACAATTTTGTTGAAGAGCCGGTTATTCTTAATAACTGGCTTTTTACATACATAGCCTTGCTTAAGTCCTGATGTTACTAAGGGTGTTCACTTATAACTACAGCGAGGATAATATTCGGTTGAATAGATAATAATTTATACGATGGAATTTTCACCATTTAACGGGGTTGTCAAACTTTGCCTAAAAGGCATACAATTGGAAGAAAACGGTAGACACGATGAAGCGCTGTCCTTTTTTGCAGAGGGTTATCGGGAGGCAAGCGATGACCATGAGAAGTTTATTGCAGCCTATTTTGTATCCCGGCAGCAGAAAACGGTGTCGGATCGTCTGAAATGGCTGCACATAGCCTTAGATCACGCATTGGTAATCAGTGATGATCGGACTACCAGTGCATTGCCCAGAATGTATTTGAAGATTTGTGCCTGTTACACAAGTTTAGGAGAAGAAGCAATGGCAAGTGAATATGCTAGGTTGGCCTCTTCTTATAAGAACATTCCCTTTGATAAGGGACCTTTTTATCACGGTACAAAAGCAGATGCACAAATCGGCGACTTATTGGTTCCAGGCTTCAATTCTAACTATCAAGCCGGCTTCAAAATGAATCATATTTATTTTACAGGTATGATGAATGGGGCCGGACTTGCAGCGGCCCTGGCAAAAGGTGAGCGCAGCGAGCGGGTATTTATTGTTGAACCTACCGGTGATTATGAGCATGACCCTAATCTGACGGACCAGAAGTTTCCCGGAAATCCGACACGTTCCTATAGATCTGAATTTCCATTAAAAATTATAGGTGAGGTTGCTGAATGGGTAAAACCAGGTGTTCAGGAACTTGAAAAATTTCGTGATAAACTAGATCAGAATGGTGGCGAGATTATCAATTAAGAAACCTGGAGCGGTTGCTCCGGCAATTGGAATTATGTCTTACTGATAACAATCTTACTGATGACTTCAAAATCTGAAATTCGATAATCGTCGTCAAAAAATAACCCGTTGATATAACGTTGTATAGGATAGAACAGATCGGACGGTGTATCACCGAAAAACGTTTTGAAATCGTTCGGAATAGAATACAGATAATTGTATTGCCCTTTACCCAAACTAATACCGCCGATCTTTTTGAGATAACCCGTTATCTTATGTTTATTTTTGTTGGAGAATGCTTCTTTCGTCTCTATAAAATAATCTTCAATGTAAAAATTACGGATATCCTGAAGATTAAGTATGCTATTTGGAGCAGGTTTGATACGTCTTGAATAGGATACATCAACCAAAATACAACTGGCTTTATGCGCTTTCGAGAGATCAATAAAGTAGCCTTCATCGACCATAAGGTGTTTACTGTCTTTATATACACCGAGCAGCATTTCATTGATCTCCCGATCCGAATAATCGGATATATTAGAAGATCTTCCCAACTTTTCAAATGCGAGGTCACTTTCACTCCAATTTTTTCTAATTCTATTAAGCTCGTGTTGTTGAAAAGTTTTTATTTTCTCCATATATAATTTGTCTAACCTTACTTTAGCGAGTTTAAAGATAATTTTAAAACTTTACTTTCATCAATCTTATCGCTTGCTAAGTGCAATTTGAATCAAATCTAATTTAACAGAGTCTTTGTTTAGTGTTGTAGCACAGCGCTAATGCGCTATTTCTGAGGAAGAATAAGTGCCACACTGTTGGATTTTCCGTGCCGGTATGAGGTGACATCACAGCCTTAAGTAGTCTGTGTGTAAAAGCAGCTCGAGTAAATTATGTCGATTCTCGGTGCGATTATTCAATGAAGGAAGAGCCGCCTGTATTAACAGAGGGCTCTTATGAGGTTTTTATTTTACAGCCTTAAGCACGATATCTAAGGTGAATTCATCATCGATGGCGCGATTGCCTAAGTCGGAGAAAAAGCTTGCTGAACGATACTGTATATCAAAGTCCAGTCGATTTACCTTAACTCCTATAGCTTCAGCAGAAAGTCCGTCTGCAGTTGTGGTGACTTTTGCTGGAAAGGAGATCGATTTTGTTTTATTCTTAATCGTCAGATTACCCGTTATGATTGGATTACCTTTGCTATTATCAACTTTACTGATGACAAATTTACTGCTGGGGTAGGTAGGCACATTGAAGAAATCTTCATTTTTTAGGTGCCCGGTCAATTTAGGAGCATCAGTACAAGCCATGGAATTCATATCTATGGTAAAACCACCGCCGGTAATTTTCCCCTTTTCTGTCTGTACCGTTCCATCTTGTATATTGATTGTTCCCACATGTCCCCCGACAACTTTTTTCGCATTCCATTTGATTGTCGAATTTTGCGTGTTCACTTTGTAGCTTATCTTTTGGGCGAAGGCCATTGATGTTAAGCAAATAATTGCTAGCGTTAGACTGGTTCTTTTCATTGAAGTGATTTATATGAACTCAAATATACATGGTCTTGTGCGGATAGTTCTATGTTTAAACTTGTTTTTTTGTTTGCGCAGTGTCAATATTGTGCCTGCCTTTCTTTATTCGTCATCGATACCCGCTAACTTAGTACAGCGTAAATAGGGGATCGAAGATATCTTCGTATCCAAATTGTGGTCTATAAAAAAGATAATATGATTAAGTCGAAAGGTTATGCGGCGAAAGACAGTAGTTCTCCACTTGAATACTGGGAGTTTGAAAGGAGAGAGCTTGGTGCAAACGATGTTTTAATAGATATCTTGTACAGCGGGATTTGTCACTCCGATATTCATCAAGTACATGATGAGTGGGGTGGTACACAATACCCAATTGTTCCCGGGCACGAAATTGTTGGTCGGATAAGTGCAGTTGGTCCTGGAGTGACTAAGTTCAAAAAAGGTGACCTGGCAGGTGTCGGTTGTATGGTCGCTTCCTGTGGCGAATGCGATAACTGTAAGTCAGACCAACAACAGTTCTGTTCAGAAAAAAAGACCGTCTGGACGTACAACAGTAAAGATGTGATGCATGATCACAGCTTTACTTTTGGTGGTTATAGCAATAATATTGTTGCGGATGCAGATTTTGTGCTGCATGTGCCGGAATCTTTGGACATTAAAAAGGTGGCACCGCTACTCTGCGCTGGAATCACCACCTATTCGCCATTAAAAAGATGGAATATTAGTAAGGGGCATAAAGTTGGTGTGTTGGGCTTAGGCGGATTGGGACACATGGCTGTTAAAATTGCAGTGGCAATGGGGGCAGAAGTTACAATGATAAGCCATTCACCACGCAAAAAGGACGATGCCGCTCTACTTGGAGCACACAAATTCTTAAATACCCATGAGGCCGATGAAATAAAGAAATTCTCCTCGTATTTTGATTTTATTATTGATACCGTATCGGCACCACATGACTATAACCTCTATCTTGCATTATTGAAAACAAAAGGAGTTTATATTTGCGTGGGGATTCCAGCTGCACCCATGGAAATTAATGGACGCTCAATCATGGGGGGAAATAAGATCCTAACGGCTTCCAGCATCGGGGGAATACAGGAAACGCAGGATATGCTTGATTTTTGTGCTGAACATAATATTCTACCCGAAACAGAAATGATTGATATCGATTATGTAAATGAGGCGTATCAAAGAGTATTGGATAGTGATGTGAAATATCGTTTTGTAATCGATATGTCGTCTATTGAAAAGTAATGAAAAAACAGGTCGGTTAAAGAGCCGACCTGTTTTTTAAAATCTTATCCTTGTTTGAGTACTTCATATGATATGAATGCTCATCTTCTCCGATAATTTCGAAACCAAGACTAAAGTAGAGCTTTTGCGCTTTATTGGTTTTTAATACATGTAATGAAATCGACTTCCCTTCGTAAATTGCTTCATTTATAAGGTCTTTTAATATCTTTTTTCCTAGCCCTTTCCCTTGGTATCGGGGATCGATCTGTATTTGAATCAACTCGATATGAGCCCGTCCTTTCTCGGTTTTCAAAAGTCCGATAGGGATATGGTTGTATTCAATGATAGCAGCATGTTCAAATTTGTATTTAATTCTTTGTAGATGTGAATCCCTCGTTGTGGGTAAAGCAGCGGCTATTAAATGTTGGGTCATTGTCTTTAATCGTAGATCTAAAAGAAAAGTCAAATCACTTTCCATTGCTCGTCTATATACTATTGGGATCATAGATGATTGGGTTTTATCAATGTAATCTGTTCAATCTATCGAAGGCTTTATCTGACATGCTCAAAGAAGGTCAGATTGATATGGGCCATGAGTACGAAGATAAGATTTTTAGCTATGAGCACAATGATCTGATCGAAAGTCGGCTGCAATTTAGTATAATCATAGTAACTGCGTACTAAATTGCAATAGCGTACTTTAATCTTTTTGACATTTAGATGTGAAGAATGCTGGCGTGGCTCAAGATGAATACCGTAACTTTAGCTTTATAGCTGTACTTACATAGCGATTTTTTATTTAAAGGAACAATAAACAGATAATTTCAATGAAAAAGGTAGAAATACAACACACAGATTTGCAGATAGCTCCAATTAATTTTGGCGGGAATGTTTTTGGCTGGACATTAGATGAGCAAAAATCGTTTGAAATGCTAGATAAATTTGTAGGAGCAGGATTTAATTTTATCGATACGGCAGATACGTATTCTTGGTGGGTGAATGGAACCGGCGGGCAGTCCGAAGAAATTATTGGGAAATGGTTAAAAAGCCGTGGCAACCGTCAAAATATAGTAATCGCAACAAAAGTTGGATCCGAGACTAAGGAGCACGGGTATGATATCTCAAGAAAACATATTTTGAAATCTGCTGATGAATCGTTGCGACGATTGGGAGTAGATCATATTGATTTATACTATACCCACTTTGACGATAACGTAACACCTGTGGAGGAGACATTGTCGGCTTATGCTGACTTAATAAAAGCAGGCAAGGTACGTTATATTGCCGCTTCTAATCTATCGCCGATGCGGTTAACGGAAAGCTTTGATGTTGCGGAGAAAAATGGTCTTCCTAAATATGTTGCTTTGCAACCGCATTACAATTTGGTAGAGCGCGCAGGTTTTGAAACAGATTATGCGGGATTGGTCGAGAAGTACGGTTTGAGCGTATTTCCATATTGGTCGCTTGCTGCAGGTTTCTTGACCGGTAAATACCGTACTGAAGCTGACTTTGATAAAACGGCTAGGGGTGGTGGGATCAAAAAATATTTTGATGCTAAAGGTAAAGCTGTCCTAAAAGCGCTCGATGTTATCTCCGAGAAACACGGGACAAAACAGGCTACTGTAGCATTAGCATGGTTGTTGGCTAAACCGCTAATTACCGCTCCCATTGTAAGTGCTACAAGTGAGAGTCAATTGGATACGCTATGTGCGGCGCCGACTCTTAAATTAGATACGGAAGATATTGAATTATTAAATGAGGTCAGCAAATGAAATAGTGATAAAGCGTAAAAACAAAATCCCTACATTTCTTAGGGATTTTGTTTTATTGGGAAGCGGTTCCTAATAGAAGGTAGAAATTGCTTACGCATTTTAACAAGTTTATCGTAAATTGGAGCCTAAATTGATCTTATGAAACAGTTCCTGATATTATTTTCTTTCATGCTTTTTGGCAGAAGTTATGCGCAAATACTTACACCTTATGAACGGGGTAATGGCAATCAATCGACAACTTTTGAGGAAATGCGGGCATATTATCAGGAATTGGCACGGAAATATACAACAATTCACTATGAAACACGGGGAGAAGACGATAACAATAAACCAATAGATGTTGTTGTATTTAATCCGTTTGGAAAGACACTGGAAGTGGCTAGGGAAGAGAAGTGCGTTTTATTGGTCAACAATGGTATTCATCCTGGAGAGCCAGACGGTATTGATGCGACTATGATGCTTATGCGCGATTTGGCAACAGGAAAGATAAAGGCACCTCAAAATGTTATTGTTGTTGCGCTGGCGAGTTATAATGTGAGTGGGATGTTAAATCGTGGGAGCTTTTCTAGAGCTAATCAAAATGGCCCTGAAGAGTATGGTTTTCGTGGAAATGCAAGACACTATGACTTAAATAGGGATTTTATTAAGACAGATACTAAAAACTCGCGGAGCTTTCAGCGGATTTTCCAATGGGTCAAACCAGATGTTTTTATAGATAATCATGTCAGCAATGGAGCCGATTATCAGTACACCTTCACCTATATCTCAACAAACAAAGAACGTTTAGGAAACCTTTTGGGAAATTATTTTAACAGCCACATGCAAAAGAACTTACTCAAGGATCTCCAAAAGAAAGGATTTATGTCTGTTCCCTATGTCAACATCCACAACGATGTGCCCGATGGTGGTTTTCCAACCTTTATGGATTCGCCAAGATACGCAACAGGCTACACCAGTCTATTTAATGTAATCGGAACTGTTGTGGAAACAGATATGTTGAAACCTTATCAAGAACGTGTCAAAGCGACTTATGACTATATGCGTTGTAACTTGGATTTTATCGAACAGAATTATAAGGTGATTAAACAAAAAAGAGCTGAAAACCTAAAGCAATATCAAATAGGGGATAAATATGCCATAGCATGGAAGCTTGATTCATCAAAATATGAATCGCTGGAATTTAAGGGCTTCGAGGCAAAATATAAACCAAGTGACGTTTCTTCGAAAGATAGGTTGTGGTATGATAGAAACGCTAAGTTTTCAAAACAAGTTAAGTTATATAATACATATGTTCCGACAAAAGAAGTGACGATTCCATCGTATTATGTCATTCCGCAGTCTGAATGGAAAGTTATTGAATTGTTGACACTCAATCAAATCAAGATGATTCCGCTTAAACAAGATTCTGTTATTGCGGTGGAACAGTATAGGATTAAGGATTTCAAGACAACTTCAAGTCCATATGAAGGACATTATTTACATTTTGACACCAGTCTCCTTAGGGAATCCAACAAGGTAAACTTCAGTGCCGGTGATTTTTTGGTCCCTTTGAACCAGGACGGTGTGAAGTTTCTGCTGGAAACCTTGGAACCTGAAGCAATAGACTCTTATTTTAATTGGAATTTCTTTGATGCGATCTTAGGACAGAAAGAATACTATTCAGCTTATGTTTTTGAAGATACAGCAGCCAAGCTTCTAAAAGAGAATAAAGATTTAAGATCTGCCTTTGAACGCGAAAAGATGAACAACCCTAAACTTGCTGCAAGTAGTAGTGCGCAGCTGGATTGGATATACAAACATTCACCTTATTATGAAGAGTCACATCTTCTTTATCCCATTTATCGCATCAATTGATGATGGTGGCTTCTTAGATACATGTCTGCATCAGTCAAAAAAATGCTATTTTATAAGTACATCCAATGTAATACCAATGAAAAGTATGACGATCAAATAGGAGAAAAAACCTATTATTGAAGCGGCAAATGCTTTAAAATAGTTGATCTTTTTAGCTTTATCAAAAAACTGTCCTATGGCCCAGGAGTAATATATACAAATTACTAAAGTTGCATATAGGATTAAACTTTGGTGCGTGATACCGTCAATTATTGCAAAAAGTGCATAAATTAACATTGTCATCCCCATAATAAAACATAATAAGATGATGATTTCAAAAAGATTATAACCGTATTTTTTAAAAAATAATTTAGTCCAAAGGGCAATAAAGAACCCCATAATAATGTTAGCATAACCATAATGACCTTGTAGCCATCGAAAGATGTTGGTTGTGATGACGAGTTTGCTTTCAATACCATGGCTGTCGATTGATTGCAAATAGCGCTCTTCAGTATGGAAAAAGTGGGCAATAATAGAATACACTAAAGATGTGACAATAACGAAAATAATAGGTTTGACCAGTCGGCTGCGATTTTCAGAAATGTAGTTTTGCACATTCTTACCTGGAGCTGTCACCAATTCTCGAATGGTATAGAGAATACCGCGTTCAAAGTGAAGCACATGTTCTATTTCGTGGGTGATGTAATGAGCGTCTATCCTTTTTAGCGTCGCAGGTTGGCCACAATCGGGACAGAATTTTGATGTAATGCCCGTGCCACAGTTTCTGCATGTGATCATGTTGAAGTGTTTCTTTAAGTAATTAAGGTTTGTTAATCTGTTTCATTCGAAAGTCGCCAAAAGAGTCTTTGCTTACCGATGGTTTTATTGAAGGTATTCGGCAACCTCTACGAGTTTGTATTTGGGGCTCCGTTGCAAAAGTTCACCAAGGAAAGCTGCGTGAGTAGCGCCCGTGATTAGCAAAATTCGATCCTGCCCAGTGACTGGGATCTGATTTAAATTGGAGAATATCCGTAGATTTCTTCGGTAGAATTTACTGGCTTCATCTGCTCCTTCAAAATTACCTTTTGTACTGCTGTAGGTTAAGATATCGGCGTTTACATTGATAAACTTTTGCAAGGTCTCTTTTTGATTAAATACCTTTAATTTTTCTAAAATGGAGAGTTTATCAATATGGGTGAATTCCTGCATAATTTTTCCCATGTAGCTTTTATAGGTTACACTGTCTACCTGATTCTCCAACTCATTTGCAATGTTGTAATTATAAGCAGCAGTTTGTTGTTCATCAATTCCATAAATTTTTTTTACCCCTGCAAGTTTGCCAACTTCATATGCAATTATGGCTATTTCACCACCGAACTTAGCTTTATATCCTTTATCTTTAATAAAAGAGCTGTAATCGCCGTTCAATTCTTCGTTTTTTTCAGGAATGATTTCCACGCAGATGATAGTTGGTTTAAAGTCTGCCAATAGTTTGGCTACTTGGTATGTTTCTTTTCTGTTTTTTTGATCTTTTTCGTCAAATTCCACTTTATGTGCATCAGGCGTATAGCTCATGTGAAATGTCCCAAAATTTAGAACCTCAATTTTCTGCTGTGCATAGCTGTTTCCAAAAAATAAGATCCCGATAGCGATTCCAATATTTCGAATTTGAATAGTGTTAATAAGCATTTGTGTAAGAAGTGGTTTTATGTTTTTTCCGGCTTTTCGTTCAGTTAGCTATATTTCTTAGCTGTTTTGTCCAAAAGTATTACAGTTTGTCCAAATAAAAGCTACACTTGAGTGTAGTTTTAATTAACTTCGACATTTAGAATTTCGTTATGGATTTTAACGCGCTATTTTCACAAAAAAATACTGTTGATCGTCTTTCAGAAAAGGACATCCAGCAGACCCACGGCTATATTGAGCTCGTCAAAGCCTTCTCACGGATTACTTATCAGAGTATTTACCTAATCGATTACCAAGCTAAAAGTTTTGAGTTTGTTTCAGACAACCCGCTGTTTCTAGCTGGTTTAACAGCCAAAGAGGTGATGGAAATGGGCTATGGCTTTTATCAAAAATATGTTCCATCTGATGATTTCCAGATGCTCATTAAGATTAACGAAGCGGGGTTTAGCTTTTATGAAAAAATACCCATTGAGGAACGGAAGCTTTATGTTATATCGTATGATTTTCAGATACAAAATGCACACAACAAGTTTATTTTAATTAATCATAAACTGACACCTGTTTTTTTGACAGAAGAGGGGAAAATATGGAAAGCAATTTGTATCGTGTCTTTATCCACTAATATATCTTCAGGTAACGTGACTATCGAAAAGTTGCACTCCAACTTAGTATGGGAATTGGATCTGTTGACTGGGAAATGGAACTCCCAGAAAAAGATTAATCTTACCGAACGTGAAATAGAGATTTTACGTTTTTATCATCGAGGTCTGACCATTCATGAAACTTCGGAGAAAATTTTCGTTTCCATTGATACGGTGAAATTTCATCGGCGAAAATTATTTGAAAAGCTAGGGGTAAGCAACATGAATGAAGCATTGGTTTTTGCATTGAATAATAGGTTATTATAAGGGTAGCCTGAAGGATTCTGAAATGTTCAGAGCAAGCGCCTCCAATGAGGCGCTGCAGCCTATTTTTTTACCAATAATGGCAAATACTTTTCGTAACCCTGTGCTTTCATCTTGTCTTTTGGAATAAATCGAAGTGAAGCACTGTTTATACAATAGCGCAGACCACCTTTATCTGCCGGTCCATCGTTAAAAACGTGGCCAAGGTGTGCATCACCAGTTTTGCTGCGTACTTCCGTTCTGCGCATCCCGTACGAATTGTCGGAGTGTTCTTGAATCAGGCTATCGCTAATCGGTTTGGAAAAACTGGGCCACCCACATCCCGATTCAAATTTATCTGTAGAAACAAATAAGGGTTCTCCGGTTGTGATATCGACATAAATACCTTCCCTAAATTCATCATTATAGGCATTGTCAAACGCGCGCTCCGTTGCACTGTTTTGTGTAACATCGTATTGCAATGTAGTCAACTCTTTCTTCAAGGTCTCCTTATCTGCTTTTTTATACGTGTTTTTAACGTCCGCTTTCGCTTTTTCGGGGTTGGCATTTCGCGCAAGTTTAAATAAATCAGGGCTTATATGGCAATAACCGCCAGGGTTTTTGTCCAGGTATTTTTGATGATAAGCTTCAGCATTATAATAATTCTGTAAAGGTTCTATTTCCACCACGATTTTGCTGTTGTATTGACTTGCTAAAGCAGCTATCTGTTCTTTGATAACAGCGGCATCATCCGCATTGGTATAATAGATTCCTGTACGGTATTGTGTACCGATATCGTTGCCTTGTTTATTTAATGAAGTTGGATCAATTGTTTTGAAGAAAAGGTCTACGAGAAGCTTTAGATCGACAAGCTCCGGGTCGAAGGTTACCTTTACCGTTTCGGCAAAACCTGAGGTTCCTGTCGAAACTTGTGCGTATGAAGGGTGCTGAAGGTTTCCATTGGCATAGCCAACTTCGGTTGCCGTGACCCCGCGGACTTGTTTAAAGAAATGCTCAGTTCCCCAGAAGCATCCTCCGGCAAAATAGACAACATGATCTTTTTGATTTATAGTATTCATAGTATTTTGTATTGACGGTTTTGAATCTTTCCCTTTTTGTGAAAAGCAAACCTTGCTGATCAGAAATAAGCCTGTCGCTATAGCAAGGAGGACGAATAAGTGTTTCATGGTATGAATTGCTACATGAAAGAAACAACATTGTTTCTTTCATGTAAGCCACAAACACCGTACCTTTCTGGATGTTTGTCTTAGAAGATATAAGCAGTTTTGGTTCTTATAGATTCTTTTTACAATTGAAAGACGAAGTAAATCTATGAAAGGCATGTCCTGACAAAAAGACCTTTTAGGAAAGCTTCGCAAGCTGAATGTCTGACAGGGTCGGCCCTTTGCTGTTTAGATCCTATGATCAGACCAAATGATAGTTTAATCTATATTGTTTAAGCACTACTATTGTGACTAAGTTAACTGTTTGGGGAAGACTCGTTCGGCTTAAGGCTACACCCTGAGCCTGCCGATTCGAGCGGGCCCGTGTATAGCTGTCTCACCGTGGCGATAATAGCCTGCTTATTGTAGTAATAAAGTTGGTGAAGCTGTTGCTGTGTACCCTGTACTGCAAAAGTATCGGGCAAGCCAAGTCGCTTCAAGGTCGCTGAGTAGCCATGTTCGGTCATAAATTCCAGTACTGCAGTTCCTACTCCACCAGCTATACATCCATCTTCAACAGTGATGATATAGGAATATGATTGGAATACTTCATGTAATAACGCTTCGTCGAGCGGTTTAAAGAACCGTAGATCATAGTGCCCAACCTGCATGCCTTCCCGGAGCAGTTCGTTGCATGCGTCCTGTGCATATTGACCAACGGGCCCAAGAGAGAGTATGGCAATGTCTTGCCCTGAACAAAGCCTTCTTCCTTTTCCAATTTCAAGTCTTATAAATTTGTCTGATTGCTTCTCTCGACCACCTGGGCCTTTTGGGTAGCGGATTGCAAGCGGTCCGTCAAGAGTGATGTCCTGAGCCGTGAACAACAAATTTTTAAAGTCTGTGAGCGTCATGGGCGAAGCGCCTGCGATGTTGGGTATACAGCGAAGAAAAGCAATGTCGAATGCCCCCTGATGGGTGGGGCCATCGGGGCCGACAACGCCGGCCCTGTCGATACAGAACACGACCGGTAATTTCTGTAAAGCGACGTCGTGGATTAGTTGATCATAGGCGCGTTGTAAGAATGTCGAATAGATCACACAGAAAGGAAGTAGCCCATCAGCAGCAAGGCCTGCGGAGAAAGTAATGGCATGCTGCTCGCAGATACCAACATCAAAAACGCGGTTAGGCATCTGCTGTTTCATTGCCGTCAGCCTGCTGCCGGAAAGCATAGCTGGGCTTATAGCGATAATACGGCTATTATGTTGGGCGAGCTGTATCAGCGTTTCGCCCAGCACTTGCTGAAAAGTTTCCTTGTAGAGTTGCGGTAGTTGGTTTTCTAACCGTATACCTGTCAGTTTGTCGAATTTCCCTGTGGCATGCCATTCCGCCTTGTTTAACATGGCTGGTGTAAAACCTTTTCCTTTTTGTGTTACACAATGCACTATTTTGGGCCCGGGGATATGCTTCAACTGTTCAAATATTTTGATAAGCTTGTGGAGGTTATGACCATCCAGTGGTCCAAAATAACGTATTCCTAAGGCCTCGAAAATATTGCTCGAAGCAAATAGCCCTGTTTTTATCAATTTCTCTATTTTTCTAATCGCAGCAATTGACCATTGTGTCCGATCTTTATGGGATGACAGCAGCTTTTTGATCTGTGATTTGAACTGATTATAGGCTTGCCCCGAGGTCAGGTCGGTCAGATAGTTTTGTAGGGCTCCCGTACCGGCATCAATAGACATATCGTTATCATTTAATATAATCAATAGGTTAGGCTGTTCGAAACCTATATTATTTAAAGCTTCGAATGCTAGACCGGCAGTCATGGCGCCGTCGCCGATAACAGCGATGTGTTGACGGCTGTTATCACCCTTATACCTGGCTGCGCAGGCCATACCCAGAATTGCTGATAGGGATGTGGAAGAATGACCTGTACCAAAGGCGTCAAAGTTATTTTCTTCCATAACAGGAAATCCGCTTATGCCGCCTAGAAGTCTGTTCGAATGGAAGCGAGCCGCTCTCCCTGTGAGTAGTTTATGGATATAAGCCTGATGACCAACGTCCCAGATCAATTTATCCTTAGGGGTGTTAAATACATAATGAACTGCTATAGTAAGTTCTACAACACCAAGGCTTGAACTAAAATGACCGCCATGTGTAGCAATATGGTCAATGAGGAAGTTTCTTAGTTCCTGACTTAATTCGGGTAATACCTCCTGTGGAAGAGCACGTAATTCGCTAGGGCTATTGATTTGATAATTACCTGTCATTTCTTTTTTAGACAAATTTAGATTGATTAGATTTGAGATACAGGTACAGTATAGGTAAAAGTGATCAATACAGATGAAGAGCTATAAATTTGAAATTTTTACACAAGCAATTGAGAAAAATATAAAATCAGGAGTCTATAAACCGGGGCAAAAGCTGCCTTCAGTACGCGAGTTTAAAGATTACTACGGTTTAAGTATGAGTACTATTCAGTCAGGTTATGAGTATCTTATGATTATTGGTTTGGTGGAGAGCGTTCCGAAATCTGGCTACTATGTCAGTGCGAAGAATGAAATGCTGGCAGAACCGGAAGGGCGTCGACGTCCACCGGTAGTAAGGGATGCTGTCTTTGAGCAAGGGCTTGGTCTGACAACAGCGTCACCTGTGGGGCGGGGTTTTTCGGAATTTAATGTTGCTGCCCCAGGGGACCTTCTTGTTCCGCAAAAACTTTTACTTCGGACCATGCAGCAGGTCATTCGGGAACAAGGGGCAGGGTTACTACGCTATTATCCATCTAACGGTTCGGTACAATTGAAGGACAATATTATCAGGCGTGCGGCCTCCTATCAGACCTTACTGCATGCAGATGAACTGCTGATCACAGATGGCGCCCTGCAGGCTTTGTATATCGCCTTGGCTGCTGCATGTGAAGCCGGAGATATTGTTGCTGTGGAAAGTCCGTGCGTATTTTCTGTATTGGAGGTCATTCGGGTGCTCAAGCTGCGCGTTATTGAAATTCCTGTTCTTACTAAAGATGGTTTTGATATAGACTTTTTTAGACAAGCGTGTCAAGGAAGTGCTGTAAAAGCAGTCGTCCTAACACCGAATTTTCATAATCCAACAGGTATTTTGCTCTCAGATGAACAGAAAATTGCTTTATTGGCGATTGCTCATAAATATCATGTTGCTGTAATCGAGAACGATATCTATGGAGACCTGAACTTTCAGGGGAGCAGACCATCCACACTAAAACAATTTGATGAAAGCGGATTGGTCATGACGTATTCATCGTATTCAAAAACCCTGGCACCTGGAATTCGGCTGGGTTGGTTAAGCACAGGGCGATTTCTGAAAGATGCTGAACAGATCAAGTTTGCATTGGGCAGTACAGTTTCTCCTCTGAATCAGGAGACCGTAAACCGTTTGATCGGTAGCAGCAGTTACGATCGGCATATTCGTTCACTGAAGATGCAACTGGCAAAAAATGCCTATCTGGCCACCAACCTAATCGCTTCCAGTTTTCCTGAAAAAACCAAAGTGATCACACCTGCAGGTGGGTATAATCTTTGGGTTAAAATGCCTAAAAGTACAGATATGGCGGATTTTTACGCGCAGTGTGAAAAAATTGGTGCAAGATTTACGCCGGGCTATACGTTCTCTTTTGCGAATACTTTTGAACATTATTTTAGGTTGGTCATCGCGGACAAGTTTTCTGCTAAACGAATAGAAGCGATCCAGCATATAGGTCGTTATTTATGTGGGAGCCTGTACTGATGCTAAATGAACAATGTGTATCGAATAATAGCAAGTGATAGCATGTACATTTGTGTATTTAATAGTAGATGCACATATGAATATAGTCACAAAATTTACGGTAGCAACAGAGCAGGGAATTGAAGCGTTGTCAATGCTCACCAAAACTCTAGCCCTAGAAAAATTCGGCAGCTTAGTGGAGCCAGCTGAACTAGACAATTACATTGCTGATAGTTTTAATTCCAAAACACTTGTCAACGAAATAAACAGTATGTCAAATCAATGGCTGGTAGTATATGCTAACGATCAGCCGATGGGTTATGCCAGAATAACCTCGAAAGGGCAGAAGCCGGATGGCTTGGCAGGTAAACGTGTGATTCGAATCGCGGATTTCGGTGTCTGCCAGCATGAGGCTTTGCAGCAAATGGAGGTATCATTAATGGACAAATGTCTTGCCGTATGCAGTACCTACGACGTGATTTGGATCAATGAACCCTTAAGAAGTTCGTTGATCGGACTTTTTGAACAGAATGGATTTGTAAAACAACCAGGTATTAGCAGACTCGATGGATTGAACTTGGAATCAGTAGTATATCTCAAGGAGACTTTGTAGTTCAAAGAGTCTTTATATTGATGTATAAACACAGCATAGTCTATGTTGAGCAAAAAAGTACACATATTAAGTGTGCTTTTTTTGTTTAATGATAGATATTTTAGTGATATAATGTATTTTTAGGGATTTAAAAGAAGATGTTTGTCAAATTCTAATAATCTCTTTTTAACTAAAAAATATCATTTATAACCGTTTTCACAAGTGTTTAATGAAGAAAATATCTATAACGTTTCTATATCTTTTGCTCAGTGCATTAGCGCTTGGACAAGAATCTAAGGAGACAAAGCCAGACAGTATCGTTCAATATTTTAGTGAAATTAAAACTGCAACTAAAATTGGTTATTCGTTATGGAATAGGGATTTATATGGTGATATTATTTTGGTGGAGCCTCAGACACGACAGCTATTTAGTAATAACTTTGGTGCCGATAGTTCGTTTGTGCAATATAAAAATAGCTATATTGGTAAATTGCCCGACAGTGTAAATATTGCCAATACGTCTTTAACGTGGAATGGCCGCACTTGGGCGATGATTATGTTGCCTTTATCTAAAGATTATTATGCACGGATCAATTTGTTGGCTCATGAATTGTTTCATTCCGCACAATCGGCTTTGGGCTTCGTTCAAAATAACAGCGAAAGTACCCATCTGGATCAAGAGAATGGACGGATATACTTACGTTTTGAATTGGAGGCGCTTAAAAAGGCGGTTTGTTCAGACGCGCAAGATGAACAACGAATGCACTTGAAGGATGCTTTGATTTTTCGGAAGTATCGAAATTCACTTTTTCCAGGCTCTGCCCATATTGAAAATCAATTGGAACTTAATGAAGGGATTGCAGAGTATACCGGAGTAATGATCAGTGGGAGAGATAAAGAAAAAACAAAAAAACATTTCATTGATGTAATAGACAGATTTTTCAAGAACCCCACTTATGTAAGGTCTTTTGCCTACAATACCACGCCCATCTATGGATATATAATGAGTTTAAAGGATCCGCTTTGGAATCAAAAGATTTCAGTAAATACAGATTTAACTGTATTCTTTATGCGCGAATTGAACATTGAACTTCCGAAAGATCTTGCAGCAACAGTAAAAGCCATTACAGCGGAGTATAATGGAAAACAGATATTCACAGAAGAACAATTACGAGCGGAAAAAATAAAGAAGCAAATTGCATTATATCGTTCCTTGTTTGTGGATCAGCCTCCTATGACCATTAAATTTGAGAAAATGAATGTGTCTTTTGATCCGAGAAATATCCTCCCAATCACAGATTTGGGAACTGTTTATCCAACCATAAGGATCACCGATAACTGGGGGATTCTAGATGTCAAAAGTGGGGCGCTCATGGCGCCCAATTGGGATAAAATAACCGTTAGTAGGCCTACTAAAATCGAAGGACAGCGAATAGAGGGTGAGGGTTGGGTGATGCAACTCAAAGATCAGTATACTGTTCAAAAGGACGAATCGCTGAATAATTACAAGCTTATCAAAAAGCAGTAGCTGCACTATCTTGATTTTTATTCACTGTGCAGCCTTATTGAATCAATATTAAATGTTGGTAAATGCATGAGTATCATGAAACATCGTAAAAAGGTTTACCTAAAGATATTCAATTTTTAACCATCGAAATGAGAGATAGTCGCTGGACAAGTCTAAATATAATCCAATGCGTTTAATGCTCTAAATTTTCGCGGACTAAGACCAGTATGCTTTTTTATAAACCGTGTTAATGATGCTGATGAACTAAAACCATAATACGAAGTCAACTCTTTAATCGGAATCTCCGTAGAAGCTAGTTTTTTGGCAATCTCACTTGCAACAATTTCCTTGACGATCGTGCTGGGTGAAGTTTCATTACTTGAAAGCGTCAATCGATGTAACGCTATTCTTGATATATTGAGCTTTTTCAAGTAGAATTGGAGATCCCAGTGATTCTGAGGATACTGGTGAATAAGGTTTTTAAATTCTACTAGAATGGGGTGTTCTGCTAGCAATGCTGAATTTTGATCCAATTGATTTAACGTTTCGTTTTGTTCCTTTATGTTGTTTTTCATGTTTTAAGATAATCGCTCGTTATTGCCGCACTATAGTGTCTAGGGCTATAGTTTAGGTTAAGTGTTCCATCAATCTTGTTTGATTGCAAGCAAAATTAGCGTATTAATTTCATAGTGTACTTTTCGAATTTAACGATTCGCTTTTTAAAATTATAATTTTTTATCACCGATTGTGGTAAAACCAACCTGCAGAAGACTATCACTGGAAAAATAGGCGGATGAGTAAAAACCTGATTCCAATAACAGAGAAATCGCCTTTTTTATTTTAATTTTTGACTGCTGTTTTTTATGATTTTATTTTTCGTTATTCTTTGTATTGTAGGTGTTTATGTTTGTTATCTGTATTAAAAGTTGATTATAGAAACAGGTGTGTTATAACTTTTGGTTATACTGTTTTTTTTGGAGTTTTTCGACTTCACGTAATGATTATTCTGCATCAAGAGAATGATATATAATGTTATTGATGGTAACAGTTGTGATGATCATGTGCTGCCATGTTAGTCCTTTATGATGTGGTGTTCGAGGGAATAACGTTGGGGTTGTGTAATTAGTTTGAATAACATCTAGCTTCTATAGCAGTAGAGAATAGGGGTGTTACTCGTTTCTTGTCATTTTTTTAAAACAGATTTTCTTTATAATTATTTGAAATTTATCAAAGCGAAAAGGTTTTCGTTGATTGTGCAAACGTTTGATGTGGAGTGGTTGATTATTTTTCCGTACAATATATTATATCTTGCTTTTAGATTATGAACTAAAATACTTTGCTGAAGGTGAAGTGAATTCTTTGCATGGATCATCTGGTTTTCAAGTTTCGATGAACCATAAATCGATCAGAAAAATAAAAACTTCGAAACAGCGGCTTAGGCTTTGAAGGGTGATCGGAAAGAAGTGTTGACAATTAATACAAATTATAAACTTTATTTAAAAATTATGAGAAAGACCCTGTTTTCCTTAATCACGATTTTAGTGATCGCTATGACCACTTCTTGCCGGAAGGATGGTAGCTTAATGTACACTTTACTTAACGATTCCAGTGCAGAATCCTTAGCAATAGCGGATTCGGTCCAACGATTTAAAGTAAGTCCTTCGGCTGCAACTGAGGCTGATAGACTTCAGTTTCGAGCAAATCATAATGAAATGCAAATGACCGGATTTTATGTAGTGCCAAACAGTACTATAACGATAAAAGTCAAAGTCAACTCGGGGACGACAGCAGCACGCTTGGCGATCGGGACGCCTTTTAGAGACAATATTCGACCAGTGCGGCAGTATTTCAATCTGCAGGCAGGTACGCAAAAGTTCACAGTGGACCAATACGGGGGCTTGGTTTATGTGATTTATACAGCTGATAACTACACAACAACTGGAGAAATAGAGCTTTCTTTTGGCAATGGCTTTATCCCGGTGCCTTACTTTCAAAAGGGAATTACCACCCATGAGAAATGGGTAGCTACATTGGATTCGTTGAAAAATACCGTGCCGGATGTCGTCTTCTCGTCAGATCACACCATTATGGTAACCAAAATTGCCGATGCGCTATTGTATAAGAACGAAGATCAACAGCTTATTGTGGATAGACTGGATTCAATTATTGGTTTTTCCAATAGTATAAGTGGTTTGAATGGTACGAGTGGAGTCCATGCCATACCATATAATAAACACCTGATTACCGTGAGAGATTCGAGTGCAGGTGGTTATATGGCTGCCGGTATTTCTATTTATTTTACCGATGCTTTATCTTATCATATGTTGCAGCCAAAATACTTGTCCAATACAAATGGATGGGGAATATGGCATGAAGTAGGGCATACCTATCAACAAAAAGCTTGGACCTGGGGCAATCTGACAGAAACAACCGTGAATGTCTATTCTCTAGCCAGTGAAAGGGGATTTAGATTGCCGGTAAGCCGGGTGACTGCCAATAATTCCTGGCCTAAATTGACGACTTACTTTCAGAAAAACATCGCGGACCGCAACTTTAATTCAGGAGATAATGATTTGAAAATGATTATGTTTCATCAGCTTTGGCTAGGGTTTGGTGATGATTTCTACATCAAACTTAGCAAAACTACCCGCGAGAACAGACCCACAGTTTCAACAGACGCAGAGAAAATGCGCTATTTTATGCTGTCGGCATGTCAGATTGCACAAAAAGATCTTTCGGATTTTTTTAGAAAATGGGGTTTTAAAATCGATGAATCTGTGTATACGGCGATAAGTGATCTGAATTTGCCGGCTCCTACACAAGATTTAACCGCTTTAAGAGATTAAACTGTCTTGCGTACTGTGGCGTTGAATCTGTTAGTACAGATGTATAGGAAGTATGTGCCTTATTGATAATAAAAAAATTAATCGTTGTTTTACAATAAAAACATTGAAAAGTATTATCTTTAGTATGGAAGTTAATTCCGATAACCACATATTTATTTAATTAATTGAGAAAATGGGTAAATTTGAAGTAAAAACACGGAAAAATGGAGAATTCCAGTTTAATCTAAAAGCTGGAAACGGACAGGTGATTTTAAGCAGTGAAGGTTATACAACTAAAGCAAACTGCTTAAATGGCGTTGAATCTGTAAAAAAGAACGCTCAGGACGATAACAAATTTGATCGTAAAACTTCTACGAACGGTAAGCACTACTTCAACCTCAAGGCTACCAATGGCCAAATTATTGGAACCAGCGAGATGTATGAAAGCGCAAGTGGTATGGAAAATGGCATTGAATCTGTCAAGAAGAATGCGCCTGATGCGACGGTTGAGGAGATAGCCTAAGTCTATTTTCAAATGCCGGACTATTACACGTAAGTGTAAGCAGTCTGTCAATAAGCACGTATGATTTGATAGTAAAGAGCCGGGTAAAAACCGGCTCTTTTGTGTTTATTTTTCTGCTGTCGGGAGTGGGATGGAAAACCAGAAACTGCTGCCCAAACCCACGGTGCTATCAACTCCTATCTGACCCGCGTGTTTTTTGATTATTTCAGCGGAAATATAGAGCCCCAGTCCAAGCCCCGAGTAGGATTTGCCTTCGTGATTAGCTCTATAATATCGATCAAAAATAAATGGCTGTACTGCCGGATTAATACCTTCACCTTGATCTTTGACGGTTATTTTGATACGATCTTGCAACTGTTCAACCGTAATATTGATTTCTCTCGATTCTGGAGCATATTTAACGGCATTATTGACAAAATTGACAAGGACTTGTTCTAGACGTTGTTCGTCGGCAAAGATATCTGCATCGAGATCGCCGGTAATATTAACTTGATGGTTGCCTTGGGATATGATATTGTGACAACTGGAGGTAAGTATCTTCGATGCCTTGAAGGTTGTTTTTTCGAGATGAAGCTGCCCTTCACTGATTCGATGCATATTGAGCAGGTCGTCAACAAGAGTAACGATCTTTTTGATATTGACAGCAGACTGATCAATAAGTCTTGAAATGATGTCACTTCCAGTTTTGTCCTTGAATCGTTCCAGCAGTTGAATTGTTCCCTTTAATCCCGTGACGGGCGTCTTTAGTTCATGGCTGGCAATACCCAAGAAATCATCTTTTTGAGACTCATAATTTTTCCGTTTTGTGATATCCGCCACTACACCAATGAGGTGAGTCGCATTACCTTCTGCATCGTATTTGGGAAGACCCGACGCATTGATCCAATGCAACGATCCATCAGGCCAACGTATGAGATATTCAGCGTGATAAGTGGTCTTGTTCTGGATAGCATCCAGAACTTTTTGATAGACCATTTCGCGGTGCTCAGGGACGATGCTTTGCATGAGGACGTCATAGTCAAAGCGATCGTTTTTAGTGAGGCCAAAATTGAGTTTACAGGTTTCCGAGCAGTCCATTTTACCTGTTCTTATATCGCGATTGTAAGAACCGAGTTCACCAGCTTTTAGTGCAATTTCCAGCTGATAGTTGAGGGCTTCAAGGTGTTCGTTTCTTTTGATACGCTCCGTAACCTCATTGGCGATGACAATAATAGACTCCGTTTCACCTTCATCATTCTTCAACGGCTCATAGGTGAAATCAAAATAATGATCGCCCAATACTCCCATAGACTCAAGTCTTGCGTAGGCAGTGTCTCCAATATAATTTTGGCCAGTAGTAAAGACATCATCCAATATTCCCAAATAAGGCTGTCCCTGTAATTCGGGAAGTGCTTGCTCAAGTGGTTTGCCAAGAATGATTTCTGTTTTGTGCCAGAGTTTGAGCATCATATCATTGGCAACTTCAATGACTAATTCACGACCTGTTAAAATCGCAAATGCTATTGGGGCCTTATCTATAAAGGATCTGAATCGACGTTCACTTTTTTTGAGGTTTTTGTTGAGCAGCACTGTCAAATCATAGGATTTGTTGAGCTGGCTATTGGTACGATAAAGTTCATCATTGGCAAGTTCCATCTCGTCATTAAGTTCGAGCAGCCGTTGTTGCATGGTTGCCATGGTAATATTGACACCCTCAAGCTCATCAATTTTATCTATGGAAGAACTTCGAAGCTCGATTTGGTCCATTGCGGTCCGTGCAAGACCTTCTAATATCTGTCGATCTGCTGTAGTGAAAACGCGTGGATGTTTGTCGATGACGCACAGCGAACCGATCATAAAACCATCATGGGTAATAAGTGGTGCACCTGCGTAAAACCGTAGTCCAAAATCTCCAATTACATTTGGATTGGTCAGTAGAATATCTTCTTTCAGTGTATCTTCAAAGACCGTTACTTTCTTGTCCAGAATAGCTAGACTACACAAGCTTTGCCCTCGGTTCGTTTCCTTTGTAGTGCCCATGCCAATATTTGCTTTGAAATAGACAGATTCTGCATCGACCAGTGAGAGTAATGCAATAGGGGCATTGAAGATTTGTGTGGCTAATTTTGCAATTCCATCAAAGCTGGCTTCAGAAGGGGTTCCAGTTATTTTATAGCGTCTGAGGGCATTCAGTCTGTCATGTTCATTTTCAGGCATTATATCCATTCCAAACGTATTCTCTATCATAGTGACCGTGTAATTCTTTTTATAAAGATATAGTTTTAATTACAAAAGCGGAGATGCATTTTTTTTTCTCTTCATCGGCAATTCAAAGATTCCCTGAAATGATTGTTATTCCGCAGGAATAACATACTCTAAGGCTAATAGTCAGCGTTAAAGACCGAATAGTGTCGGGGTCCGATATTGTTGTTCAAGGTCAAGCAGGATAGACTTATTGCGAATGCCTCCGGCAAAGCCAACGAGCTTGCCCGAGGTGCCAACTATCCTATGGCAAGGGGCAATGATAGCGATAGGATTTTTATTCAACGCGCCACCAACGGCCCGGACGGCTTTGCTGTCGCCAAGTTGCTGCGCCAGTTGACCGTAAGTCCTGGTTGTACCATAGGGAACACCTAAAAGCATTTTCCAGACCTTGATCTGAAAGGCTGTTCCCTGAAAATCAAGCGGAATATCAAATATCTGTCTTTTTTTTGCAAAGTACTCATTCAGCTGCAGTTCCGTCTGTATTAAAACGGGAGTCTCTTCATTGTAGGTTGCTGTAGGAAGTTTTGTGCGGATATAATCCTTGTCCGCCCAAACTAAACCTGAAAGTCCCTTTTCGGTAGCGATTAAGTGTATAGGGCCAACTGGTGTGTCGATGATTTTATATACATAATTGGCATTTGCTTCCATATTTCCTTTGCGTCAATGTGTATTAGGAGTAAATCTACAAAAATGAACCTATATTGAAGTACACAAAGTTTTTCTACCATAAATAATCTCATCAAAAATTTTCTAAACCTATATTTGGGTTAACAGCATGTAGGAACTTCGATCTTGGTTTGCTGCTTATGGCTGGGGCAGGATGGCAATCCAACTGTAAAAACGGATCCCTTATTGGGTGTACTTTGGATGTTCACAATACCTTTGTTTCGTTCAATAAGATCCTTGCATAAGACAAGGCCCACACCCGATCCGGGCTCGTCTTCAGTGCCAAAGGACTTTTGCTGAATTTCATTAAAAAGTGCAGCAGACTTCAAGGGGTTAATTCCTATTCCTTCATCCTGAATATGAATATGTGTATAGGTTTCATCCACGCTGGTGTAGATGTTGATATTCCCATTTACATAGCTGAATTTGATCGCATTGCTAATCAAGTTGCGTAAAATAATAATGGTATGATCCCGATTGGCAATTATCTGCGTGTTGTTTGGTATATTAATATTGATTTTTAGTTGTTTAGATTGTGTATTCTCATTAAAAACTTTAATAATTTGTTGTATCATAGGTTTGATTAATTGGGGTGATGCTTTGGTATTCATACCTTGCATACTGCTGCTGCCCCATTGTAGCAAATCATCCAAAGCTTGATTCTGCTGTGTAATCTGCTGATAGATCTGTTGGATATATTCCTGGGATGCCGTACTATCGAGCATCTGATTACGAAACATAAATATCAGTGCTTCCAGGTTGGCAAAAGGGCTTTTGATGTCGTGCGCGATAATAGAAAAAATTTTTTCTTTGTCCCGATTCATGGATTCTAAGTTGAGGCGTTGCTGCTCAATTTTTTTCATATTCTTATAGATGATATCAAGAAAAAAGTTGACCGCAACGACCATAAAAGCAAGCGCATTGATAATATTGAAAACAGATCTGGATCGTGGAACTTGCTGACTCAGGGGAAGTATATCAGGAAGCAGATATAACAGTAAAATCAGGAAAGCTACCGTAATACAAAGGACTATATGGATCTTTCGGTTGTCATACATCAACATCGAGACAATCAATGTGCACAATAGAAAATATTCGCCGCCATTTTTATAAAGTAGTGCCCCAGCGAAGAAAAACACAGAATTACTTATCAATAGAGTTGCCTTAGCGATATTGTGTTTCCCATAATATTGAAGCAGAAGGACCGTAAACGAACATATAGAATTGGAGAAATTAATCGCCGATAAAACATAGCGGTGGTCGATAAGATTGAGGATTGAAAAGAAAATTGTCGGAAATAAACATAACAATGCAATCAAATTTATCATGTGCACACGTTTGAAATCGATGTATGACATGCCCGGATGTGCACCAATATGGGAAAATAGTTTCCAATATTTACGAAAATGATTCATAGAGACGTGTCTGATTTTGCTTACAATTTCTAAACACTCAAAATTAGCCATAAATCAGGAGTCCAACAATGATTTTTCTTGAAAGCAGAATAAGATTGACAAAATTTGCCATCAAAGGAAGATAAAAGAGCTAGGTCGCTCGATTAATTTGGAAAAAATAGACGGATTTCGGTCCCTTGGTTCTCCTTACTGAAGATGGCCATCTGCGCTTTGAGTCTTTCAAGAATTTCCTGAACGATAAACAGCCCAATGCCTTTTCCCTGATAATCCGTTGAATTTGAACCACGGAGTCTTTCCATGCGTATATTTTCGAGTTCATGCTGGGGAATACCGATACCATTGTCTTTGATGATATATAATACACCGTTCGTTACTTTTTCACTATAGATATGCACCGCTGCTTTCTTATTGGCCGAAGAGTATTTGACCGCATTGTTGATCAAGTTTGTAAAGATTTGGTAGATTGCATTTTGATCACTGTTTACTGGAAAAAGGTCACCAAAGATAAGTTCAGTATGTGGGCTACGGTATAGTAATTTCGCTTCCCGGCACCAATTGGGCAATGTAAGATCTAAACGAACAGGTTGTTTCCGTAGTCTATTAATTGGAGCAAGACTCAGTTCGACCGTTTTGTCGATAATATCAGCAATGTTTTCAACTGATTGATCAATGACATCATACAATTCGAGCCGTCTATTGGACTGCATATCCAAATGTTCTTTTAGTACACCTATACCCAATTTAGCAAGAGCCAAAGGATTTTTAGCATCATGTGATAGCGTATAGGATATCATGCGCAGGTTGGTTGCGGGATTGATTGTTATATTTTCTTGATCTTCAAGTTTCTCTTCGTGTATCTTATGCGTGACATCTGTGGCTGTGTGGAGGATGGAATAAGTTCGGCCACGCTTATCAAAGAGGGGTTTGTATTCAAAATCAAAATAGCGTTTGATCTTGAAATCACGGTCAATGATCGTTGCAGGGGTTTCAAATGCCTTGTAGGTGACGCCGCTTTCCCAGACATTACGGAGTATATCTGTAAACCCTTCTTGGGTAAAAACCGGAAAAACCTCTCCAAAGGAATGTCCAAATATTTCGTTCTCTGTACGCCACATATTTAGCATTCGCGAGTTGGCGAATGCGATATTGAGGTTCGAATTATCATAAATCGCCGTTGCAATCGGCATCTGATTTAATGCTTCAAAAAAAATCGGAATATCCTTTTGAGGTTTTTGCATATTGGGTATTTAATGATTATCTGCTTACCGCAGTGCGACCGTAAAATTAATCAAAAATCAAGCCAATAGCGATGGTTTTTAATGTTTTTTAGGAAAAATACGGCCAATCGGTAGGGCTGGAAATAGCGCAATAAAAACACACTAAATTATTATTATATTTAATAAACTTTATAGGAGATGTAAGTTAACAATAGACAGGGATTTGTAATCATACCAATTATGGATAAGTATTTGGAAATTAGGAAATATGATGTTCAGGACAGAAATAAGCTGATCGATATTCTTCATATGAATATACCGAAGTACTTTGCACAGAGCGAGGTTGCCGATTTCACAGAATATCTTGACCAGGAAATGGAGACGTATTTTGTTGCGCTGGTTAACGGGCAAATTATTGGTGGCGGTGGAGTAGGTTTTTCTGATGATGAGCGCATAGGTTTTTTGAGCTGGAGTTTTTTAAATCCAAAATATCACGGATTTGGTTTTGGAAAAAATCTATTGCATCACCGTATTGACTTTCTGTACACCCATCATCAGGTTGAAAAGATCGAAGTCGGTACCTCTCAATTCACGTTCGGATTTTATAAGAAAAATGGTTTTATACTAAGGGAAATCCATAAAGACTATTGGGCTGAAGGCTTTGATTTATATGATATGGTCCATACAAGAGAATAGACAGTACCGTTAACACTGATTCGATGAAAAGCTGATAAATAAAGTGTAGCTCATTGATTGAATGAGACCAAGTTTTCCTTGATTTGATTCAGGTGGTGTAAGGGATGATAGCTCATCAGAAAAAACATTTCGCGAATACTGAGTTTGCCGAGCAAAGGATGTGGTAAAACAAGGCTATCGAGCTCCTCTTCATTGTACAGTACAAATAGCTGATTGATTTTAGCCAATACTTCTTCCAGTTGCGCAATCAGCCCCTCTTTCTGTGCGGGCAGGATTTCTTCAGGCAAAAATTGACTTGGGGCCTGCCGGCTTGTTTTGAGATAATTGTTACGCACCGTGTCGTAGTCCCAGGTTGCGCGTTGCAGGGATCCGAATTTTTGGGCTATATAATCTTTTGACTGAAGTACCTTTGGAAATGGTAGAAGCGTTAAGAGAATATGTTTTAGCTGCTGACCAGCCGTCCATTTTTCATGATTACGATATGAAAAATGGGGCTCAGGTAATGCCTGGATATAGGCAATAACCGTATGGTGGTTGTCAGAAAAAGTTTTGATCAGTTCTTGTCTATTCATCCTAATTTTAGTGATAAGTGATTATTTCGATCGTTTTTTCTAGCTTATTGATAAGTCAAAGTCAGTATGATCTACTAAAAATATAAAATTATTTGCTACCCTCAATTATGAATCTCACTTATTCGGTGTTGATCAAAGCTAAAAAAGGCCGGTACTATTTGTTATACCGGCCGTTTATTCTATCGATCTAAGTTTTAATATGCACCAAAATCTGCAAGATGAGAATAGAAGAAATCACCCCAAGAACTTGTCGACTCTATTTTAAGGTATTGGGTGCTAACGGATGTAGTAAGGTCGACATTGATCCAGGAGCCCGCGACTTTGCTCAATTGTGTCGTTTTGATCAAGGTCCAACTTACACCATTTGTACTTGAGTAAATATTGACATCTTTCATCGCTCCATTTAAATTATCGCGGTTACGGAAAGCAATACCTTTCACGGTGCGTAATGCACCCATATTGACGGAAAAGAAATGTGGCTGCGGGGTTTGAGTGGACGACCACGGAGTATGCCAGACCGTACTTCTATTCATATCCAATACATTGCTGGCTGGTGATCCAGGCTCATTACTATCGCTAGCTACAATTGACCAACCTGTTGTCGGTAACAGTTTATAGGTCACAACCTTCGATAAATCGGGTATATTGTTAACGAAGTTATAGGCGTATCCTAAGGTGGTACGGCTTCCATTGACATGGAGAAATCCTATTCTCATTTCGTAATTCCCTGTCAGATCATAAAAATCAGCTAATGGGCACTCAAATCGAAAACTATCCTGTCCAATTATTTTTGTCGACCATTGTACGGCATCATAATCGTTATTCACTCCAAATGGCTCCCTATCATGCCAAACAACAATGTCATTGACCGGTTTTGTTGTTGTAAATTTCCCGGAAACGATAATCTTATTGTTCACAAAGCTTGATGACAAGGATGTTATTTCTGCAGATGCGGATGCGTACCAGTCAGTTCTTACCACAGAGCTGAATACTTGGCTATTGTTAAATGTTGCTGCTGTGGTACTGGTCAAAGAAGTTGTAGAGATTCCATAGGTTGAATTGCCCGAACCCATCAATGCCGTACCTAAAGCTGGCGCTAACGTTTTGTTCATTCTGTTGTGGCTGGCATTTAAGCCATGGCCCAGTTCGTGAATCATTCCACCTATCCATACAGTTGCTTTCCATCCAATATCACCGCCTATTCCTAAGTTTTTGGCGTCCAGATTTACATAATCTAATGCGTAGCAGCTGGTACCTGTGCCATAGAATGGAGGGCCTCCCGGATTAGCTGGATCTGTATTGTAGGTTGGAATAATGATTAGATTGTGCTCGCTTTTTTTTCCTGACGGATTTTGATTAAAATAGCTGTCCACTTCGGCTTTCACAGCGCCGCTGCCCCCTGAGTACGGATAAGTAGCTTTGCCATATTTTCCAGCGATGTAATGGATATTAATCAGGCTGTCATTGAGCAGATCCAATCCGAAGGATTTTCTGCCGAAGCCTTCGCGATCCATATTATTTGCAAACATATTTTGGGCGTCCAACAGGATCTTGCTAAGACGCTTTCTGAAGTTGGGAATGGAATCCACATCATTTGGAACAAAATAGATGACGTTCAGCTTGTAGGGATTACTGTTCCATTCATTTGTTACCGAGCTAGTTGATGTTTTTGCTTTTAGAGTTTCGACACTTTCTTCGGTATTTACCAAGGTCTTGTTACAGGATGCAGCCCCTAAAGCGAGGGTTGCAAGCATTAGATTTAAAAGTTTTCTCATAATGGTTTATATTGTGTATCAATAAATATAAATAAGGCATCTTTTATTGGTGTGTAAAAAAATAAACTTTTATCACAATTAGTTTAGTCAATCGATTGATTAATCAACTTTGAAAAATGTTTTGTAACATTTTAATTTATTTGAGCATGAAATGGTTGAGAGTTAATAATGGCTGGATAAAATTTAACCGACTTCTTACTTGCTTTTCATCCAGGTCTTATTACATTTGATTGTATGAATATTTAAATCGTATGGAAAAAATTAAAAACCTGATATTATTGTTGGGCGCACCCAATGATGAGCAGGGGAATCTCAGCGTTATGGCATTAGATAGAAATGAATGTGCCTATAATTTCTATTGTCATAATGAAGGGACTACAATTTTGTGTACCGGCGGCATGGGTGAACATTTCAATCGGACAGAAAAGCCGCATGGCGCTTATGCTCAAGCTTATCTTATGGAAAGAGGTGTCGCGGAGAAAGATTTACTTCCATGTGTACTATCCACAAATACTGACGAAGATTTTATGCTATCAAAAGAGATCATCAAAAAGATCTCTCCGGATCTCTTCATCGTGATTACCTCAGATTTTCACATGAAGCGAGCGAAATTATTGCAAGAAAAACTCATTGACTACCCAAATGTATTGTTTATTGCTGCAAAGTCGACTGTTAGTCCCGACGAACTTAATTTGTTGTTACGGCATGAACAACAAGCTATTCGAAGAATACTGAAACGTTAAACAGGTGTATTGAATAGCACTATTTTTAGCGGTTGCCTCTTATGCCGGCAAATTTTTTATACATTAACCCAGTTTCTTTCTGAGCCATTTGCGGACAGGTTCGTCATACCATTTCAAGCTTACATAGGCCATTGTAATACTTCCTACCAAAATCAATAGGGCATAAGGCAAAGCTTTTATAAGCGTCATATCCTTATTGTTGCTGATCCAGGCAACATAAAAATAGACGAAAGGGTAGTGTACGAGGTATAGCGGGTACGAGATGTCACCCAGAAATTTACAAAGCTTGTTTTCTAATCTGCTGCTTGATATGCTGCTTGTCCCCAGGTAAACGATCAGGGGGAATACAATGATAATACATACCGACTCATATATCCCGTTCATCCAGAGCTGTTCTGCTCCACCTATACGAGGCATATACAATACAATGGCGATTAAAATACTACAGTATAAAAAAGCATGTCGGATACGGCTCGGGCTCGTTATTCTGGATAGCAGGAGTCCCGCAAAAAAAGGGTACATGGTGCGGGTGATTCCTATCCGCACTTGTTCAGCATTTAATGTCCAGCCACCGCTAACATCTCCAGTAGGACTTGTGATCGCCAAATGGGCGAGTGCCACAGCTGCAATAAAGACCAAAATGCTTAACCCTGTTTTGGATAGTTTGCGAATACCGATGGCATATAGCATATTGGCAATATATTCAAAAAACAATGACCAACCGACACTATTGAGCGGATGCATTTCCTGCCAGCCTCGAATATCCAAAGAGAGGGGAACTGGAAGAATCGTATAACCAATGAGCATGACCAAAAGCATTTTCCAGAGCGGAACGGTGTGAATAAGTGGCCAGATTGTAGAATCTGTAAAATAAAAGCCTATTGCGCCAAGAGTCATACCTAATATAACCATCGGCTGAAGGCGTTCAATACGGCGTTTAAAGAAGGTACCAATAGACATTTTATGCCAGCGATCATCATAGGCATAGCCGATTACAAATCCAGATAAAAGGAAGAAAAAATCAACGGCCAAATAGCCATGGTTGACCAAGATATCGAGATGTCCTGTTCCCAATGGCTCCGTGAGATGAAAGGTTACAACGATAATCGCAGCGACGCCTCGTAGTCCGTCTAAAATGGGATAGTGTGGCTTTGTAGAAAGGTTTTTATTGTTCATGGCTTCTGATTGTATTTCGAAGATGTCTATGGACTTGCTAACTGTTTATAAATGTTATTGAATGAATGGCTGAAAATAATGAAATAACAGGTTTAAATTTGATCAAATCGTATCAAAATCCCGATGGTTAGTCTCATTTTTTGTGATGTACCGAATCGTTTATGGGGATTCACAATTTTTATTGCTGGTACACTCAGCTGCCGGCATTTTAATGCTTATAGATTGTACATTCCGAGATCCAATGACCCAAATTTTTCATATCTTGTTGTCCAATTCACAAAGGCTTTCTTCGACTGTCAGTTTACGTGAAATCGAGAAGCTCCCTTTGCGCATTGAAAATTCCGCTGTGCATTTATAAACATAAATTAATAAAAGAAATGATCGTTGTTAAAGTAACCTATAGTGTCCATGATGACTATGTACACATGAATAAAAAAATGATTGAAAGCTTTCTCAAAGATTTCAGGAAGTTAGATGGAACACAATTCCTGTATACTATTTTGCAGGGTGGTGAAAGCAATACTTTCGTACATATTTCCCAATATAAGAATAAAGAGATACAGGATCAATTGCTGAGAATACCGAGCTTTGTCCTTTTTCAGGAACAAAGAGATAAAAACCTTGCTGTTGAGCCCAAAATTGAGTTTATGAACTTTATAGGGAGCTCAAACGATCCGTTTTAGCGAAGGAGGGACCGCGCTTCATGCAAAAGATATGTTTAATCACTATAGGCAATTAAACCACTTTGTTTGTTACTTGCAATGTCAAGTATTTGGATGAAGCTATTTATGTCAGTATCCATTTGGAGTCCCTTGTTTAGTATAATTTGCTCAATTTGTTTAATCAGAGCAGTATCCAGCCTGAAATCCGTATAATAGTCAAATCGTGTGGCGATTATGCCTTTTCGCTGAAGACTGCTGAAAGTTTTTTCTTCAAGTTGTCCAGCGAAAACCAATCCTGCCTTTTCAGGGAAATCTGGTTTTACTTGTTTATCATCAATAATATAAAAATCTAACATCTCAGGATTTAATTTTTGCATGTATCTGGTTATTACGACTCGATAATGGGCCGTTTACTTCAATAGCTTGTATACCAAAGTCGTCAATCCAATCGCGGAGTAAATCATTAACTTTAGATCTAAGTTTGGGTAGATCCGACTTGTGGCAAGGTATCAAATCGGGTTCTTCAATGGGGACAAACACCAAAAGATCAATTTCGGCCAATATAGCAAAGGTCTTTTCAAAAAGGAACTGAATATTTTTCTTTGGATCAAGAATATACAGATAAGCTAAGATGTCGAGTACACATCTATCGAATATTACATTGTCTCCGCTTTGTGAAATTAGCTGGGCGGAGTAGTTAAATTGTTCAACGAAATCTTCGGCAGTGGGTTCTTCAAGGAATTCATGCCCCGATGATTCCAGCTGATAGTAAGGTTCTACTTCCAGTGTATACCCGGGAAGCTTTTCTAGCAGCTCTTCTGCTAAGGTGGTTTTACCTACTTTGTGCGTGCCAAATAGAGCAATTCTCATTTTTTAAATTTATAAGATTAAAAAAATACGATATGATTCCAACTTCCAGCTGTATTAAGCTACGTGTTTTTTTTGATACTAGTTGTAAAATATTATATTTATATGAGATTAATTTATAATTATTTCATTTTAAGTGTGATGCAGTGTGCTGGTATTGTTTGAGTGTGGTTTAGGTAGCAGTTACTTATTCTTTGCTTCAGAAATCTTTATATATTATCTTGTAATCCTTAGAAGGAAAAAACAATACTGTTATTATGAATATTTTAATTGTTTACTGCCATCCTAGTAATCTGTCGTATACATTTGATATATATAATCACTTAAAAAAGATGTTGATTTCTGAGAACTGTTTTATTGAAGTTTCCGATTTGTATGCTAACAATTTTCAGAGTAATCTGACCGTAGAAGAATACCAGCGGGAAGGGGGGAACAATATCAAATTGTCTATTCCCAATGATGTGCTCGAAGAGCATCGAAAAATAGAAAATGCGGATTGTATTATCTTCCTTTATCCTGTTTGGTGGAGCGATTGTCCTGCAATGATGAAAGGCTGGTTTGATAGAGTTTATTGCCTTGGTTATGCTTATGGCCACGTAGCAGAGCTGCCAAAGATGAAAATAATTAAGCAGGGAATAGTGATCTGTACTGCCGGACATCCTAATAAGTTTTTAGAGGAAATTGGTATTGCTCAGAGCATGGAAAAAGTTATGCTTGAGGACAGACTTGGAACACGCTTTCAGCATAAAGAAATGTTAATTCTAGGCGGAACTTTAGCAATAGATGAAGTGAGAAAGGAGCACTTAGGTCAAATTAGTGAATTGGTAAAAAAAATAGGAGTAAAGTGCGATTAATTCTTTAAAGACATTTCTACATTGTATTAAACCTAGTCAATCCTCCTTTCGAACCCTAATATTCCTAAATTAATCAGAACCTTGAAAATAGTTGAAACTATTCAAAAGCAAATACTGGGTTTCGCGCTTCCTCAAATAGACAAGAAGTGTTAGGCATGTAAGAACGTTTTGGCATGGGTGTCGTTAAAAATTAACTTCAAAACTGCTTGCAGTAATAAACAAATAACAAAACAATAATTGGTATGATAGGAAAACTAAAATATTATCTTACAAACAACGCGAGTATCACTGAGGAACACATAGACCAGATAAGCAGATGCTTCACACTACAGCATGTAACAGAAATACTTGCCTCTTATCTTGATATTACACAAGAAACGTTGAGCAGGCTTAAATCGAAATGATTTTTTGACATACATCAACGCGTCTAAAGTTGGAATGTTTTAAATTTGATTAGTTACATTTTTAAAAATAATCAATATGTATTTAGATCCAGATAACCACGCCGTTAAACTTTGTGCCCAAGGTATGGACATCGAGGGAAAACCGGAAGAAGCAAGCAAATTATTTACTCAAGCTTGGAATGAAGCGATAAATGACTTTGAAAGATTTATAGCAGCCCATTATATAGCAAGACATCAGAAGAGTGTTGCAGACAAATTGAAACGGGATGAGACGGCCTTACATTTGGCTCAAGAAATAAAGAACAACGATGTCAGCGGGGCCTTCCCGTCGCTGTACTTGAACATTGCCAAATGCTATGAGGATCTAGGCGATGCTGAAAATGCAGAAAAAAATTATCAATCAGCACTTTCGTTCACGGACAAATTATCTGATGACGGATATGGAAATATGATTAGAGGAGGTATTTTGAACGGAATTAAAAGGTTAAAGTCATTGAGTGAGAATAGATAACATAATCGTCCAGTCTTTGTCATTTATAATTCATATAAACAAAAAAAGCTAATCTTGTGATTAGCTTTTTTCTGTGATCCCGCTGGGATTCGAACCCAGGACCCATACATTAAAAGTGTATTGCTCTACCAGCTGAGCTACGGAATCTTACTTCTTTATTTTTGAACTACCGTTCCTTGTTTGAAGTGATGCAAAAGTAGGGCTTTAATCCTATTCCTGCAAATAATTTTGGCTTAAAATCACGCTCTAATGCTTAATAAGCTGATTTTAAGCCAAAAAAATTAATCATTTTCCAAATCCATGATTTCTTCCGCCAACTGCTCCCAACTCTCCTGGAATTGTGTCAATAATGCCTTTGCTGAGTTGTAAGAACGTGTAGTTTCCTGTAACTTAGTCGCATCCGAATAAACCGCTTCGTCCGCAAGCTTCGATTCTAAGTTTTTGACTAAAATTTCCTGCTCCTCAATTTTTTGTTCAAAAGACGTTAGCTCCTTATTTTTCTTGCTCAACAAACGTGTCTTATCTTCCGTAAGAGGTTGTTTCTCCTTCTTTACTTTGGGTTCTTCCTTGACTTTTTTCTCGGTTTTTACCTCCGCTTTCACAACGCGTTTTGCAGCCCATTCTTCATACTCCTGGTAAGTACCTGGGTACTCCTTGATCTGTTTGTCTTCAATGTACCAGATTTTGTTTGCCACATTGTCCAAGAAATACCGGTCGTGGGATACAACGATAAATGTACCTTCGTATTGCTGCAAAGCCTGGATCAGAATGTTGACAGACTGCATATCCAAGTGGTTGGTAGGTTCATCGAGCGCTAAGAAGTTCGCGTCTGCGGTTAATGCTTTTGCAAGAGCCACACGTGATTTCTCGCCTCCGGAAAGTACTTTGATCTTTTTGAAAGCATCGTCTCCGGTGAATAGAAAACATCCAAGAATGGAGCGCAATTCGGTCTCTGTATGCTTCGGTGCGAAAGTTTGTAACTCGGCAAGGATGGAATTTTCCAGGTGTAAGGCTTCCAGTTGGTGTTGGGCAAAAAATGTTTGCGACACGTTGTGTCCCTGCTCTGCTTTTCCTTCAAACTCGTGATCCGCGTTAGCCACGATACGTAAGAGGGTAGATTTACCTTTACCATTGGCACCAATTAGTGCAATCTTATCACCCTTTTCTATAATTGCTGAGGTATTTTTTAAGATCTCCAGGTTAGGGTAGGACTTGGAAATATTTTCCAACGTCACAACGTGACGACCTGAAGGTTTTGAAAATTTAAAGCTGAAGTTTACTGTAGGGTTGTCATCGTCAACATCGTCAATTCTCTCCAAGCGATCCAACGCTTTGATCCGCGACTGCGCCATTTTGGCTTTGGAAGCCTTAGCGCGGAAACGCTCAATTAAACGTTCTTCCTGTTTTATCTTGGCTTGCTGGTTTTTAAACTGATTGGCCTGCAATTCATTTCGTAATTCCTTCTCTTCAAGATAAAAACTGTAATTACCTGCATAAAGTGTTAATTTTCCTTTACGTGATTCTACCGTTTTCTTGATGATGCGGTCAAGGAAATATCGATCGTGGGAAACAATCACAATGGCCCCATCAAAGGCTTGCAGATAGTTCTCCAGCCATTTAATGGAAGGTAAGTCCATGTGGTTGGTCGGCTCATCCAGTAACAGAATATCCGGAGTTTGCAATAAGATACGGGCAAGCATAACCCGCATACGCCACCCTCCAGAGAAAGTGGCCAATGGTCTTTTTTGTTCTTCTTCCGAAAAACCTAGACCAGCAAGGATTTCATGGGCCTTAAATTCGATGTTATAACCATCTAAGGCCTCAAATTCTACTTGTTTATCGCTTAGTTTATTCAGTATGTCATCCGAATAATCTGTTTCTAGTTTGTGGAGTAAGTCTTCGATTTCGGCATGTAATTGATTTTGGCGCTCAAAAGCTTCCATGGCAACATGCAGAATGCTTTTGTCAGAATGGTACGACAATAAGTCCTGGTTTAAATAACCAATCTTAAGGTCCTTCGCCATGGAAATCGTTCCTGATGTGGGCGTATATTGACCGACAATAAGGCGAAGTAAAGTCGATTTACCTGTACCATTGGCACCGATCAAGCCAACTTTATCTCCTGGTTTGATATGCCAGTTTGCTTCGTCATATAAAGCGCGAGATCCTATTTCAAATGTTAAATTATTTATTGATATCATTTCAACTGCAAAAGTACAAAAGTAATGAATATTTCTTCTTCTTTGAGTAACTTTGCGATTATGTATAAATTAGTCAAACCTATATTCTTTACAATGAATCCGGAGACGGCTCACCATAAAGTGACCGGTGGATTGAATGTTTTCTCAAAAATTTGGGGCGCCAAACAATTATTGAATGCTTTTTTTACCGTGGAAGATCCACGTTTGGAACGCGAAGTCTTTGGATTGAAATTTAAAAATCCTGTGGGCCTTGCTGCTGGCTTTGATAAAAATGCGGAATATATTGCAGATATGACTAATTTGGGATTTGGTTTTATCGAAATTGGAACGGTAACTCCTAAGCCACAACCGGGCAACGATAAACCCAGGATGTTCCGACTTGTTTCCGATGAAGCTTTGATCAATAGAATGGGATTTAATAATCAAGGGGCAGACGTTGCTGCCACAAGATTGAAAAATCTAAAGGATCGAAAAGGATTGTTAATAGGGGGGAATATCGGTAAGAATAAGGTGACGCCTAATGAAGAAGCTGTCAATGACTACATTTATTGCTTCAATGCATTGTTTGACTACGTGGATTATTTTGTTGTCAATGTGAGCTCCCCGAACACACCGGGCTTACGCGATTTGCAGGAAAAGGAACCTTTAAAACATCTATTAAATACTTTACAAAGCCTCAACGTCGCTAAAATAGCTCCGAAGCCAATTCTGCTTAAAATAGCACCTGATTTGACGGATAGTCAATTGGATGATATCGTCGAGATCGTATTGGAGACACAAATTGCAGGTGTCATCGCAACGAATACAACAATTTCAAGAGAAGGCTTAAAGAGTCAACAGGAACTTATTAATGAAGCGGGCGGGGTAAGTGGACGTCCTTTGACCAAGCGTTCAACAGAAGTTATTCGCTACTTAAGTGAAAAGTCCAACAAGGCATTTCCTATCATTGGTGTAGGGGGGATTCATTCGGCGAAAGATGCCATAGAGAAGTTAGATGCTGGAGCCAGTCTTATTCAAGTTTATACCGGTTTTATCTACGAAGGTCCAGGCTTGATCGCAAAGATTTGTAAAGGCATATTGCAGACAGGAAGATAAGGATTAGCATGGCAGTTGATTTTGATCTGAAAGATTTCTTGGATAAGAAAGTTGATGAATATAATCAACCTGGTTTTATTCCAAATGATCCCATATCCATTCCGCATCAATTTTCAGCGAAGCAGGACATTGAGATCATGGGATTCTTGGCTTCCATTATGGCTTGGGGGCAAAGAAAGACGATTATCAATAAATGCAACGAGCTGGTGGCTCGAATGGATGGTTCACCATACGATTATATCGTCAATCACCAAGAGCAGGATTTAAAAACCTTACTGGGATTTAAACACCGCACGTTCAATGATACCGATATTCTTTATTTTGTTTCTTTTTTTAAGCATCACTATCAGCATTTCGAATCTTTAGAAGATGCTTTTCTTGTAGGGCAGGAGAACAGGGAGGAGGTTGACTTAGAAATGGCACTGAATGCCTTTAAAACCTATTTCTTTTCGTTGCCTGATTATCCTGTTCGCACACGGAAACACATTAGTAGTCCAGCACAGAAGTCAACCGTCAAGCGGATCAATATGTTTTTACGTTGGATGGTCAGAAAAGATACAAAAGGGGTAGACTTTGGGATTTGGCACCGTCTGTCCCCAAAAGATCTAATCTGTCCGTGCGATGTTCATGTTGAGCGCGTTGCCCGTAAATTTGGTCTAATTACATTGGATAAAGTGAATTGGAAAACAGCCCAGGAATTAACGGCTAATCTACGCCTACTAGATCCGCTGGATCCGGTCAAGTATGATTTTGCGTTGTTTGGCTTAGGCGTAGAAGGGGAAATGTAAAATTAAGGCGTGAAGAAAAAAGCGTCCTTGTCAACTATAGCTGGCAAAGACGCTTTTTTTATACCGGAACCTATCGTAAGATGCTGCAGGGCAGCTGATTATACAAGCTTGTCGATCTTGATCAGGAGGTCAACCAAACGATTAGAATAACCAAATTCATTGTCATACCAGCCCACAACCTTGACCAGACCACCCACTACCGAGGTTAACTGGGCATCAAATACACATGAATAGGGGTTATTGATGATATCTACCGAAACTATGGGGTCTTCTGTATAAAATAATACATTTTTTAAGTCGTTTTCTGCTGCTGCTTTGAACGCTTTATTAATTTCTTCTACCGTGGTTTCTTTCTCAAGTGTACAGGTAAAGTCCGTCAATGAGCCATTAAGTACAGGTACACGTATGCCTGCGCCCCCTAATTTATGCTGCAAATGTGGAAAGACATTGGTTATCGCCTTAGCAGCACCAGTAGTTGTTGGAATGATCGCCGACGATGCTGCCCGCGCTCTCCTTAAATCTTTATGTGGTGCGTCGTGAAGATTCTGGTCTCCAGTCATGGAGTGAACCGTGGTAATATAACCATCTTTGATGCCCCAATTTTCATCCAATATTTTAACTAGGGGAGCAACATTGTTTGTTGTACAGGAGGCATTGGATAAAATCGAAGCAGATAAATCAATGACACGATCATTAATGCCCAATACCACTGTTGGAATGTCTTTATCTTGTGCCGGTGCGGAAATAATCACTTTTTTTGCACCAGCTTCCAAGTGCAACGACGCTTTGTCACGACTGGTAAAGTACCCCGTAGATTCTATGACAACATCAATCTGAAGCTCCCTCCAAGGCAATGCCGCGGGATCTTTTTCATTGGTGACCAAGATGGAAAGATCATTGACAATAATATGTTTGTCGTCGTGCGTCACAGTACCAGGAAAAGGACCATGTACAGAATCATATTTAAATAGATGGGCCAACGTCTTGGTGTCTGTCAGATCATTGATAGCGATGACATTCAGTTCATCGAAAGCCCCCCTTAAAAAGATATTACGTAGTGTATTTCTACCGATACGTCCGAATCCATTGATTGCTATGTTTAGCATTTCAGATTATTTATGAAATTGGCTTATTGCTTCGTTAATATTTTTTTCACCTTCCCAATGCGCTTTTAGCTTTCCATCCGCACCATACACATAATTTGCCGGAAATTGTGAAGGCACATGGATTGTTTGTATAAACGTTTGGTCTTTATCAATCAATACCTCTACATTAGATGCTTTGGATAGCTTAGGAGCGAATGTGTCAAAAAAACCTAATACTAATGCCGGGTCATTCATGGAAATATAATAGATATTGACGTCTTTTATACGATCAATATTCTTTTCTAGCTCCGTAGCTTCATGTTGACAATGACTACATCCTGGATCAAATAGGATAAACACGGTATTCTTGTCTTTGGCAACGTTTTCCTGCGTAACACGGATGCCCGAACGAAGCTGATAAAATGTGAAATTAGGGAGAATGGCTGCAGGGTCGGAAGATTGCGTTGGTGCAGCTTGACTATGGTCGTGGCCTGCATGATCGTGACCTGCATGGTCATGGCTTTCAGCGCTGGCTTCCTGGGTCGTATTTGCAGTATGATCTGTTTTCGGTTTGTTGTTGTTACATGAGGAAAGAATTCCGGCAGCCAATGCCACAGTCACTCCTAAGATTATCTTTTTATTCATAGAATACGTTTGCTTTTAAATCAGTTTTAGTGATTTTATCGTTTTAATATTTATGCTTAATAAATTGTCAAATTCTGTGTAGAAAGCATTGAACAATCTATTGTATTAATGATTCAAAACTATGAAAAAAAAGGGATTATCAATCGTTGAATCTCATTTATGACAGTTTACTGGATATTGATGCATTTGTGATCAAATCAACTTAACCTATTGAAGTGCCCTTATTCTATAATGTCAGGGCTGTCATGAGTAGACTTTGTGTCTGTCAATGAGGTAGATTGAATGATTTCAGGCGTACTTCGTCCAAATTCAATACTGTAGACTTTCAGGAGTACGCTAACGCAGGATAAAATGAGCGGACCGAAGATCAATCCCAGCATACCAAATAGATTTAATCCTAACAATACCCCGAACACGGTTATTAATGGATGTACATCGCCCAACTTTTTCAATATGGTAAACCGAAGGACATTATCAATACTCCCGATGATAATGATCCCGTATAAGGCAAGACCTATTGCATTTCCGGACTGCCCATTCGCAAGTAGAAAAAGCGCTGCCGGTAGATAGACTACCATCGTTCCCAAAATAGGAATTATGGTGGAAACAGCGGTGAGTATCCCTAGAAAGATAGGGCTTTCCAAGCCAAAGAACCAATAGCCAAGACCGGCTACAATACCTTGGCACATGGCCAAAATCGGGATACCGATTGCATTGGATTTTACCATCATGTCAAACTCTTTCCACAATTCGGCTTTACTGGCCTTGGTGAAAGGGATCGCTTGATAGATGGTTTGTTCCAATTTTTTGCTGCTAACCAACATGAAATACAAAACAAACAAAGCAACCAATATATTGACACCCACTTCTGCAACGGAATTCAGAATATTGGGTATGAATTTAGCTGCTTTTTGAAGCGCTCCCATTAAGGCAGTATCTGAAAGATCAATATTGCTTAAATAAGGACTGTCTTTAAAGTAGGTTTTGATCGAGTCAAACTTGTGCATCAGATCGTCTTTGTTGCTAATGACTTCTGTTACCTGAGGTACCATGTAGTTGATTAACAGATAGAGTGGTCCTACCAAGAATATGATGGTCAATAATATCAATAAAATACTGGCGAAAGATTTATTCCATTTTTTTTCTTCAGTCAGCTTAAAGTTGATTTTTCTAAAAAGAACATATAAGGTAACTGCTCCCAGAAAACCGGGTAGGTAGTAGAATAGGCTTGTAAAGATCAATATACATATCGCCAGAATGATGACGATTAGCATGATTTGATTGATGGAATTATTGTTGATTTGTTTGTACTTCATATAGCTGACAAATATACTGTCTATCGATTGTTATTTATCGTATGACAATATTTTTTTAGAAAAGTTTTATCTTGTTAAATTAAACTTCCTTTTTTATAATTTCAATGATTTTTTGAATTTCTTTTTTTTGTCCCCGGATCAGTTTGGATTGGGTGGCTCCATGAGAATGGCAATGACGCTATTTTGCATCCAGCAACTCCAAACCAATTGTTCACTTTTGGATGGAAAGATAAGCCTTTTTATTCGAATTTAGTTTTGATTCTGCGGCATTAAAACCTCCTTCAAGATCGTTAGGATATCGTATTGTTTGACAAAAAGCATGGATTGTGTTGTCCTTAATGGACTGGAATCTTTAGCTGAAAAGGTCGTATTGACTACTGCTTTGCTCGCTTTATGAAAAAAAGGATGAGACCCTTTTCCTTTTTTGTTGTTTGAAAATAAGCCCATAATCTTTTGTTTTTGTTGGTTATAGCGATCAGGCTTGTTCAGCGGGACCGCTATAACTAATATACAAAATAAAACGGAATTAATTGATAAAAATTTGGCTACCCTGTTCTTCGTCCTTTTCTATCGAAAGGGACACTGGAATACGTTCTTTGAGTTCTTCAACGTGTGAAATAATACCGACGATCCGGTTTTCCTTATGTAAATCCAATAGCGTTTCGAAAACAATATTAACAGAAGTGATATCTTGTGTTCCAAAACCTTCATCGATAAAAAAGAAGTTTTTGGCCGCACGCGAATTTGACTGCACACTTTCGGCCAAAGCCAAAGCCAAACTTAGGGATACCTGAAATGCCTGTCCACCGGATAATGTTTTTACACTGCGACTTTTTCCCTCATTCAAATAATCTATAATTTCAAATTCATTGTTGTCGTTCAGCTGTAGGCTAAGCTGATTTCGGGTCATGCGATGGAACCGAATATTTGCATGATCACACAGCTGCCTTAGGTAAATCGAAGAAACATATTGTACAAAGCCCGCACCTTTAAAGAGATTAAAAAGTTGCTTCAAATTGTCATGGCGTAAATTTAGTTTTACCTGTTGTTGCAGGAGATTTTCCTTTTTTGCATAGGCGATTTTTAGCTGATCGCGCTCCTGCTGAAGTAGGGCAACAGCTTCAGTGCTCGCTTTCAATTGTTGGGCGCTCTCATCCAGGATTTTTTCTTGTGCAAGAAATTCGTTCTCGTCATATACCTGGTCGACGAGTTTCTTTTCCGACTGACTGATCTGTGCCTTCACAGTTTCAAACTGGATTTGAAACTGTTCAAGCTCTTGTCGGATCTGTATGACAGACAAATTCTCGGCAAGAATTTGCCGAATCTCTGCCAAAGTTTCAAAGGATGAAGCCACAAGTAGCTGCTGGATTGTAGCATCGGTTTCTTGACTTTCACGACGGATATCTGCAAGCTGTTCAACAATCGTCTGTACCAAGCTGTATTGTGCTGCAAATTGACTGTTTAACTCATTTAATCGTTCGCTTAAAGTAATGTAGTCGCGCTCAATCTCCAGATTTGATCTTTTCAGTGCAGTATATTCCTTTTCAACTGCTTCGGATTTCCGCATCTCATAATCAGACCAGCGCAGCGCTTTCAGGTTCCCCATATTTTGATCAATCTGGGCCTGTTTGCTTGCTTCATCACGTTCAAACTGATGCAGTGCTTTATTGTATTTCTCCAGCTTTTCCTCAACGGAAGCGAGTGTCGTCTGGTGCTCACCAAGCTGTTGCTCCACTGTTGTTATCTGTGTTTCGATCCGGGCAAGTTCCTGCTTATTTGATGTGTAGCTGGATTCATCCGTAGCGCTATAACCGATCCATGTAAATTGCTGAGCATGCGCAATTTTGCTATTGGTATTCAGCTGAATTTTCGTGTTTAGATCTTGTTGCTGCTCATTTAATGACTGCAAGCGCAGCTGGAGTTTTTCGACTTGGAATTGTTGGTCCTGTTGATGCTTAAGACTTTCATTTGTCTCGGCAATCAATTTTTCATTGGCGGCAACTTCCTGGGAAATATCCTGTCCTTGGTTGATAGCAGGATGTTCCAATGCTCCACATAGTGGACATGGGGATCCTGCTTTAAGGTTTTCTGCATATTGGGTCAACCTTTGCTGCAGGAGAAGATGTGATTTTTCATTTTGGAGAGACTGAAGTTTTCGCTCGAGGGCACTGGCTACAAGGAGGTGATTTGATCGGAATTTTTCGAGGTCCGGATGAATGGCCTGGAGTTCCTGCTTCAGCACAGCTATACTTGTTTCTAAATCAATGGCCTGCTTGTTTAGATCGTCTTCCTGTTGTTGGATGCCCTGCTGTTTGGCGTACCACTGGCCCAGCTCCATGAGTTCATGGGCAGAAGGCTTTGATTGCTTTAGCCTAGCGATCTGAATTTCTGTCTCTTGGATTTTGGCTTTAAAATGTCGTTGTTGCGCTCTTGTTTCCTCCACAAAATTACGCCCCTTCTGTGCCCGATCCTGTAAACTCTTAATTTCATTTGAAAACGTAATCAATTGGCTTATCAATTCAAGGTCCAGTTCCTGGACACGACGTTGCGGCAGTAGTTCGTATTGTGATTTCAACAGATTGAGATTTGAGGAATGCTCCTGCATCAGCTGCTGAATTTCGGCCTGTCTCTTTTTTTCGGTTTCTACTCTTTTATGTGCAATTAGGCCTTCTTGTGCTAATTTTTCCTTGGATTTAAGAATATGTAGAAAGTTGGTTTGCGCTTCCTCAAAGCGGTTTAACTTTAATCGTAAGGTCTCTTTTTCACCTTTTTGTTCTAGCAATTGCTGAAAGAGCGCCTTCACCGTACGAAGCTCTAAGACATCCTCTTTGAGTTTTTTGAGCCTTAAGAACTTTTCATGATGCGACTTGTACGACGATTCAATCGCGACAAAGGACTCGACTGCCAGTTGGAGATTTGTTTCGGTCGTTTCTATCTGTTCGCTTGTAACCTCGTCAAAACCTATTAATTGACCGTTGAGGTGATCCAGCTCGGACTGATTTTTTTTATAGAGGTTGGAAACTTTATCCTGCAGGTCAAATCGATGCAGTTGAAAAATCTCTTTCATCATATCCGTCCGTTCCTTAGCGCCAAGTTCTATAAACTCTTTGAACTGCCCTTGGGGAATGATGATTGTTCTTTTAAAGTTCTCATAGCTTAATCCAATGATATGCTGTGTGTTGCTGCTTTCCTGTGGAACCCATTCTTCATTTATTTTTTCGTAGAGTACAACCGTGGGGGATTTTACATCATCGAAATTTTTGGAATTGCGTTTAAATTCGCGGGTAATTCTAAATGTACGGTCTTCAAAATTGACAAAATCAAGCTCGATATAAGATCGATTGGACTTGAGATTCATCATGTTATAAGCGCGTTTATCCCGTGCATTCAGGCGTTCCGTTTCTCCAAATAAGGCGTAGGTAATCGCTTCCAATATCGATGATTTACCGGAGCCTACAGCACCGAAGATACCAAAAAGCCCAGCTTGAGAAAGCGCGGTAAAGTCGATCGTCTGACGTTCTTGATAAGAGTATATACCCTCTAGAGTTAGCTTTAATGGAATCATGGATTAAGAGTTTAGGATTTCGCGAAAAAGATCAAGGATGTCATCATTGGGCGCCTGATTGCCATTCTTGGATTTGAAATAATCGTTGAATAAGGTCGACATGTCTTGTGTAAGATTGATTTCTTTGTTGTCCAGAAGCGCTTGCTCATCTTGTTTAACGAGCGGAATGAGATAGATTATTCCCGAATGGCTCTGATAGATTCGCTTGCGGTCTTCGGCTTTTAAGAAGGTTTCTGATTTCAGCGTGAGCTCCACCAAAGCATCGGGGTTTTCAGACAACCAGGATATGCACTGTTCAATATCGTCGAACGATTTTCGGATCAGCGGTTTGCCCTGAGTTAGTGGAATGCGCTCAACCCTTGCTTGCTCGCCGGCCGATACATTGACCAGTGCGACGTATTTAGCTTGCCCAGCCTCCGAAAAACTATAACATAGGGGTGAAGATGCATAAACCACCGGTTTTTCGGCAGAACCGATATTTTTATACCCGTGGAGATGCCCTAATGCGGTATATTGGACCTGTGGTGGGATGGCCTCTGAATAGATTAAGTCTGCATTGCCAATTTTGACCGGTTTTTCGCCGTCAGGCTCCTCTAAAAGTGCGCTGCCCAATTTATTCATGTAAAGATGTGCCGTCAATATATTCACGCCTTTATCATCGCAATAGGTATTGGCTATTTTTTGCCAATTTGCTGCTAAGACCTCATTTAATTTACTTTCTTTCTCTTCGCCTAGATATTGTTTTAAGCGTATTTCGTTGGCATAGGCTGTATGAAGAATACGAATCGGGTAGTCAAATTGCGGTAAGCTCAATTCAATGAAGCCCATATCTGACTGTAACACGGTGAAGCCATCTGTTGCGAAAGGGGTAACCACAGCATGCGGATGCCCAATTAGGATGATGCCCGACGCTCGTGCCAAAGGATCGGGCGCGTCAATCAAATGGGGTGAATCGTGATTGCCCGCGATTGCTAGTACTGGGCGTATGCCATTCTTGGTAAGACGCTTGATTGTTCGGTAGAATAGCTCAATGGCTTCCACACCGGGATTGAATGCATCGAACAGATCTCCTGCAATGATCACGAGATCCACGTTTTCCCGGTCTGCGATATCAACGATTTCATTCATGACCAGTACTTGTTCATCTATCCGGGAGAAACTGTCCAATCGTTTTCCTAAATGCCAATCGGCGGTATGCAATATTTTCATGTGAGAGCTTGGATATTTTGCGCAATGTTACAAACTAAGATAAATTTGGCATGAAATGCAATTATAATTGGATGGAATCTTCGAAATGATCAGTTCGGGCCAATATGGGATGAAGTCTTTGCTTTGTGCTAAAGTGTAATGCTGTCGCAGTTGAAATGTTAAAACATGTTAAATGCGTGTCATAAAAGTCATTTAATTGTATTTTTAGTGCTCCAAAATTAAGCTAGATAGTCATAGACAAGAAATATGCGAAAAGTTTACCTGTATATCTTTTTTTTCTTTATGCTGTTGATGCGCGTAAACGCGCAGGAAATACATGCTATAAAAGGAGAAACTGCTTATCCTTTTTTATTGAAAGATGCCGCACCAGATTCATTGGAATCTGAAAAACAGCCTGTATTTGTGTTTTTACATGGAAGAAGTTTGTCCGGGACAAATTTAGATCGTGTAAAGCGTTATGGTGTATTGTATGCCATCAACAAAGGGCAGGAGGTACCTGGGATAATTGTTGCGCCACAGTCCCGGGGAGGATGGGATCCGGACAAAGTAATCGAAATTGTCGACTATGTTATTGAGCATTATAATGCTGACCCCGACCGTATTTACGTTTGCGGCATGAGTATGGGGGGCTATGGCACGATGGATGTGGCTGGTAAATATCCCGAAAGGGTGGCTGCTGCAGTAGCAATATGTGGCGGCGGATCGAGTCAGTATGCTTCTAACCTGACGCAGGTGCCGATATGGCTTCATCATGGTACCGCTGATCGTGCAGTGCCAATTTCGGAGTCCAGAAAAATTATGAATGCGATCAAAAGAGAAGATCCGGATGCAAATGTGAGCTTAAATGTGATAAAAGGGGGGACGCATGGAAGTGTGGAGCGATTGTTCCATGATGATGCAATTTACAATTGGATGTTGAAATTTAAGAAAAAGCATAAATCTTAGGGTCGTATTGGTCCGGTAGCGGTGTATCGAAAGACAATTTATAAAATAAAAAAAGCCTGATGAAGTATTTTCATCAGGCTTTTTTTATTTATTAGCCTTCGTGATCAAATGCAGGTGGTCTTTTTTGAAATTGAGCCATCAATATATTGGGTTGATGGATCAAGTGTGTCTTTGTGAGATATTCGGAGTTGTCGGCATAAATAAACAACAACGTTCCATCTTTGATGGTGTTAATGATAGGGCCTGCAAATTCCCTTGGTACTGCGGGGCAGCCGTAGCTTTTACCGAGTCTGCCTAAGCTTGCTATTGTTCCTGTGCTACAGTAATCGGCGCCATGCATCACAACATATCTTGCTTTTGCATTGTCATTTATACCTTCTTCAAGACCATTTAATACCAAGGAGTAGCCGTTCTCGCCGTTGTACGTGTTTTCTGTTGTGAAGAACCCTAAAGAACTTTTAAGTGACTCCTGTTGATTTGAAAAATTGACGGCATAGTTTTCTCCGCTATTTTTTCCATGCGCAACCAGTGTGTTGAAAAGTACTTTTTTGTGCGCAAGGTCGAGTACCACAAGTCTTTTTTCCGTTGATGCCAATGAAAAGTCAATGACGGTCATGATGTCCTTGTTGTGGATCGGAAGTTCTTTTCTGCCTTCCATTGCCTGACGAAACGCTTCGTATTTTAATACTTTGCCTAGATTCATTTCATCATACAACGAGTCAACTTCGGTGCGTTGACGTTCGACATTGATACGATGAGTGCTGGTGGTTTGTTGATCTGTTGTTTTTAATTCTTCTTGTGAGGACAATGCTGTATTGAGTGCCATCAAAAGAAACATAAACGTATTTCCCATTCTTCTCCCTTTTCTGTGTAGATGTTTACAAAATTAATTATTAAAGTTAATACATATTTGATTTACAGAATGTTAAATATTGTTAATCAATAACAACGACCAGTGAAGCGAGGTCTTTTGACCGTTTATAGACAAATTGAGCGTGAGATGACGCATTTCTGACGCACATATGCGACTTGGGTGTTGTGCCTAGGCTCTCACTATATTCGATAATGCTGCCATTGGGATTGTTGACTGGAACTCCATGTATATAGGCCCCGGCGGTAAATCGAGTGGCATAAGGCGCGAATCCGGCGTAAGTTTTGGTGCCGTCTTCATAATAAAACATCTTGGATTTGTGTTCCTGGACAACAAAGAGGCCTGTTGGAGTTTCCTGGGCATGGGGAGGTTTGTGCCGGCCACTCGTCACAGGATTCATGCTTCGGACAAGCCATTCGTTTCCGACTTTTTCCAAGGTGCAGATATTTTGGTTCTTTACATCGACGACATTGATGATCTTGAACTGCACGGTGTCGCTAATAATACGCAGATACCTTTTGGGAACCGTATATTTTCCTTCGAATGAAATACCTTCAATCGGAATTCGAGCTATGCTGTCGGGGCCTTGTATGCGGACGAGCCAGCCGTCCCGACCGTAACGAACAGCTTTGGCGCTGTTAAGATCGTAGAGTGGTGCCGCTTGATAGCGTTCGACGTTGAAACTGTCGGATACGCGTTTATAAGAGTCCCGTTTATAGTCCTGTATTGTTGGGGCTTCGCCTTTTTCATTTTGATAATTCTGTAGAACCCCATACAGCGATGGCGTCTGTTGAAAATTTTCGATAAAGGCCAGGCGTTCTTTGATCTTTTCCCATTGAAAACTGCGTGTAGTGTCTTTGTAAGGATAGCTGTCTTCCAGGGTGTATTTGTTGTAAAGCAGCTCTTTTTTTAAGATAATATCCTCAGCGGTAAGTATTTTTTTCTGCTCAATCTGCTCTTTAGGTGGAGTAGGTTTTTGCTGCTCAGTTTGCTGATTGGTTTTTGCTGTGTTTTTCTTGTCCTGCTGGCATCCCGGCAATAGAAACAATATGCTTAGTATTAAACAGGTTAATCTTCGATTCATATATGGAAGTATAGATTATCGTTTTATACCTTAAACTTAGATAATTAGTTTATTATTTGCAATTTTATTGCAGTTGAAGGAAATAGATTTGCTGTTAAACCTTACTATTCGTTTTGTGAACTGTAACAGATTTTCAATGATAAGGCGTTTATTGCGGTAAAATTTTATTTTAAAGAGCTGTCTTGAATGCGGGCGAGATATTTCTTCGATGATGGATAAAAAGTTAGTTTTGTGATCTGAAATAAATGATATGGACAAAATTGTTATTTGCTCGGCGGTGATGCTTGCTCCGGAAGGGGATTTGCTAATGGTACGTAAAAAAGGGTCTAGCTATTTTCAGCTACCTGGGGGGAAGGTAGGGCCTGAAGAAAGCCGTGAGCAGACCTTAATTCGTGAACTGAAAGAGGAGCTTCGGTATGATGTGAGCAGCATGGAAATAAGCTTTATCGGTAGTCACAGTACACAGGCTGTAAATGAGGTAAATACGGTGGTCGTGGGCTATATCTATTTAATTAAACTGGCAGAGCGTCATGCATTTGAGCCTTATGAAGAACTGGAAGAAGTGCTGTGGATCAGTAGAGCTGATTGGCAAAGTTACCAATGGGCACACCTGGCATCCGAGTTTGTTCTACCAAAATGGCTTTCCGGTGATTTTGATCGTTAAATCGTGTAGGGTAAACAAATTAAACCTTTGTTTGTTAGAGTTTTATATAAACTATAAACAAACAAAGATTATGGAAAATCAGCTTTTAAAAGGGGCGAAGGACTTTTTTGACGAAGAGGCTGTCGCTCAGATAGGGCAAGTTTTAAATCAGGATAAAGAAGGGGTAAAGCATGGTTTGAATGTAACAATTCCCGCCTTGTTTTTAGGTTTAAGCCAACATTCCGATTCCGGTAGTGGGATTTCGGCGATACTTGAAAGGGCTAAGCAGCACTTTGCGAATTTTGATTTCCGCGAGCTTCTCGGTAGTGTAACCAAAGCAGATGAGCCCGCAGCGGATCCTGCTGTGAAAGGCGAGAATGCTCAGGGTTTATTGGGATCAATATTTGGTGGCGGTCTGGATACTGTTTTGAGTACTGTTGCCGGTTATTTGGGGTATGATGGCAGTTCTATTGGGAAATTAATGAATTTTTCTTTGCCCGCGATATTCTCCAGTCTAACAAATAAGGGCCAAAATTGGGATTTTGATCGTATCGGTCATGTTTTGGAGGAAAATAAAACCGCTTTTGCTGCTGCTGTTCCAGCTGGGTTAGGCTTAGGCGCCTTTGGGAAGCTTTTTGATGGTGCACATTTTTCTGCGCCGGAAGAATCCGCGACTGAACATGCAATTCCTGCTGATGTTACTAAGGAGGTGGATAGTCATAAGTCAATATCCATTAATCCGGCAAATGAACTCGAAGCACATAAAGAGCCCTTGTCATTGCCAAGAGCGGAAGAGTCCAGGGCAGCAATCGCTGGAACCGGTTCTGGAAGCGGTTCCGGTGGCGGTTGGTGGAAGATTTTAATCGCCCTGGTCGTATTGGCTGCGCTTTGGTTTTTATTTGGAAAAGGCTGTAGTGGAAGCAAGCAAGACGGTGCTACCGACACCAGTGTAAACAATACAAAAGTAGAGTCAGATACTATGAAAACGGGTTCCAGTATGGTCGAGCGCGAGCAAACGGAGGTCATCCTACCAAACGGTGTCAAACTTGCTGCTTTTAAAGGCGGGATAGAGGATCACTTGGTCCAATTTTTAAAATCCGATTATAATTCGATGGGTGAAGATTCCCTGAAAAATACCTGGTTTGATTTCGATAACCTGAATTTCAAAACAGGTACAGCCGAGGTACTGCCTGAAAGTCAGGTGCAACTAAGTAATCTTGCAGCGATATTAAAGGCTTTTCCTGCAGCTAATATTAAGATCGGTGGCTATACCGACAAAACGGGCAATGAGGATTTTAATAAAAAGTTATCGCTTGAGCGGGCAACGGTTGTAAAGGATTACCTGAGTAAAGAGCAGCTTTCCAAACAGGTGATAGGTGCAGAGGGGTACGGCTCACAGTTTGCTAAGTATAAGGCCGATGCGCCAGAATCTGATCGTATTATGGATCGGCATGTTTCGATAAGTGTTCGATAATTGCTTTGTGCAGCATAGCTAGACCGCTGTGAAAATAAAAAAGAGCAGATTCCACTGGAACCTGCTCTTTCCTTTTATGTATAATGCATGTTGTTTAGAAACTGTAGACACAGGCCAACAGAAATTGTCCTGCAGATTTGGTTGGGCTTAGATCGTTTTTGATGAATCGTTCGGTATTTCCTTTGTCAATTCTGATTTCGGGAATAAATTTGAATCCATGGTAATTATATTCTGCTGTCAAAGTGGTTGCGAGGATATTGGAACTAGGGATTCCATTTTCTTCCTCTTTATGCGTTTGGAAAAACTCTTCGCGTAATCCTAGGCCAAAATGTTCTGAAAAATGAATTCTTGGGTAAAGTGCTACTCCAGAGTAACCCCCACCATCTCTCTTTTTATAATTTGTAGCATTTAAACCAAGGAAAAATTTGGAGGTGAAATCATAATTAGCAACGAGATCGATCAAGGTTCCAGAACTGTAATTGGTTTTACCGCCAGCAGAGGATCCTGTCAGGAAATTGAGATAAAAGCTGCTTTTATCATTGGGGGTATAGGCTAGTTGGGAGCCGACATGGGAAACTCCGTTCATATCTTGATAGACATTCCAGTCGTTAAATAGTCCGACCATTAAAGCCACTTTATCTGAGAAACTATACGTAGCTTTTAAACCAGCGTCTTGAAATGGGCCGGCGCCGAATAAATAAGAAGTTGAATAATGGAAGTTGTAGGTTGGTGATATTACTTCAAAACCCACAAATGTTCCCATGAATCCTGCAGTAAGATTGAGTTTCTCGGTTAGATCATAGCCTACATATAGATTTTGGATATGAAAACTGTTTTTGTCGTCGCCAGCCTGGCCGTCGCCATTCATAATGGATCGATATTGCCCTCTGGGGCCAAAAGATAATTCTCCGACAAATGATGCCTTTTTAAACTTCTTTTTTACAGCCAAATCCACCATCCCAATAGAGACGGAGTTGTTGTCTTCGGTAAAATAGGTGTTGATGTTAGGTTTGTTTTGAAAATCATATTTCCAATAAGTATCCACTGATCCGGATATTTCTATCCCTTTTTCTTTGGTTTCTTCTTGTGCTGTGGTTATTTTTATTAGAAATACTGATAAAAAGATGGTTGTTAGAAGTTTTTTCATGTTTTTTTTGGTTTAAGTTTGATTTGTTTGATTTTTTAAGGCTTAATTCTTTTGTTTTGTCTGTTTTGTATTGGTTTTTGTTTAAAAATTAATTGGTAATTATGGTTTTTGTGTTTGTTTTTGTGAAATTATGTAAAAAAAATAATAAAAAATAAAATAGCATAGTATTTTTTTAACAAAAAGACTTTATATTTGAAAAAATTATAAGGGAAAGTAGGTTTTTGTTTTGTTCTTGTATTTTTTTAACAATTTTATTAATATATTGAAAACACTAATCAGTTTAAACAAATGAAAAAAATTATTCCACTCATTGTTCTAGTTCTTTTGGGAGTATTGGGACTTGTATTTCCGTCCATCGACTTGTCTGATTTAAACAAGGCAGAATTTGATACGGGAGATACGGCCTGGTTGTTAACTTCTTCTGCATTGGTGTTGATTATGACACCTGGACTTGCCTTTTTTTATGGCGGTATGGTTAGCAAGAAGAATGTAATTTCAACGATGATGCAAAGCTTTATATGTATGTGTTTAATGACAATCCTCTGGGTCATTGTTGGCTTCAGTTTGGCTTTCGGCGATGATATCGGTGGTATTGTCGGTGATCCGCGTACATTTTTTATGATGAAAGGTACATTAGGGAATGTCGCTTGGGGAGCGCTTCCCACTATACCTTTGGTTTTGTTTGCGATGTTTCAATTGAAGTTTGCGATTATCACACCAGCATTGATTACGGGGGCTTTTGCGGAACGTATTCGTTTTAATTCATTTATGCTATTCATTATTCTGTTCAGTATTTTTATTTATATGCCGTTGGCACATGCTACTTGGCACCCTGAAGGTATATTGGCAAAATTTGGTGTTCTTGATTTTGCCGGGGGTACAGTTGTGCACATGTCGGCAGGTTGGGCAGCATTGGCAGCAGCGATTTATTTAAAAGGACGTAAAATGCAAATTCATAATCCGGCGCGCATAAGCTACGTGATATTAGGTACAGCACTCTTGTGGTTTGGCTGGTTTGGATTTAATGCAGGTTCAGCTGGTGGAGCAAATTCTTTGGCAGCTTACGCTTTTGCGACAACGACTACAGCATCAGCAATGGCCGCCATGGCATGGATATTTGTCGATATCATACGTGGAAAGAAACCTTCAGCAATGGGAGCATGTATCGGTGCCGTTGTTGGTTTGGTTGCGATTACACCAGCAGCTGGTTTTGTCAGTATTCCACATGCGATGATCATTGGCTTGGTTGGCGCGTTGGTTAGTAATCTGGTTGTATATCTGAGGAGTAAAACAAGTATCGACGACACCTTGGATGTATTCCCTTGTCATGGGGTAGGTGGCATGGTTGGTATGGTACTTACCGGTGTGTTTGCCCATCATAACATTAATCCTGTTGTTGTGGACAATGGTTTATTTTTTGGCGAAACGAAGTTGTTTTTTGTCCATATGGTCGCACTATTTGCCGTGTCATTTTTTGCCTTCGTTGGTTCACTTGTGCTATTGAAGATCACCGATCTTATTGCTCCATTACGCGTCGAAGAGACAGATGAAGAGCTTGGTTTGGATGTTTCTCAACATGCAGAAGCATTGTAACCTAGTCGCAGCATAACGCATAGTTTATCCCAAACAATCTACTGCTTAGCGGTACATTGTTTGGGATATTTTTTGCATTTTTGTCCTGCCAGGAGAGAAGTGTATGATGTTATGCGCTATTTCTAGTACCTGTGCCTCTAAAAAGATTTTCATGACTACTGAGATTAAAGATACTTTGCGTTCTGATTTTGAAAAAATGATGCGTTATTGCCTACAGAAAAATGGTGATTTCGGTTTTAACGTGTTTGGTGATTATGCAGTATCTGTATTAAATTTTTATGTCGGGAGTTCAATTTTGCCACTCGACGAAAAACGTGCGGGTGCCCTATTCCTTGTAAATCTCTACAATGCAGGTATCAGAAATGCAATCACGCCGGAAGATATTGAGGAAATAGCTGATGTACTCACACAGGACAAGACGCTAAACTACCCGCTATTAGCTCCGATCTTCGACTAATGCTTGGTCCATACAAGATCGCCGGTTTCATAGCCACATTGCAGGGCATAGGTTAAAAATTCATTTCTGATTTTATCTGGAATCTCCGTCTCACGGCCCAAAATCCACATATAGTCTAGATTGTCACCAAAAACGAGTGCATATTTATAATCCGGCGTTATTTTTACAATATTATACCCACTGTAGAAAGGACCAAAGAACGATACTTTAAGTGCGCCTTCATTGGGGCTGTTGACAAATTTGGCTTTTCCGATAGACTGTTTCCAGCGTTCTTTGTCTTCGGAGTACCCTTGGTTATTGACACGTATTGTGCCATTTTTATTTTTGCTATATTCTGCGGAAACTTGACTTAAGCCTTTTTCCCAATAGAAGTCTAGTCTGGCTATTTCAAACCATTTTCCAAGATATTTATCCAAATCAAATGGATCCACGACATCAGGTCGCGAGACGACAGGTTTAAAGGCGTTATAAGCCACAGCCCCAAGTGCTATGCCAGTTAATAGTAACAGTGATTTTTTCTTATCCATGTTCATCTTCGAATATGTTTATTGTTAAAACAACAATTTTGATACCAATAAGGTTTAGACATACCGAGCTATTTTACTAATTTTGTTGACTAAAAATTTGTATCGGTGTATTCAAGGGAAGAGATAAAACAATTGAAACAATTATTCTGGACGAAGTTTGGCCAATTTATGGCTTTACATGCATCGGCAGATGGGGAGAAGGCAAATTGGATTAACTACAAGACAGGTATTAAGCATTTATACTTCAGAATGGATGCGGATAAGAAGCTGGCAACTATTGCGATACAGTGGTCCCAACCTGATGCTGGGCTCAGGGCGTTAATGGCAGAACAATTTCTTCAGTTTAAAGTATTGTTGCAGGATCTTCTTGGAGAAGAGTGGATTTGGGACATGGACGGAATGGACGAATATGGAAAGCCCATTTGTCGGATCTATACAAGCTTAAACGGTTACAGTGTTTTTAAAGAGGATGACTGGGCCGAGCTCATTTCTTTTTTTAAGCCTCGAATAATTGCTTTGGATGAGTTTTGGTCTTCGGCTAAGTATACGTTCGATATTTTCAAATAATTAACATTCAGTATAGTAAGATGAGTTATTACAGGTCTGATTTCGCTTTTCAAATCCAGTTTGTGGGGGCGAACGGCGTTTTTCTAACAGGTAGGAGCTTCGTCATCATTTAAAACAACAATCTAATGAAAAAAATGATCAAGGGTTTGCTGGCAATGGCATTGTGTTTTCAGCTTTCTTCGGTATTTGCGTGGGGGACAACAGGGCATCGTGTGGTGGCTGAAATTGCGGAACGCCATTTGACTAAAAAAGCCAAAAAGAATATTGGAAAAATTATTGGACAGCAAAAGCTTGCCTATTGGGCCAACTGGGGGGATTTTATCAAATCAGATCCCAATCCTGAATTTAAAAAACTGGGAAATTCTCATTTTATAAATTTAAACTCAAATTTACCCTGGGCCGATTTTCAATTGGGTTTAGAAAATTCAGCTGATGAGAATCTGTATAAGACAGCGCTCCGTATTGAGAAATCCTTTGCAGATAAGACTATTCCAATGGATCAAAAAAAGCAAAACCTGTATTTCTTGATCCATATTCTGGGCGATGCGCATCAACCCATGCATGTTAGCAGTGCCGAGGATCAAGGAGGTAATAAGATTGAAGTAAGCTGGTTTGGAAAAAAATCAAATATTCACCGTGTTTGGGATAGTGATTTGGTCGACAATGAGAAGTATAGTTATACCGAGTTTGCAACTGTTTTAGATGTGAATAACAAAAAAGAGAATGAACAGCTGGCGGCTGGAGAGCTCGCTAACTGGTTGTATGAATCAAATCAATTGGCTGAAAAGATTTACGCTGACATAGCTAATAATGCCAATTTATCGTACTCCTATGTTTATCAAAACAAGGATATTATGGAGCAATGTATGCTAAAAGGTGGCTTAAGGCTAGCTAAAGTATTAAACCGAATTTTTGGTTAATATTACGGCTACCATAAATTATTAAAAAGGCGTATCCTGAAACGATACGCCTTTTTTGTCGTAGTACGTTATTGCGATCACATTGATTTTATGCTTTCATTTAAACAATGTCCCTGGATTAGTTGTTTCCTCTATATTAAAATCAATTTCAATGACTATCCCGCAATTATTTAAAAAAATTGTTCCCTTTGCCAAACCTTATCGTCAGTTGATTATTTATACCTTGCTATTAACGGTAGTGGGGTCTTTTGCTGCGCAAATAAACGCTTTTATTTTACGTTATACCGTCGATCGAATTAATGATCTGATGGTCGCCAAAGAACCCTTATCAAAAGGTATGTATCTAGTCGTCATGATCAGTATTATTTTGTTAATTAAAGAAATTGTCTACGCTTTTGTTCAGTTTGGTCAGAAATTTTACGGAGAGAAACTTCGAATTTATATCGCACGGGACTTCTCTCAATCCATTGTAAACCGCATTTTAACCTATAAGTTAGCCTTTTATACCTCAAGTGATAATGAAAGTGGAAAATTGGCTACCCGAATAGACGCCGGTATTAGCTCGTTGACACGTTTAGTCCAAAATTTCTTTATTGATATTCTGCCTTTGTTTGCAAATGCAATCATAGCATTAATTTGTATGTTCTATGCTAATGTATATGTAGGGCTGGTGGGAGTGGCTGTTATTCCTTTGTACCTTTATATTAGTCAGACTCAGGCCTCCAAGTTGACAGGCTTTAGGCGGCAGATGCGCAATTACAGGGAGTCGAAAAATAACCGGATCATTAGTTTGATCGATTCAATTTTAGTAATTAAATCATTCGTTCGGGAGCCAGAAGAAGCTAAACGTCATGAAAAGATCCAATTTGAAATGACGGAGAATCAAATGGAAACTCGAAAAACGAGTTTTCTTTATGATAGCATTAAAAATTTTGTCGAACAGATTGCTGTCGTCATTATCATCGTTTTAACAGCTTATCTTGTTCTCTCTGGCCAAATTACTATTGGTGCGATTATGTTTCATATCATGTTATTTAATAACGTTTCGGCGCCGATACGTCAGTTGCACCGTATTTATGATGAGGTAAACGATGCCCTGATCTATTCAGAATCTTTCTTCGAAATTTTGGAATCTGACGAGCATATTGAATCAAAGGGTGATTATAAGCCAGCACATATTCAAGGACATTTGGCGTTACGGAATGTATTTTTTGAATATCCAAATGGAACCGTTGCTTTAAAGGACGTGAATTTTGAGATCAAGCCGAATGAAATCACAGCTTTAGTGGGGCTGAGTGGGGCCGGGAAAAGCACGATTATCAACTTATTGGATAAATTTTATGAACCTAGCAGTGGCCAAATTTTTTTGGATGGGGTAGATCTGGCAAAGTATGATACAGCGTTTCTCCGTCGACATATCGGTATGGTATTGCAGCGTAATCATATTTTTAAAGGGACTATCTTTGAAAATATCGAGTATGGTAAGATGGGAAGTTCTAGGGAAGAAATTATTGAAGCAGCCAAGAAAGCCTATATTCATGAGCAGATTATGGATCTGCCCAAAGGTTACGATTCAGATGCGCAGTCACTATCAGGGGGCCAACAGCAGCGGATCGCCATAGCCCGTTTATTTTTAAAAAATCCACCGATTATTTTTCTCGACGAGCCTACGGCTAATTTGGACGCCATCGCGACCGAACAGATTAAAAATAGTTTGGATGCCATAAAGAAAGACCGTACAGTAATTATCGTTTCCCATAGTATCTCTCAGATCATCGATTCCAATGCCATTGTGGTTATGGAAAAGGGAATGGTGGTGGAGAAAGGGCAACATGAAGATCTATACGCACATAAAGGAACTTATTATGATATTTTCTCAGCAATGGCCAATAGTTTAAACCTGAGTAAAATAAGCCGAACATTACACGCAGATGAAAAGTGAGGGTATTATTAACTTGTGCGACTATGTAGAATCATGCCAATGACCACCATGACAATACCAATACAGGAATATACATTCGGAAGCGCCGCCTGCAGGATAAGAATTTCGCCAACCAACGTAAAAATGACTTCCATGGCCTGTGTTGCCTCTACAGCTGCCAATGCTTTATGGTCCTGATGAACGAAATCGGTAGCTGAGAAAAATAAAAGTGTGGCAATTACTCCCGAACAGATGGCTACTAAAAAGGTTTGGAAAAGTTGACTATCAGTAGGCAGACCATTATCTAAATAGCCAAATAGGCTCAGGATAATCCAAAATGGCATACTACAGAGTGTCATACCGAGTGTACGTTGAAAAGCATCCAATCTATTGTTCGATATTTTCATCATTTTACGGTTACCTAAGGGATAGGCAATAGCGCCGATCAACACTGGGATGGTTCCCAATAGCATTGTATTTAAGGAAGTTGACTGAGCTTCTGAAATTTGCATCAAAAGAATACCTAAAAAAATAAGGATGGAGAAGAGGAGTGAAGCTTTTGAAATGCTTTTTCGTTGCCCTTTTTTATCAAGTAGCGGACCAATAAACATGCCGGCTATAATGGTGAATTCGAAGGTGCTAGCTACGAGCCAAGATGGGCCATAATTTGCGCCATAGGTAAGTGTTGCATAGAATAGCCCGAATCCGATCGTACTCCAAAGAAGCCATTGCCAAAGGTTGGATTTGATTTCTTTGAGTAAATCGATGAGGTTTCCTCTTATGGCAACAATGATAAGTAAGATTGGAAGCATCCAAATAAAACGTAAAGACGCTGTCCATTGCCAACTTCCTCCGGAGACTGCCATAATTCGGTTTAGAACAAAGGTGCTGGCAAAAAATAATGCAGCTAGCGTTCCTAAAAAAAGTGCATTTTTTTTATTCTTTTTTATTGTAAATTGGATTGGCATAAATAAAAGGAGTGCGATGTATACTTAACTTTGTGAAAGTAAGCAAATGTCCGTTCAAATGGAAATGAAACAAAAACTAATTGATTTTTATCGCGATTTTCTCATTTAAAATTCCTTATTTTGCCTAATCAATAAAACAAGTAGTAAGAAAATTAATCAAGATGATTATACAACCAAGAACTAGAGGTTTTATTTGTTTAACCTCGCATCCACAAGGGGCTGCGCAAAACATTAAAAATCAAATTGAATACGTGAAATCCAAAGGTGAGATCGCGAATGGTCCAAAGAAAGTATTGGTAATCGGTGCTTCTACTGGATTTGGTATTGCATCTCGGATTTCTGCAGCATTTGGTTCTGGAGCTGCTACAATCGGTGTATTTTTTGAAAAACCTGCGGCAGAAGGCAAGCCAGGAACTGCTGGATGGTACAATTCGGCAGCTTTTGAGAAAGAAGCCCATGAGGCGGGATTATATGCCAAAAGTATCAATGGCGATGCGTTTTCGGACGAAGTGAAAAAACAGACTATTGAACTTATTAAAAAGGATCTAGGACAGGTTGATTTAGTGGTTTATAGTTTGGCATCACCACGTCGTACGCATCCAAAAACTGGCGTAGCACACGCTTCTGTTTTGAAACCGATACAAGAGCCTTTTACCAACAAAACGGTAGATTTTCATACGGGTGTAATTTCAGACATTACCATTCAGCCAGTTGAAAATGAAGAAGATATTGCGAATACTGTAGCTGTTATGGGTGGAGAAGACTGGAAGTTTTGGATCGAAGATCTTAAAGCTGCTGGTGTGTTAGCTGAAGGAGCAAAAACAGTTGCCTATTCTTACATAGGTCCTGAACTTACTTATCCAATTTACCGTAATGGTACGATTGGTCGTGCAAAGGATGATTTAGAAGGAACAGTGCCTGCAATAAACGCGATTTTGAGCGATATTAATGGTGTATCCTATGTATCGGTGAATAAAGCCTTGGTTACGCAATCAAGTTCAGCTATTCCAGTTGTTCCTTTATACATTTCTTTATTGTATAAAGTCATGAAGGAAAAAGGTATTCACGAAGGTACAATTGAACAAATGCAACGTTTGTTTGCTGAGCGACTTTATACCGCTGACGGAAAGGTATTGCTTGATGACAAAGGTCGTATCCGTGTTGATGACTTAGAAATGCGTGAAGATGTTCAGGCTGAAGTTGCAGCATTATGGGAGAAAGCAACAACCGAAAATTTAGCCGAAATTTCAGACATTGAAGGTTACCGTAACGAGTTTTTCAATTTGTTCGGTTTCAATTTCGACGGTATCGATTACAACGCTGATACCAATGAAGTTGTTGGTGTACCTAGTATTGAAGGTTAATTTTAACGGATATACCTACAAAAAGAGCGGATAATGTTTAAACATTATCCGCTCTTTTTGTAGGTATATCTTTGATGCTATGTTTATATGTTTGGGAGACTATGGTGTCAGCTCCCGCCGCTTTTGATAGAGTAGGTTGCCAACAACGGCAAAACCAATAGAGACCATAATGGTACTAAATGGGTATATCGCTGTCATACCCATATTATTGGCCACAAAGCCAACTAAAGGGCCTGTGATACCTAGTGAAATGTCTATAAATAGTCCGTAAGCAGCCAGAGCAGAGCCTTGTTGACTTTGATCTACCCGCTTAATGGCTTCGACACCAAGCGCTGGAAATACCAGTGAGAAGCCAAAACCCGTTAATGCTGCGCCCAATAGAGTCCATAATGGATCAATAGCCACGGCGATAACCATGAGACCTAATGCTTCAACGAAAAGACTTACTAAAGCAACTTTAAGTCCGCCATATTGGTCAATAACCTTATTGAAAATAAGCCGTGTTAAAATGAAGAATACGCCAAATATAGTTAAGCAAGCTGCGCCATTTTGCCAATTGAAATGTTCATAGTAAAGCGTCATAAAAGTGGAGATACTGCCAAAGCCTAGACCTCCTAAAGCAAGACAGATTCCAAAAGGTGCTACTAAAAGCAATACGCGTTTAAAACTCACTTTTTCAGCCTTTTTTCGTGCCACTTGGTAGGGTGTTTTAGCGCGACAATAAAAATAACCAAGGAGGCCAACTGCACTGGTCAGTAGAGCCAAAGCTTCGTAATTGATATGATCCACCATCAAAACACCTAAGGGGGCACCAATAGCCAATGCACCATAGCTGGCTATTCCGTTGAAAGAAATCGCTTTTGCGGCATGTTCATCGCCGAGTTCCATTAATGCCCAATTTATTGGGCTCGCGCCCACCAGCCCCTCTCCAATTCCAGTAAACAAGCGGGTAATAAGCAGAAGCCCTAAACTGATAAAAGGCTGTGATTTAAATAAGAAAACAAGGAGCAGAAGAAGTCCAGATAATGCAAAAAATAACATGCTGCGCAAAACTGAAATCTTGGGGCCCTTGGTGTCCACAATTTTTCCTGCATAACCGCGGAGTAAGAATGTAGCAACATACTGAACACTAATGACCAATCCCGCAATAATTGTATTAAATCCTAAAGTCTGGTGAATAAAGATGGGAAGGGTTGCAAGCGATAGGCCGATTGTGAAATAACCAAGGAAAGTTAAAGAGACATAGCCTAAAATCTTTTGATTGACCTCCCGAAGAGAAATTGTCATTATAAAAAATTTTAGGCGAAATTACGTCTTTATGCTTGTTTTTAGAAATAAAATCAATAAACAACTGTCTCTTTAATATCACAATTTTTCTCGAGCCATTCTTGATCAAATTGTTTTGGTGAAATTCTTTTGCCTTGATAGATATAGTAAACTTTTTCAGATTCACCCTTTACTGGAGGGCCGGGGATTTTATTGACAATCTTCTCTTCAGGACAGTCTTGTATTAAAGCCTGTTCTTTGACTTGACGAGTTTTACATGAAGTGAACGCAATTACAAAAATAAAAAGGTACAATAGTTTATTCATGAGTTTAGTTTTAATACAGCTGTTAACGTAGGCACTGTCTAAAATGCGACATCAATTTATTCAATAGTGTACAACTTTTTGATCGACTCTTTGTTCTATAAAAGATACCTGAAAAGTTAGAAACGCGACAGGAGAAATTGACATAGGAAAAATTAAATAATTGATCGTAGAAAACATGAGAAGAAAAGCAACAGCCCAATGGAATGGCAATCTGAAAGAAGGAAAAGGTAGTCTGACTACAGACAGTACAGCGTTGGATCATACGCAATATTCATTTTCGACACGTTTTGAAAATGGTATTGGGACAAATCCCGAAGAATTATTGGCAGCAGCGCACGCTGGATGTTTCACCATGCAATTGAGCGCTTATCTTTCTGAGTCTGGTTTTGTTCCCGAGGAATTAACGACAGTGTCAACAATTGTATTCGAAAACGGTTCAATTGTGCGATCTGAACTGGAGCTGAAAGGAAAGGTCCCAACGATTACAGAAGCTGAGTTTCAAACAATAGCGCATAAAGCAAAGGAAAACTGTCCTGTGAGTAAGGCGTTCAGTTTCGAGAAAACCTTAGATGCAAAGCTAGGCTGATAAAGGTACAGTATTGAACAAAAACCCGGTCTTTTTTCGTAAAAAGGAGAAAAAGCTGTTATTTTGAGAATATCATAAATAATTAGCAATATTGAATTTTAATCAATTGAGTTTTGGTTCAGAGAAAGAAAAATAAGTTAAGTTCAGCAGCGCTTGCGGAAAAGAATCTGGAGGCTGGAAAGGTCTTTTTGGAAAAGTATGCACAACAAGATGGAGCTGTTGTATGTGCCTCGGGTTTGCACTATAAGGTATTAACAAAGGGGGCGGGGCAGATTCCCAAAAAGTCCGCGAAAGTTATCTGTCATTATAAAGGCGAGCTTTTAGACGGAACCGTATTCGATAGTTCGTATAAGCGGAAGCGTCCCGAAACGTTTTATATCAATGAACTCATAGTCGGTTGGCAAGAAGCAATTTCAATGATGCCTGTTGGGTCAATCTGGGAAGTGTGTCTTCCACCAAAGCTGGCTTATGGAAAGGAAGAATTGTTACCTCGAAAAGGAGGGGAATGTACGTTGATATTTCAGATTGAGTTGATTGCCATTTTAGCTTAACACAAAAAAGACTTTCATAAAAAAGCCCGCATCTTATTATGCGGGCTTTTTTATGAAAGTTTATTTTTTTATTCTACTTCTTTGATCTTAGCATTGATTTCGGCAGTTTTAGCTTCGTCTTGCATAAAAATATAGTAGTTCTTTAAATTCGTTAAAGCATCTACATTTTTGGGCTGCAAAGAAACTGCTTTCTCTAAGTACGGAAGCACTGGCTTTAATTCTGCTTTAATCTTATTTAATTCTGCATCATATTGGGCCTGCGTCAATTTTCTGTTATTATTAACAACATTTAATTTTTCACGTGTTTTGTTCATCAACGTGATCGCCAAATTTGTATTTGCTTCAAAAAAGTTAGGGTCGATCTCCAAAGCCTTTTTGTATGCTGCAACTGCTGCATCCTCATTTTTTGCTGAAGATTGGGCAATACCTAAGTAATAATTTAAGCTTTTATTGTTTGGATCTTTTGCTAATTGTGCTGTAATGGCATCAATTGTTTCTTTTTCGTGACCTGTAATCAAATTCAATTCGATGTTTTGAGTCATTGCTGCATTGTCATCTGGATAAGCTTCAGCTGCTTTTTTTGCATATTCAAGTGCTGAAGTCGTATCTTGCATAGAGAGGTACAATTTAGGTAAATCGACCATAATCGTTTTATGCGAAGAGAAATCTTTTCTTGGAATTAGTTCTTTATAACGTTCCACAGCATTCTTATAATCTTTGTTTGATAGTGCTGCAACGCCACTGTAATAAGTAACTAATGTATCTCCAGGAAGATATGTCAATGCTTTTGTAAAGGAGCTATAAGACTCAGCATATTTTTGTGCTTGATAGGCTTCTGCACCCAAATTGAAATTATATTGTCCCAGAATTTGTTCTGCAACAGTAATATTCGCTTTATTTGCACCGTCTGTATCGAGCTGTTTTGCTCTAGCAATTCCGTCCTCAGCCAATTTCGCTAATTCAGATGACTTATCTATTGTTGATAGGTTTGCATTTACCAATGCGTATACCGTCCATGCCTCAGCATTATCTTTTGTTTTGTCATTGACAACAGCTGCGTCAATAGCTTCTTTTGCCGATTTCAAATTGGAGATACCCAATTGAACTGTACCAGCGTCTTTCAATTCTTGGAATTTCGCCAGGGCTGACTTCGCCTTTTTAACATTACCCGTCTGCGCAAAAGAAACTGAGGTAGATACAGTACCTATTGCTGCTAATAATAATAGAGATTTTAAATTCATATCTATTTAACTGTTAATTGATTCAATAATAAATTCACTCTGTCTAATTGTGATGCGTCATCAATAAGCTTATAATATTTAGCCAAAGCTTTAAGCGCATTGACATCATAAGGCTTAATCTCATTTGCCTTCAACAGATACTCGATGGTCAACTCTTGTATATCTTGGTTGGAAGGTTCCTTTAATAAAGTCTCCAGATTAATTAGTCCTAATGCAAGATTAGATTCATAATTATTCGGATCCAACCGCAATACATTATTATAATACTCTTTCGCTCGTTTTATATCATTGGCGTTTTCATAAGAATAGCCCGCAATATAGTTCAGTTCGACATTTTCAGGTTCTAAACGAATGGCATCAGCAATGACATTTAAGATAGCGTCATAAGAATTATTGGCTGAATACACATCAATTAATCTAAAAAGTATCTGTTTATTTTCAGGAAATATAGCATGTCCTTTTTCAAGAACGTTCAAGACATCCTGTTTAGTACCTCCGAGCGAATAAATCTGTGCCAATTCAAGAAAGTAATTAGGTTTGGGATGTTCACTTTTAATGAGTTCGTCATAATATTTGATCGAATTCATATAATCTTTATTCTTGCCGGAGAGTACGGCCAGATTATATTTGAGATCATTATTTTTGAAGCCAAGTGAATCTATTCGAAGGTAAGCTTTATACGCTTTGTCAAACTTGCCATCTTTTAAAGCCAAAGCTCCCTGATAAGAGATGGCTCCAGCAAGATTTTGACGAATATAGTCCATCTCTGCAGGAAAGTTTCGACGTGCTTTTTTTTGATCCAGAAGCTTAAGTGATTTGATGGATACGTCGATAGGATCCATTTTATATGGCTGCTTCCTTGTTGAATCTGCAACTGCCAAGGAGCTATATACCAATGCTCTTAAAAGATTATTGTTGACAGAAGCTGAATCTTTCTTCGATTGGAAGGCGGCGTCTGCAAACTTTCGCGCATTTTCAAGATTTTTAAATTCGCCAGTTTTGGTATATAAAGCAAAACTGTTGCTGCCCTCTTTCAGATTGGATTGGGCAACAACAGTTAAACTACTTGCAGATATTAACAATGATATCAGTAAGTTTTTCATTAGACTATTTATTCTTCGTTTAAGTCCGTGTTTTCTTCAGAAGTTGAATCGCCATTTTCCGTTGACTCTTCGGTCAGTTCAGACTCTTCTTCAGATTCTTCTTCACGATCGACTTTCGTAATAGAAGCGATCTCGTCGTTATCTTTTAAATTAATGAGTCTTACACCTTGTGTTGCACGTCCCATTACTCTTAATTCTTCCACAGCAATACGGATAACAATACCAGACTTGTTGATGATCATTAAATCTTCGTTGTCTGTAACGCCTTTTATCGCAACGAGTTCGCCTGTTTTATCTGTAACGTTGATTGTTTTCACACCTTTACCACCACGATTCGTTACGCGATAATCCTCGATATCTGTACGTTTTCCATATCCTTTTTCAGAAACGACCAACACGGTAGTTTCCGAATCATTCACACTAATCATGCCAATCACCTCATCGCTTTCCGCTGCCAAGGTGATACCACGTACACCTGTTGCCGTTCTGCCCATTGGACGAACCGTAGATTCATTGAAACGAATTGCACGACCAGAACGCAGTGCCATGACAATTTCGCTGCTTCCAGTAGTCAAACAAGCCTCAATTAATTGATCGCCTTCATTGATATTGATGGCATTGATACCATTTGCTCTTGGACGAGAATAGGCTTCCAAAGACGTCTTCTTAATCGTACCTTTTTTGGTACACATAATAATGAAGTTGTTTTCCAAATAATCTTGGTCTTTCAGGTTCTTCACCAGGATGAAGGCCTTTATTTTCTCTTCTTTTGGAACGTTGATTATATTTTGAAGTGCTCGACCTCTAGAAGTACGGCTTCCTTCAGGAATCTCAAATGCACGCAACCAGAAACAGCGACCTGCCTCTGTAAATAGCAGCATATAATTATGTGCCGACGCTGTAATGATATGTTCGGTAAAATCTTCTTCGCGTGTATTTGTGCCAATTGATCCGCGGCCACCGCGACCCTGACGTTTGTATTCGGATAATGGTGTGCGTTTTACGTAACTGTTGTGGGAGATTGTGATAACGATTTCTTCATCATCAATAAAATCTTCCATACGCATATCTTCAGCAGAGTGTACAATCTGGGATCTACGTTCGTCACCATATTTTTCTTTGATCTCAATTAACTCATCTTTGATAATTTTCATACGAAGTCCCTCGTCTTCCAATATCGATTTTAAATAGTCAATTGTTTTCATCAATTCAGCATATTCCTCTTTAATCTTATCACGTTCCAGTCCTGTTAGACGACGTAAGGTCATATCAAGGATCGCGCGAGCCTGAAGATCGGATAGGCCAAATTTCTCCATTAATCCAAGGCGTGCATCTTCCGGAGTATCCGAATTACGGATCAATTTGATGACTTCATCCAAATGATCCAAGGCAATTAAATACCCCTCTAGAATATGAGCACGTTTTTCAGCTTCCGCCAGCTCATAGCGTGTACGTCTAACGATTACCTCATGTCTATGCTCTACAAACTCATGAATCATGTCTTTCAGATTCAATAGCATTGGCCTTCCTTTAACTAAAGCAATGTTGTTTACTGAAAATGAAGTTTGTAGCGCTGTGTATTTAAACAAATTGTTTAAAACAACATTTGCATTTGCATCGCGCTTGATGTCGTACACAATACGCATCCCGGTACGGTCAGATTCATCACGAATAGCAGAAATTCCTTCTAATTTCTTTTCGTTAACTAATTCGGCTGTACGCTCGATCATATTCGCCTTGTTCACTTGATAAGGAATTTCGGTGACGATAATCTGCTCTCTACCCGATTTGGTTGCTTCTATTTCAGCTTTTGCACGCATAACAATACGGCCACGACCTGTATTACAAGCATCTTGAACCCCAGCATAGCCGTAGATTAATGCACCTGTAGGGAAGTCTGGACCTTTGATGTGCTGCATCAATTCCGAAACCTCGATATCACGATTATCAATAAAAGCGATTGTACCATCGATAACCTCGGATAGGTTATGTGGGGCCATATTTGTAGCCATACCCACTGCAATCCCCGAAGCTCCGTTGACCAGGAGATTTGGAATACGGGTGGGAAGGACTGTTGGTTCTTGTAGGGAATCGTCAAAGTTATTTTGGAAATCAACCGTATCTTTGTTGATATCAGATAGCATTTCCTCGGCAATTTTCTTTAATCTTGCCTCCGTATAACGCATCGCCGCAGGTGGATCGCCATCGATGGAACCGTAGTTACCTTGACCATCTACCAAAGGATAACGTAAACTCCAATCTTGAGCCATACGAACCATGGTGTCATAAACGGATGAATCACCATGTGGGTGATATTTACCTAATACGTCACCAACGATACGGGCAGACTTTTTGTAAGGCTTGCCACTGGTAACCCCTAAGTCCAGCATGCCATAAAGAACACGTCTGTGTACTGGCTTCATGCCATCACGCGCATCAGGAAGTGCTCTTGATACAATGACAGACATGGAGTAGTCAATGTAGGCAGACTTCATCTGATCCTCGATGTTAATTGGGATAATCCGGTCGTTTGCCGGAACAAGATTGTTGTCGTTTTCTGTTTCTTCAGCCATATGAATTTGGTTTCAATAAAACTAGTATGCAAGCCCTCTAAACTGGCTTGCCACGCATGCGAAGTTACAAAAATTTAACCTCAAAAGCGAATGATTTAAGCCCTAATATACACAAAAAAGACAATCTTTTATGGATTGTCTTGGTACTTATGGGGTATCCTTTTTATTTGATTTTTTTAAAGCGGAGCCGAATCGAATTGCCGATGACAATTAAGTCTGAAAAGGCCATGCTAAGGGCGGCAAGCATAGGTCCGAGAAAGCCAACCGCGGCAAGCGGTATGGCCACAATATTGTACGCGAACGCCCAAAAGAGATTTTGCTTTATCGTCAATAGGGTATGGTGACCAATTTCCAGCAGCTTTTCAATAGATTTGAGCTCATTGTTTAATAAAACCACCTTGGCCGATTGGATGGCAATATGTGTCGAATCGCCAAGCGAGATGCCAACATCGGCAGCAGCTAATGCGGGAGCGTCATTGATACCGTCACCAACCATTGCGGTAGGGCCATTCTTTTTGAGTTTGAACAATATTGCTAATTTTTCTTCTGGCGATTTATCCCAATATACATCCGCAATACCAAGTTTCTGTGCTGTGCGTTCACATTTGCTTTGTCGATCTCCACTCAAAAGAATAGGCCGTATGCCTTTATCTTTGAGGTATTGGATGAGTTCCTTTGCATACGGCTTAATTTGATCTTCGAGGACAATGCCTGCAATTACAACGCCATTGATGGTTAAGGTAAGGTCATAACGATTAGAGTAATCTTTTTCGCCAAGTTTTGCATTGCAAATGGAGTAGTTATTTCCATTTGTGTCGGTCGCAAAGATTCCTTTCCCTTTTATTTCATTGACTTCCTTGAAGATAATGCGGTAAGATTTTATCTCCTGGAGTTGTTTTCGGATCGACTTGGCGATCGGATGGCTCGAATAACTCTCCAATTGTGCGATGATCGATTCGACTTGCGATTGTTCGATACCAAAGGTCTGAATCGCTTTGATATTAAAATCGCCTGTCGTTAGGGTCCCCGTTTTGTCAAATACCATCTGTTTGAGATCGGACATCTCCTCGATGGTGCTTCCGCCTTTGATCAGTATTCCACTTTTTGCAGCTCTTCCCAGGCCAACCATGACAGCAGTAGGTGTGGCTAGCCCCATGGCGCATGGACAGGATACAACAAGGGTAGCTATGGCATTCATGAGGGATTGCTGCAGCGGCAATTGTGCGATAAAATAAGTAACAAAAAAAGTGAAAAATGATATCGTCACAACGATTGGAACGAAATAAGCGGCTACTTTATCACCAAATTTTTGAATAGGTGGCTTTTTACTCTGCGCATCTTTAATTAATTGGATAATCTGATACAGTACACTTTTAGACCCAACTTTGGTCGCCACGATTCTGATATTTCCTTCGGTTAGTAAGGTACCGCCGATGACGGCATCATATTTAAGTTTTTCAATAGGTAGACTTTCTCCGGTTAGCATAGATTCGTCCACCCAAGCCTGTCCTTCCAAAATATCGCCATCAGCGGGGATGAGATTTCCAGAATTTACTTTTAAAATATCACCGGATTTAATTTCTCGGGCTAATAGCTCGACTTCTTGGTCATTTTCAATTTTGATAGCGGGTATATCTTGATATTTAACCAGCTCTTTGATGGCTGATGTGGTTTTGGTAACGGCTCTTTTTTCGAGGACATTTCCCAAAAATACCAGTGTTATGATTGTTGCACATGTTTCGTAGAACTGGTAATCATGTCCTAGATTATAATATGTTCCAATGAGACTATAGGCAAAAGCAGCTGTAGATCCAATAAAGATGAGTACATCCATATTGGGCATTTTGTTCCAGATGGAACGAAATGCACTGATGCCAAAATAGGAAAAACCAATGATGTAAACTGGCGCACAAAGCGCGAGTTGGATAAAGGGATCATGTAGAATAGGTAAATTCGTAAACATGTGACTCCACAAGGGTATCGTAAAGATGAGGCAGCAGAGGAACTTAAGCTCGATAGATTTCCAAAAGCTAGGTTTCTTATCCTTACCCTCCATAACTTTGTAACCCAAAGACTCAATGCCTTTGACCAGCACAGGTATTTGTTCCAGCGGTATCTCCGAAAATTTCACTTCATCTGATGCAAAATCGACATAGATATCCTTAGCACCGTTGTTTTCTAGGTATTTGTGGATTGAAATAGCACAATTTGCACAGTGCATTCCGCTTACGTTAAGTTCAGTTTGCACGTTCGATTCCTTCATTTAATAGCATGTAATGTCTTTAGCCAAAGATAGCTATTTCCTGATAATGCTTTTTACGTAAAGTAAAATTGTTTAGTTTAGCAAGCCCGTTTGAAGCCATTTTACATGAAATATCTTGAATAGTGAATGGGAGAACATTAAATTTGACTAGATAGACAACTTAAGCTTGTGTAAAAAATGACAAAATCGATTTCAATTTCTTTTATCGTCCGAATTATATTGTTGATTGCGCTAACGGCATCCTTTGTTCAATTTGAAACCTTTTATAAGCAGCGGGAGATCATCCGGAATATGGCATACGGCTTAAATACTTTTCTAACAGCTAGTGTCCTGATCTCCATTGGTCATTTTATCCTTGTAAAACTATACAATAGCCGAAATGAGCAGCAGGTTGTACGGGGTAATTTTGTGCTTGGAATTACGCGTGTCGCCACGGTAGGCAATGTCTTTTTCATTATTGTCAGCCTAATGATAGCTGTTGGGATTAACCCAAAAGATTTTATCACCAGCATGACAATTGTCGCAATGGCCATTGCTGTGATTTTTAGAGAATACATCACGAATATGATATCTGGTTTGATTATTATGTTTTCGGATCAGTTTTCTGTAGGCGATCGCATAAAAATCGGCGAATATCAGGGGAAAATCGTGGATATCACGTTGGCTAATCTGGTTGTGCGCGATGAAGATGACGACGCTGTGATGATTCCCAATAATTTGGTGTTTACTGCAACGTTGGTCAATAAGACCTCCCAAAAGTCAAATAAAATTGTTGTAAAATTCGAATTGCCGATTGATCGCTCGTTTGCAGTGGCGGAATTGGAACAGTATTTAAGTCCATTATTACAAAAAAATCCAAATTTAGATCATTCCCAAGGTTTTACAATTAAGGTCGCCGATATGACTAAAGATTATATCAAATATAAAGTTGAGGTTAGTGCAATCTCATCCAGCAATAAAGTACATCAACAGGTACAAAGCAGCATATTAAATGAAATCCTGCAGTTTACGAGACTGTAGGGTCAAATCTTTCTTACTTTGACATTTTTAACAAAGTGGTGGCTTCCTTTTTCCAAAATAAGATCGGCGCGATATCTCGTTGGCAAAATGTTTTTAATTAGATTGGGCTTATTAATTTCGTTCCAGATATTTACAGCCATGGTGTGACTTTCATCAGCTGTCATATTTGCATATTTATGGAAAAATGAAGCCGGATTTTGAAATGCAGTGGCACGCAGTGACTCAAATCGATTGGTATACCATTCAATAAGATTTTTCTCGCTGGCATGTACATAGATTGAATAATCAAAAAAGTCGGAAACGAATACGCTATGTCCCTTTCGTGGTCGCTGGGAATTGACTTGTAATACATTTATCCCTTCTACAATAAGGATGTCGGGTTGTTCAATCACTTGTTGCTGTTCGTCTGGCAACACGTCATAGACCAGGTGGCTGTATACTGGAACCGTAATTTTTGGAGCTCCTGATTTCACTGCTGAAAGGAAATGAATCAATCTTTTAGCATCATAGCTTTCAGGAAAGCCTTTTCGGTTTAGAATACCGCGTTCGATAAGATATTGATTCGGGTAAAGAAAACCGTCTGTGGTCACCAAATCGACCTTCGGTTTGGACGGGAGTAAACTAAGCACACGTTGTAGCACACGGGCTGTCGTACTTTTTCCCACAGCAACCGACCCAGCTATACCGATGATATAAGGCAGTTTGCTCACTTCCTTGCCAAAGAAGCGGTTTGTACGCTGGTGAAGACTTTGGAAACGATCAATATGAATCTCAAGTAGATGACTCAAGGGAAAGTAGACTTCTTCTATTTCCTGATTTGTCAAGGGTTCATTCAGTGCATGGAGATTTTCCAGATCTTCGACACTGAAATTGTGCAATACTTTTCCGTTTAAATTTTTCCAGTCTTCACGTTTGATCGATCTAAAAGGCGAGTCTATTGCTATTTGTGGATCCAATTGCATTGTTGCTTTATTTTTATTCCAATTATCTATATTGCAGGACAAGTAACCTTTTCTATTCGATTCTAGGAGCTATTAAAGGTCTTTTTTGCGCGGACAAATATAATTAGTGTTATCCGTTATCCCAAGAAACATTATAAATGATTTGAAGTTATTACAATAGGATTTGATAATATCTTATGAACGGGGCACTTTTCAGCAATTTTGAACAACCGCTGCTTTTGCACCTCATCTAGATCTCCTTTAAAGCTGATAAAGCATTGTATATAGGTCGTTTGCTGCTGCTCACTTGTTTGCACCTCATAAGATAAACGCACCTGTACTTCTTCCAGGAGCCAATTTTTGCGGTCCGCATACATTTTGACGGTAATGGCTTTGCAACTCCCTAAGGATGATAACAGTAATGGAGTAGGGTTTATGCCCTGATCTTCACCGCCTATATCTTCAGGTTCATCGACCGTTATTTGATGCTTACCGTATTGTACTGTCGTTGTATAGGGGATTTTCCCTATTGAAACGATTACTTCATTGTCCATAAGCGATAGAAATTAGGATTCAACGTCTTCTAATAGACCTTCAATGATAAGGCTTCCAGTTGCAGGATTTGTTGCCAAAGGGACATTGTAAAGATCACATACACGCATAAGCATTTGAATATCTGGTTCATGGGCATGTTTTCCTAGTGGATCGCGAAAGAAAATAATGCCGTCCACTTTTCTTTCGGCGGCTAAAGCTGCGATCTGTGCATCACCACCCATGGGGCCACTTAATTTCAATTCTACAGGCAGTCCTGTCTGCCTGACATAAGAGCCTGTAGTACCTGTGGCAATGATATTGGCGCGCTCCAATAATTCCTGGTGGTCTTTGACAAATGCGACCATTTCAGGCTTTTTGCCGTCGTGGGCTATTAGTGCGATTGTTTTTTTCATCACAATATAATAATTTGTAAATAGTTGACATTGTTATAACAGCAGACCTTTCTGTAGTATAAGTATGTTATTTAAAAAATATGTATGAGATAATTATTGCTGCGATTACACCGGCTAATTCGGCTAATAATGCACATGGTAAAGCATGCCTAGTACGTTTTATGCCCACTGCACCAAAATATACGGCGAGGACATAAAAAGTAGTTTCTGTCGATCCTTGTATAACACAAGCAACCCTGGCAGCGAAGTCCATTGGACCTTTGGCATTCATCAAATCGACCATAAGTCCACGTGCACCGGAGCCGCTAAGCGGTTTCATAAAGGCTACCGGTAAAGCGTCTACAAAAGATGTGTCTAGACCACATAATGCGATGGCTTTGGAAATTCCAGCGACCATATAGTCCATCGTTCCTGATGCTCTAAATACCGCAATACCAACAAGCATGGCGACAAGATAGGGGATTATTTTTACAGAAACTTCGAAGCCCTCTTTGGCACCTTCAATAAATGAATCGTACACATTTACTTTACGGAAAAGAGCCAAACCTATGAAAGAGGTAAATAAGCTGAATAAAATAACATTACCAAATACTTTGCTGAATATTTCAATTTCTGTTTGTTGCAGTCCCGAAAAGTAATAAAGTAGTCCACCGATAAATAATCCCATTGCACCCAGGTATCCAAGAATTACACGGTTAAATAAATTGATTTTTTGATAGATGGAAACGAGAATCAAAGCCACCAATGTGGAAAAGAAGGTTGCGATCAAAATTGGCAGAAATACATCTGAAGGGTCTGGAGCACCAGCTTCCTTCCGATAAGCCATAATTGAAATAGGCAATAGGGTTAAGCTAGATGCATTGAGGACAATAAACATGATCTGTGCATTGGTAGCGGTTTCCTTATTGGGATTGAGCTCCTGGAGTTCCTTCATCGCTTTAAGTCCCAATGGCGTTGCCGCATTATCTAATCCCAACGCATTAGCCGAGAAATTCATCAGAATTGAGCCAAGTGCTGGGTGATTTCTGGGTATTTCCGGAAATAGTTTATGGAAAAAAGGGCCCACGATTTTTGCAAAAATATTGATCATACCACCTTTCTCGCCAATTTTCATAATTCCAAGGGCAAAACTCATCATGCCGATCAGCCCTAAAGAGATTTCCGCCCCCGTTTTTGCACTGTCAAAGATTGAATTTACAATTTGCTGAAAGATTTCCGTATCTCCGAAAAAGATTAGTTTTACAAGGGCTACGGCAAATGTGATTAAAAAAAATGCAACCCAAACGTAGTTTAATGCCATATAGATTTAAAATATGCGTAAAAGTAATCTTTTAGAACTTATCCATCAACTGGCTCCATGGATTTTTCTTCTTATTTTGACTCTTTTCCTTAATGAGGTGTGCAACGATATAATCCAATGTATCCTCGTGCTCACTGATCATTTTATCGGATAGGGAAATCAACTTCTGTATATTATTGGGCGAGGCTGCATCTAGCGACGCATTGATACTAGACAAGTTGGAAGGCTCTATGCGCAGATAATTTTGTTGCTTACCATTATTTTGGAATAGTTGCCGAATAAAAAATTCGGTACTCTCGGAAGATGCACTTGTCATAATGTCAACTAAAGCGGGGCCGATTTGTATAGCAAGTTTCTTCTTAAAATGTTCGTAGTTATAAGCTGTCTTTGACATTCCAGTACCTAAGGATACCATAAACATGTCGTTTATCTGCGTGCTGTTAAAAGCCTTTAAAACTTCAAGTAAACCACATATGGAGGGGTTTTGAGCAAACACACCGCCATCAATCAACGGATATCTTGTTTTTGAAAGGGAATAGATCTCTGCAACAGGAAAAAATGTGGGCGCAGCGGATGTCGCCTTGCAGACGTCTTTGAGGTAGAAATCCCGTGCTTCGCCATGCGTAATTGCTTTTTGCTGCCTGAAAAAATGATTTTTCCGTAATTCAATGTTATATGCAGTGATGATACATGGTTTGATAAGATGGCTCAATTGTGCATTTTGAAAATATTCATCCAGGACATTCGATAATGGATTCGACGAATACAGCTCACTGACCAGACCAAATCCACTCAGAAATCGACGCCATTTGGAGGCCGTGAAAATTTCAGTTCCATGGTTGACGAATAAGTTTAAAGCATCTCGAGCTGAAAATTTAGGATGCGTGGGATTGCCTTCTTCCGGATACAAGAGAATGCTCGTTAGAATTCCGCCGCTGCTTGTACCCGCAATAAAGTCAAAGTAGGAGGCAATCCGTGCATTAGGATCCATCGTCTGCTTTTGCAACTTCTCTTCGAGAGCCACAAGAACCATTGCAGGAATGATACCCCGGATACCACCGCCGTCAAGCGCGAGAATATTCTTCATAAGCTAAAAACTGATTTAGTTAACGATATGTAAATATAACAAATGTCTACAATTGGCAGGAGTCATATATTGGTGACAATTGTCAGCGATCCTGTGCTTCAATGCATAGCGAATCTATTTGTAAATACTTTTACAAATTTGCCCTAAAAAAAAAGCTGCCTCAATAAAATTTGAGACAGCTTTTTTAGCTAGCATAAATACCGATTTAATTAAACCAAGCAAATACTTCGTCTTTCGTTGGCATATTGATATCCAGTTTAAGTTTTTTACGCATACCACCAAGGTCATTAAAAACCTTGTTCGGATTGGCTTCTTTTAAAGCTTCAATGGTTGTAAAGCCCATTTTTTGTAATGCGGGAACCCAGGCTGCAGGAATACCTTGTTCTTCATAATCTTTTACTTCTGCTACTTTGACGACTTTTTCAGGTCTCATTTGTGGGAAGAAAAGAACTTCTTGGATTGACGCATTATCGGTCAAGAACATGATTAAACGGTCCATACCGATTCCAAGTCCAGAGGTCGGTGGCATTCCATATTCCAATGAACGAAGGAAATCCTGATCTATAAACATGGCTTCATCATCACCTTTTTCAGAAAGACGTAATTGATCTTCAAATCGTTCACGTTGATCAATTGGATCATTAAGTTCTGAATAAGCATTGGCAATCTCTTTTCCACAAACCATCAGCTCAAAACGCTCGGTTAAATCAGGATTATCTCTGTGTTTCTTCGTTAAAGGAGACATTTCTTTTGGATAATCCGTAATGAATGTCGGCTGGATGTAGTTTCCTTCACATTTTGCACCGAAAATTTCATCAATCAGTTTGCCTTTACCCATGGTTTCGTTTACATCGATGCCCATTCCTTTGGCAGCGATACGGATTTCTTCTTCAGATTTTCCAGTAATATCAAATCCAGTGAATTCCTTAATGGAATCTGTCATCGATATCCGTTTATATGGTGCTCTAAAGTCAATTTTATGTTCACCGAAGGTTGCTTCAGTCGTACCATTTACAGCCAACGCACAATGTTCTAACAAACGTTCTGTAAAATTCATCATCCAGTTGTAGTCTTTATAGGCTACATAAATTTCCATTGCGGTGAATTCCGGATTGTGGGTGCGGTCCATTCCTTCGTTACGAAAGTTTTTAGAAAACTCGTATACACCATCAAATCCACCAACGATTAGTCTTTTTAGATAAAGCTCGTTGGCGATACGAAGATATAATGGAATATCTAAAGCATTATGATGCGTGATGAACGGACGTGCCGCAGCACCGCCTGGGATGGATTGCAGGACCGGTGTTTCTACTTCCATATATCCAGCGTCGTTAAAGAACTGACGCATCGCATTGAAAAGCTTCGTACGTTTGATAAATATGTCTTTGTTACTTGGATTTACGATCAAATCTACATAACGCATTCTATAGCGTTGTTCTGGATCTGTAAACGCATCAAAAGTTTTACCTTCTGCCGATTTAACAACAGGTAGGGGGCGCAGCGATTTGGATAAAACAGTAAATTCTTCTACGTGTACTGCAATGGCCTCGGTTTGTGTCGTGAAGACATAGCCTTTGATACCAACGATATCGCCAATATCCAATAGCTTTTTGAAAACTACATTGTAAAGGTCTTTATTCTCATCAGGACAGACATCGTCACGCTTTATATAAGCTTGAATACGTCCGGTTGAGTCTTGAATTTCAAAAAATGAAGCACTACCCATGACACGACGACTCATGATACGTCCCGCAATGGTGATGTTCTTATAATTCAATTTATCTCTATCGTAATTTTCTAAAATATCAGCAGCATGTGCATTGACGACAAATTCGTTGGCTGGAAATGGATCAATTCCCATATCCAACAACGATTGCATCGCTTGTCTTCTAAGTTGTTCCTGTTCGGATAATACAGTACTCATTCGGTATGAATAATATTTAAAATGTGAAAATCACGCAAAAATAGCCATTTTTTTCAATTCTTTTTATGGATTTTTTTTGAAAACGCTGTAGCGAAAGGAAATGGCATTTCGTTATATGGATAAAAATAGTTAAATAGTGATATTATTACAAGGGGACATTCGGCTATTTGATGTTGAGTTTTATAATTTTAATTTCGTTATCTCCTCGAAAAAAACGTTCATCTTGAAAGGGAGAATTCGATAGATTGTTTACATGGCATATGTTATTGATTGCATATGAAAGGCAATTTGTCTAAGTTTGAAACTTAATAATTAAATGGTTTAAGTGGGTATAATTCGGTCATATTTTTATAACAAGAAGCTATCATCTTTACAGGATGCCTTAGAACGTTGCTTACGCGATCGTGAGGACGGCAAGGCCTTCGTTTATAAGAAGTATTATGGTTATCTCATGGCTATTATTATTCGTTATGTTAAACAGGATGTGGACGCGGAAGAGCTTGTAAATGAAAGTTTTGTTCGGGTATTTCGGAAATTAGAATCATTTAATAGGGATATTGATGATGAAAATCTCGAAAAATCATTTAGAGCCTGGATAGGGCGAATTGCTGCCAATATTTCGATTGATTTTTTACGAAGTAAAAAGCAGTTTTATTCGGTTGAAGATTTGGGAGAAGGGGATATGCATACTCCTGCAGTACAATTGGACAGTCGACTAGAGGTCAATGAGATTATGCGTCTGCTCGATCAGCTCCCCGAAATTCAAAAAACTATTTTTAATCTCTATGAAATTGAGGGTTATTCGCATGATGAAATAGCCCAAATGCTTAACATACCAGATAGTACGTCAAGGACTTATCTGACGCGAGCGAAACAAAAACTTAGAAAATTATACTTGGATTATACAGGCGTAGTTCAAGAAATAAGATAAATAGTGTTGTTACGATGAAAGACAATAAGAAAAAGGAATTGATAGAAGAGATCATTGGACAATTAAAGGACCATGAACTACCTTATAAAGAAGGTTCCTGGGAGAAATTTGCCTCAAGTTATGGCGTTTCAGCACATCGTTCTTCGAATTGGAAATACTGGAGTGCTGCTGCGGCCGTGTTATTGTGTTTTGGTGTGGGGTATTGGGGGCTAAAGAAGAATGTGGAGACTGATTTACCGGAAGTAGTGTTAACACATCTGCCGGAACGAGAAGATGTGTTAGGCGACAACAAAGATTTAAAAGAATCCATCCAGCGTTCATTATCGGATATTAGGGGCGGTAGGGCTTTAAGTCCAGAGGTATTAGCACTGCAAAAGCCCTATACCTATTCTGTACCAACGGCTCATCCGACAGAAAGTTTGGGTAATCACCACTTGATATTAGGTGCTGGGCGATTAATGCAGGGGCAGGATGTGACTGTATCAGCCGATTTAGGAAGACTGCAGTCCATGCAATTGAAAAATAATTCATTTTCAGCGCAGGTTGGCGTACCTGATAATGAAGCGGAACGGGCAAGCGCGTCAACAAATAACACGTTGACGAATAAAACCGTTATTGCATCGACCAATTCAGGGCTAATCCCGCCTGTTAATCAAACGCAACGTGACGCTGTAAAACTCGCGCAATTGTATGATGCGCAACAAGGGAGAACAAGAACTAGTGTTGTTCACACGAACATTCCTCAAGATAAAAAATGGGAAATGGGCGCTTTTGTATCCCCAGCCTCTACATCGGAAAGCATAACGCTCGGTGGTGGGGTCGCGCTAGCCTATAATATTTCGAGCAAAGTAAGTCTTCGTTCAGGAGCTTCCATTCAACATTATGGAGCTGTTTCGGGTAATTCACCCATTACTCCTGCAATGGGATCAAATTCTCTTAATGCAGATGCGCCAAATTATATTTCTCAATCGAATTTGAATAATTCCTTTGCGATGCGGGCAGCAGATGCAAAAGATGCAAAGAGTAATGAACGGGTTTCAGGTAAAATCCTAACAGTTGATATCCCATTGGATGTTAGATACGCGATAAACAAGAATTTCTATACCTCAGTCGGTGTATCCTATGTTGGTGTATTGGATCAGGAACGGGCAACGATCTATGAAACAAATAATACGGAGTACAGACAAAAATCTCAAGACAAAAATGTTGATGATAAAGGTGTGAACGGCTTTATTAATTTTTCAGTTGGTCGGAAACAGAAAGTTGGAAAATTATCCATTTCTGTAGAGCCTTATTATAAAGCTCCAATCGGAAATTTGAAATCATCCGATTTGAACTATAGCAACGGGGGAGTGAAAATAATTACTAGTTTTTAAATAGCATAATGTTATAAAAAAAGCCGCAGTAAGCTTGAAGTTTACTGCGGCTTTTTTTATAGTCTGCAAATTGGGGTTTATTAAATTTCATCAACGCGAACCCAACCCATTCCTGCGGCTTTCGCACCTTCAACTCCAGGGGTCCCGTCTTCGTAGACCAGGCATCTTTCCGGAGCAATATTCAATTGAGCAGCTGCCAAAAGAAAGGGTTGTGGTGAAGGTTTTCCCTCAGCTGTATCTCCAGCACAAACCAGTGTTTCCAAATCATCCCATACACCAATGGTGGTTAATGTCATGGATAAGGTTGTTCTGGTTCCTCCTGAAACGGCAGCGATGTGTTTTTTACCTTTCTGATATTTTAGATGTTCAACAACGTAATCTACAGGCTTAGTCTTGAAAACATACTCGTCTCGAAAAATAGTAGACTTTAGTGTGGAAAATTCTTGATAATCGAAATCTACCTCATAGCGTTTGCTGATTTCCTCTGCAACAGCCACAGTGGGCCATCCGGCAGTTTCATCAATCAAATTGACATCCAACTCGACTCCGTATTGTTTGGCTGCAGCTTTATAGGCTTGTTTATGTGCGTCCATATTATCTGCCAGGGTACCATCGACATCAAATAATAGTGCGTCGTAGGATTCGGCAAGAAGGTTTAGTAATTCAAATTTTCGTTGTGATTCAGGTGACATATATTTAATAGTGAGCGGTAAAAATAAAAAAATATAATTGGACGAGCAAAAAAGAAGCCTTTCCCTTGTTACAAGGAAAGGCTTCTTGCTGTTAGCTCCGTGTGGATTCTTCACAGAGGCAGCGTATAATTAGTGTGAACTTAAATTTTTCGCTTTCTCTTCATCGAAATTCGCTTCTAATTCAGCCAATTTTTTCTTACCGTATGCCATACGTGTAATCACAACGAATAGTACCGGAACGATAAAGATCGCTAGGAGTGTGGCTGCAGTCATACCACCAAATACCGTCCAACCGATTGTTTGGCGAGAAATTGCTCCAGCTCCATGAGATAGCATTAATGGAATAATCCCCAAGATGAAGGCAAAGGACGTCATGATAATTGGGCGTAGACGCAATTTTACAGCATCTAATGTCGCTTCATAAAGGTTCATCCCGATATCAACCCGTTCCTTAGCAAACTCCACAATTAGAATCGCATTCTTGGCAGCAAGTCCAATGATGGTGACCAGACCAATCTGTGCATAGATGTTATTATCCAATGTAGGGATTAATGTTAGGGTTAATATGGCCCCAAATACACCTAAAGGAACAGATAATAAAATAGAGAATGGTACAGACCAACTTTCGTATAATGCGGCTAAAAGCAAGAACACAAACAGGATACACAACGCAAAAATTTGGACAGTTTTTGATCCCGATTGCATCTCTTGCAGCGACAGACCGGAGAACTGATAGTCAAAACCTTCTGGTAATGTTTGTGCAGCTACTTCTTGTAAGGCTTTCAAAGCATCTCCTGATGAGTAACCAGGGGCCGAACTACCATTGATCTCGATACTTCTAAAGATATTGTAGTGATTGATGATCGAAGGCATAGTCATCAATTCATACTTAACCAGCGTACCCATAGGTACAGGGTTTCCCGACACATTATTGACATACAATTTGTTGATGTCTTCAATATTCATACGGTACGGGATATCAGCTTGTGTGACGACACGGTAACTACGACCATACTTTGTAAAATCATTCACATAGCTACTACCCAAATAGGATGATATCGTCGAATAAATACTGGAGATAGGCACGCCCATGCGTTTTGCCTGTTCGCGGTTCACTTCCAATTTGTAGTTGGGAGAGTTGGTATTAAATAGGGTATAAGCCATTCCAATTTCTGGACGTTGGTTGGCAGCCATCAAGAATTTGCCGACTGTCGCTTCGAAATCTTTGATATTTACCGTCTGTAAATCCTGTACCTGCATAGAGAAACCTCCAGATGTACCTAGACCCGGAATTGCTGGTGGCGTTACCGCCAACACCCTTGCTTTGGTATAGCCCTGGTATTTACCCATAATCATACCAGCGATATCGTTTGCCGTGCGTGTACGGGTTTCCCAAGGTTTAAGCGAAACGAACACTGTTGCACCATTGGATTTAAACGCGCGGTTCAAAATATTGATACCGGAAATTGCAGTAACATACTTGATTTCTGGAAATGTCTTGTGTAGATCGGCTTCAATCTCTTTAAGAACTTCATTTGTACGCGCAGAAGAAGAACCTTCTGGCAATGTAATACCGGCGAAAAATGCACCACCATCCTCTGAAGGAATAAATCCAGTTGGTTTGGTTGTAAACATCCAGCCTGTTCCGATAAAAATACATAACAGAATAATCAATACCAGTGGTGCTTTTTTGATAGCCTGTTTTACACCATTTGAGTACCTGATGGTCACTTTTTCAAACCAAATATTAAATTTGTAGAAAAATTTATTCAAACCTTTAGCGCCTTCATGTACTGCTGTCGGCTTTAATAAAATTGAACATAATGCTGGGGTTAACGAAAGTGCGATAAATGCAGACAGCATAACGGATACTGCAATGGTGATTGCAAACTGTTGATATAATTTACCAACCATTCCAGGGATAAAACCAACCGGAACGAATACCGCAGCCAAAATTAATGCAATTGCAATAACCGGAGCAGTGATATCGCCCATGGCACGACGTGTCGCTTCTTTTGCATCCAGTTTATAATGGTCAATATAGTGCTGGACGGCTTCCACCACAACGATGGCATCATCCACCACAATACCGATGGCCAATACAAAGGCAAGCATGGTCAGGTTGTTGACCGAAAAGCCAAACATTAGGAAGAAGATGAAAGTACCGATGATGGATACGGGGATTGCCAGTACGGGAATTAATGTTGCTCTCCAGCTTTGAAGGAAGAAAAATACCACGACCGTTACCAGAATCAATGCTTCAACCAAGGTGTGGATAACCGAAGAAATAGAGGCATTCACAACCGACACCGTCTCATAACTGATCGTATAATCTACATCCGTTGGAAAAGATTTCTTTAATTTTTCCAAAGCATCGACAATACCTTTTGCGGATTCTACGGCATTTCCTCCTGGGGTTTGATTGATCATCATCGCAGATGAAGTCATACCATTTACGGTAGATGATGTACCATAATTAAATTGACCCAATTCAACACGCGCAACATCCTTTAAGAGTACGATAGATCCATCTTTATTGGTTTTTACAACGATGTTTTCAAAGTCCTCGGGATTTGAAAGATCACTATCGGTAATGATCGGATATTCAAATACCGTCGAAGACTCTTGTGGACGTCCACCAACGCTACCACCAGGTATACGGGAGTTTTGTTCGGCAATTGCTGTGGATACATCAGCAGGAGTCATGCTCAGGTTGGCTAATTTATTTGCGTCAAGCCACACGCGCATCGAGAATGGTTGCCCGAAAGCCGTTACATCACCGACGCCTTTCACACGCAAAAGTGCATCTTTAACGTATAAGTTGTTGTAATTGGCCAAGAAATTTTCACTTCTAGTTCCTTTTGGTGAAGTTAAAGCAACCAACATCAAGATATCGTTATTGGCTTTACGGGTTGTAATCCCCAAACGTCTTACCGCTTCCGGAAGGGCTGGTTCAGCGATTCCCACACGGTTTTGTACGTCTAAGGTCGCAATATCGATATCCGTACCTACTTCAAATGTCACCGTAATTGTTGCTTGACCATTTGACGTACTATTGGACGACATATAAATCATGCCAGGTGTACCATTGATCTGACTCTCGATAAGAGTTGTCACGGTTTGTTCAACCGTCTGTGCATCAGCTCCGGTGTAATTGGCCGTAACCGTTACTGTTGGAGGTGCAATAGAAGGATACTGGCTAATTGGCAACGTGGATACTGCAATGATCCCGATAATTGAAATCAATATCGAAATAACGATTGCGGTAACTGGCCTCTTAATAAATACTTCTGAAATCATTCTATATCTTTTAGATTCTCTTTAAAAAATTAATGGTGTTATTTTCCTTGAGGTGCGCCTTTTGCAGCCTGTTGGGCAGCGACAGCAGCGTCAACTACTTTAACTCCATTTTGGACATTCATGGCACCATCGACAACGATTTTCTCACCATCTTTAACACCTTCTTTGATCACAATTTTGTCACCGGCTTTAATACCTAATTTTACTTGGCGAATTTCAGCTTTACTGCTATCATTTACGGTATAGAGGTTAAATACGCCAAGCTGTTCGAAAACGGCTTTGTAGGGAACCACAACTTCTTCCGTAGCTGAGGTTGTCGATACATTCATCGTAATATTCATACCGGCCCGCAATTCGTTGGCATTGTTGGGGAAAGTAGCGCGCACTTTGATCGTCCCGGTTGCAGGGTCAACTGCGCGGTCGATGGTTGTGATTGTTCCTTTACCTTCATACGTACTTCCATTTGGCAATACAAGAGAAAGATCCGATGATGAATGGCTACTTTGCAGTTGGGTAAATTTGGTAATATCCTTTTCATTTACCTGAAATTCAACAGCTATTGGGCTAGTTGAAGACAAGGTATTCAATAGGGTCGTACCTGGATTGACCAAGGCGCCCAAACGTACCTGTGATATTCCTACGGTACCACTAAAAGGAGCCCGAATGGTCGAACGCGATAAGTTTGTATTCGCGGTGACCAAAGCTGCACGAGCAGACTCTACCTGTGCCTGCGAAGCGGCTACATTCGAAACTGCATTGTCAAATACCTGCTTCGCAATCGCATCTTTATCGGCTAATGTTTGGTAGCGCGCTAGATCTCTTTTTTGGCGGTCCAAATCCGTTTGTGCTACCTGTAAGCTTGCTTTAGCTTGTTGGACAGCCGCATTGTAGCGTGTTCCATCAATTTCATAAAGCGCTTGTCCTGCGGAAACTACTGCGCCGTCAGAAACATATATTTTGGTGATATAGCCGCTTACTTCCGCATATAGATCTGCTTCGTTCAACGGTTTGACTGTTGCTGGATAGCTGATTGTACCTGTAACAATCTCATGTGATGCTACGCCAAAGCTGACAGGAACAACTTTTTCAGCCTGAGCCTGTGCTGCACCTTGCTTTTTTGCATCCTTATTTCCACAAGAGGTCCATACTAATGCCGTCCCAAGGAAGAAAGCGAATAATAATTGTCTTTTATTCATGATTTGTATTAGTTTCCGTTTATTAATTAATTTGTGTGGATTGCCCCAACTGCTTTCTGAACATCTAATTTACTTGATAATAGTGCATAGAGGGAGTTCAAATAATTAAGTTGCGTTGTTTTGAGATCAGTTTCTGCTGTCATTAGATCGAGGTAAGTTTTGATACCTTCGTCATATTGAAGTTTGATGGTCTCGTATACTTCTTTGGAGAGTTCCACATTTTCTTTAGCTGTTTTCCAATCATTTAAGTTAGCATTATAGGTTGCTCTTGCCAGCGAATACTCTGTGTTAATGCTATTTTCTAAATTTTTGATGTCCCAGTCAATTCTTTCTTCCTGCAATCTGGACTTATTGATTTGTTTTTTACGTTTAAATCCGTCGAAAATTGAAAAAGAAACATTTAGGCCGGCAACTGAACCCGGGAAATTATCGGAGTAAAGTTTACTAAATTTATCATTTCGATAGTTGAAAGCGTAATTATAAAAAGCACTTACACTTGGTAAATATGTCCATTTATAGTATTGCGTGCTCAACTGCTGGATTTTTTTGGATGTTTCCAATTGTTGGAATTCAATTCGATTAGAGACATTTATTCCAGCAGTTGTGTCTAACAAAATTTCTGATTCCATATTGCTATTGTCAAAGGATAGCGTCAAATTTTTGCTTTTATCCAAAGCTAGCAATTGTTTGAGGTATTCGTATTTATATTTGCGAAGCTCAACCGTTCTTTTCTCGTCTGCATTCGAATTTGCCAAAGCAATTTGTGCTCGCTTATAGTCGGTCTTATCGACTAAGCCCACATCGTATTGAGATTTTGCATCTTTCAATTGTTTTTGGAGGCGAGCGATATTTTCTCGTACAATCTTGATCTGCTCTTCCGAAGTTAGGATATCATAATAGGCTTTGCTGACCTCTACAACAGCGGTGATCTTTTTGTTCTCCGTATTTTGTTTATTGCCAAGACGTACCAATTCTGCCGCTTTCTTCGCCTGCATTAGCTCTGGATTTAGGATCTGTTGATCCGCTTGAAGCGTTAATGCACTTGCATTGTTCTGCCCCATTTTGATATTATTTCCGCCAATATTTGCTAATGGAACAATGACATTATAATTATAACTTCCTTTTAGACCCAATTGTGGATACCAACCTGAAAGAGAGATGTCAATATCCTTTTCACCGATGGTCTCGTCCAATTGCGCTTGTTTTACAGCGATTTGATTACGTAAGGCGTAATCAATCAGCTGCTGAAGTGTTGCATTTGCCGGCAAGTTTTCAGATTGCTGTTGTGCAAATCCTGTATTACTCAAAAGCGATAGGGCCGCTAAGGAATAAACGATTTTATTAAACTTCATATATGTAATTAATTATTTTTTTCTCTATTAATAGCCCCATCCCAAATAATCCCCATTAAGTCCTCCACATTTTGTTCGGAAAACTTGAGATCTTTAAATTTGATGCTGTGAACAGTTGATAGTGCCACGCCAATGTAACTTGCCACCAAAAGATGGACATCTACCTGCTTCAAAATTTTTCGATCAATGCCTTCCTGTAAAAAATCAACAACTTTGTTTTGCCCCCCCACAGGTTCTTGTATCTCAGCTTTGTTCTTCTCGTAATAAGGAGAGGAAAAAAACTGCTCAAAAAAACTAAAGATGTGCCCGTTCTCTAGATAGAACTTGACAAAGTTGCGCCAAATATGAAAAAATGAGTCTTTATAGTCGAAATCATCTTTTATACCATCAAAAATATACTCATTGAGTAGTGTTCTACAATGTTTGAACAAACCAAAAATTAGATCGTCTTTTGACGGGAAATAATGGTAGATAGTCCCAATTGCTACATCAGACTCTTGTGCGATTTTGCTCATCGGCGTTCCATGGAAGCCGTTTGTTTGTATAAGTTTTAGTGTGCTGGCAAATACTGCCGCAATTTTTTCATTGGAATTCATCAATCGAACGTTCATTCGGTTGCAAAATTAACGATTAATTTGGATCCAAAATGTCAGAATATTGTTATAAATCAATAAATATAAAACGATTTGAATCAATAATACAATAAGGAAAAAGAGATGAAATTGTTTTCGTATTTTTATTTTTTTTGATCGGTGGAGGGGAGGTAGAGGTGAAGGATCGCAAATAGAAAAGCGGTGATTTGATTAAATCACCGCTTTTCTATTTGCAACCTTTTAAACTTTTCTCAACATCTTCCAAAGGATATAAATTTTTCCCTTTGTTGATCTTGGTATTGATATAGGTTAATACATAAGCGATATCAATTGCGGAAAGATTTGAAGCGGGCATGGTATTATTAAACTTTTTACCCGCAACTTCAAGTTCACCAGAAGTTCCGTGCTTGATGATGCAAGCAAGATCTTGACGATGAGTTTGCAGAAAGGTGGTATCGGTTAGGGGCGGATAGAGATTGCCCAATCCTTCACCTTTCTCTCCATGACAATTTTGACAATGTGTTCGGTATACCTTTTGACCGTTGACCGCATATTGCGCAGTTTTGATATCAACTTCATGCTGACAGCTTATCAAGACCGCTAAAATAGCACCAATTGTTATACCTGTTTTTAAGAGAATGTGCATGTTATTTTTTATCCTTGCTCAAGAGTAAAGGTAAGTCGTTCATCAGTTTTTTTACTTGCTCATCATTTGTACCGTCGTAGGCGCCCCGAATTCGCTTATCTTTGTCTATTAAGACAAGGTACCCCTGATGATCGTAACCTCCAGGCGCATTTTTATCTTCAGCGGTATAAACCAGGTATTGATTGGCTAGACCATATATTTCTGCTTTAGTCCCCGAAACAAATTGCCAGTGATTATTGGTTACACCCAATTTATTGGCATAATCTTTCAGTACGTAGGGTTGATCGTATTTAAAGTCTATACTATGGGACAGGAAACGAACTTCTTCATTATCCTTGTATTGCTGGTATATCTTTAATAGGTTGCGATTCATCGTTGGACAGATACTTGGACAATGGGTAAAGAAGAAGTTGGCGATATATACTTTACCCTCAAAATCTTTGTCTGAAATCATTGTACTATCCTGATTGAGCAGTTTAAAAGGCGGAATAGTATGATAGACTGTATCTACGATTTGTTTTCCATCAACTGTTTTTTCTACAGCTTCTCTTTCGCCATAGATGGGTAAGCTTGTCTGGCTATTGTTTTTACAGGAAAATAAACCGAGTAAAAGACCAGTTGCGCAGTAAAATTTAGTTATGGATCTCATGTATTTAATAGTTTTGTTTGTTAAAGCTTGATTCCATCTTTACACGAACAACTTAATGTTAACCTAAAGAGGGGCGGACTGTGTTATTTGAATTTTTGGATTTAAAAATTCTTTAATTTGTCTTGGCTTTCTTTAGCAACATTATCAAATATTTTTTTCATATCACTTACTTTTTGAAGCTCTGTTTCAAAATATTTAACATCTGTTGAATCTGGGTTATATCCTTTCATCCAGTCCATCATATGGTCTGTAGCACTTTCTAAATTAGCTTTCAATGTGCTTAGCTCTTTTCTTGTTAAATTGGTGTCTAAATCAGCCTTAGTTGTTTTTAGGTTTTTTAAATTTGCCAAAATAGAATCTATCTTAACAACATCGCGGTCGAAATGAGCGATTTGAGGCATAATTTCATCATGTATCTTAATAGTTGAATCTTGCAGGGCTTTTACACCTGTTGCACCATTTCCCTGGGTTCCACATGCTGCTATTGCCAAGGATGCGATAGCTACAAACGCGATTTTATTCATGTTTTATGTTTTTTGGTAATTGGACAAATATATTAATTTCTTATGGCTCAATATTTCGATTTCTGGAAGGGAATGTAAAATTCAAGTCACGAATATAGGTTTCACAACGTACCGTGGCACAGAGGTCACCAGACTTATCTTTAATTTCCAGGGTAAAATCCTTAACTACTTTGCCTTTTGTGCGGATAATATGGGCACATTCTTCAAGGATTTCCTCGGAGAGTTGCACAGAATATTCCACGCTGGTTTTGCCGGGTTTCTTAAAGGTGATCTGTGATGATTTTAACCAAGCAACGGTTTTCTTAAAGCCAATTTTTTGAAGGTATTGGTCGATTAGGATAGGGAAGATGGGGTCTGCTGCAGAAAAGATTGTTCCACCAAAGAGTGTTTTGTTGGTATTGATGTTGAATGGTGTTTTATATATTTTTACTTTGGCACCTTGGAAGCCAGGACTAATTTTTTTTACCCAGATTCCTTGAAATAGAAAGGGCGGGTAAATACGTAATAGCCATGTTAAGGCAAGTGGACTATATCTCATGATGCAAAAATAAAACAATGTGTCGGATTATTTTTCGAAATCTTGGTTTTATAGCTTCACTATGGTATTTTTACAGATCAAAAAACCTAAAATGTCAACAATAAAAGAAAAACAACCCAATAAAAAAGTGTGGTTACTGGTTATGATTGCGTCACTGGGCTATTTCGTCGATATCTACGATTTGATTATTTTCTCCATCGTCCGTATTCAGTCCTTCACTGATATTGGCGTCCCTGCGGAAGAGATGCGGGTAAAAGGTGAATTTGTGCTCAATATGCAAATGGGCGGTTTGCTGTTGGGTGGAATTCTTTGGGGGATTATAGGGGATAAATTTGGACGTTTAAAAGTGCTTTTTGGATCGATTCTTTTATACTCTGTAGCGAATATTGCAAATGGTTTTGTACATGATGTGCTTATGTATGGTATTATTCGTTTTATAGCGGGCGTTGGTTTGGCCGGAGAACTGGGGGCGGGAATTACCCTGGTTTCTGAAAGTATGCATAAATCAAAACGCGGTTATGGGACCATGTTGGTTGCCGGTGTCGGTGTTTTAGGCGCTATATTGGCCTATTTTGTCTCGGAAGAATTTGACTGGCGGACGGCCTACTTTGTCGGTGGTGGAATGGGCTTACTGTTGCTATTGTTGCGCATTGGCTCTTTTGAATCAGGATTATTTAAGGAGCAAGATAAATCGGGTGTTGTGAAAGGGGATATTCGCATGCTTTTCACAAATAAAAGCCGCTTAAAACGGTATGTCAACTGTCTATGCATTGGTCTTCCAATCTGGTTTGTTGTCGGTGTTTTGGTTACTCAAGCTCCGGAGATCGGCAAGGCCTTGGGGGCTGCAGGTACACTGAGTGCTGGTCAAGGGGTGATGTTTACCTATATCGGTATTTCTATCGGGGATGTACTGGCAGGAATATTCGCACAGATTTTAAAATCCCGCAAAAAAGTGGTGTTTATATGTCAATTAATTATCATTGGAAGCTCACTATGGTATTTATTGAGTGATGGTATTACAGCGACGAAGTTTTTAAGCCTTGCCTTTATAATGGGCTTAGGAGTAGGGTATTGGGCAACCTTTGTGACTATCTCAGCGGAACAATTTGGTACAAATCTTAGAGCAACTGTCGCAACGACGGCCCCCAATTTTGTACGGGGTGCACTCATTCCGTCAACAATGCTATATGGACTTCTAGTAAATGCATTTGGAATTGTGCCAGCAGCAATTACAATGGTTGTCGTTCTTTCGGGTATAGCAATTTATTCGTTGACCCAGTTAGAAGAAAGCTTTGATAAAGATTTAGACTACCTGGAAGAGTAGTCAATAAATAGCTATTTTTTTCGTCCCGGACATTTTTTACAGCGTTTGCCTTCTTTATATTTTTTGCAACACTTTTTAAAGCAGGCACAAGAAAAGTCAGAAAAAGGGTTCATAGCCGTATTCCGAAACTGAAACAACCCAGCTTTATTTTCTGACTCATCGATCTCCAACACAGATTCAATAACTTCGTTCATAATACAAAGTTACAATTTGTTTAAAACAATTCTAAATAATAGGATTGTTTTTACATTTTTTTGATCAGATTTTCAATTATTTTAGGGAAGTACTGATGTTCGAGTTGCTGTCCTTTAAATTTAATAATGTCTAAAGTATCGTTGGGATCCACTTTGAATCGTGCTTGGTATATAATTTCCCCCTCGTCGAAATGTTCATTTGCGAAATGGATCGTAATGCCATGTTCCTCTTCCTTATTGGCCAAAACGGCTTTATGTACATGGTCACCATACATACCTTTGCCACCATATTTTGGTAGGAGAGCAGGATGTATATTTATAATTTGATTTGGAAATGCTTTCAGCAGGTTATTTGGAACGAGCCAAAGAAAACCCGCCAAAACAATCAGATCAATATTTAAGTTTTTAAGAATGTTGACAACGTTGTCGGTTTTGTAAAATTCGTCACGATCAAATATATGTGCAGGTATTTCAAAATTGTCGGCTCGTTGAATAACGTAAGCATCAGGGTTATTGGATAAAATCAAGGCAACCTCAGCTTCATCTGAATACTTGAAATGTTCCATTATTTTTTGAGCATTGGACCCTGAACCTGAAGCAAAAATAGCAATTCGTTTTTTCACGATTAATAAGTATTAATAGATTTGATCGATTTAAAAATTAGCCCAAACTTACGGATTTTTTGTAAAAAAACTAAAATAATAGTTGACTGAAGCGCATTTTTAAGTATTATTGATTAAAATTAATTGAATAGTCACTGTTGGTTTAAATTTCTTTAACATGAGGTTCCTTTGTTCCCTATTTTTTGTAAGTGTATTTTTCTTATTTCAACCTGTTTTTGCACAGGCACCCAAAACACTTCCATCGTTTACTTTTGATGAGGTCTATCAGGCTAACAAGTTTAATTCGGACAAGCTTCCAAAATCGGGCTATATTGTGCTGGATTTTTACGACCCGGGTTGTGGCCATTGTCAGAAAATGGGGGCTGGTATCGCACAGCACTTGTCCAAATTCAAGAATGTATCCTTCTATTTTATTTCCATGAATGACAAGCCTTATGTCGATGGATTTATTAATATGCATGCGAAGGCATTGAAAAGTGCTCCAAATGTCAAATTCTTGTTTGATGCTGGAACTCAATTTATTGAAAAATTTAAGCCAAGCAATTACCCTTCGCTCTATATCTATGATGCAAAAACCAAAGTATTGGTACAGCATTTGGACGGCGAAGACGATGTAAACAAGTTGTTAAAAGCTTTAGGTATTACAGGTTAAATGTTTAAAAATTAACAATAAAAAAAAGAAGGTCCGATAGTACTATCGGACCTTCTTTTTTTTATTGTTCTTGTTTATTGATGAACACAAATTTACCGTCGAATACATCCAGACGAATAATCGAATCGCGATTTACTTTTCCGGATAAAATTTCCTTTGATAATTCATTTAAAATTCGTTTTTGAATAACACGTTTTAGTGGCCTAGCCCCATAAATTGGGTCATAACCAAGCTGTGCCAACCAATCCATTGCTTCATCAGAAGCCGTAATGAATATATTTTGTTCGGCCAGCTGTTTCTGAACATGTGCAAATTGTAAACGAACAATATCTCCAATTTCGTCTCGACTTAATGGCGTAAACATAATCACTTCATCGATACGGTTCAAAAACTCGGGGCGAATCGACTGTTTTAAAAGATCGAAGACCTCATTGCGTGTTTTGGCGATAATTTCATCCCTATTATCATCGGTCAGATGACTGAAATTCTCCTGTATAATGGTTGACCCCGTATTGGAGGTCATAATGATAATGGTGTTTTTGAAGTTTACCGTACGACCTTTGTTGTCTGTAAGATGGCCATCATCCAATACCTGCAATAGGATATTGAATACATCGGGATGAGCTTTTTCAATTTCATCTAACAAAACAACAGAATAAGGTCTTCTTCGGACTGCTTCAGTCAACTGTCCGCCTTCATCATAGCCGACATATCCCGGAGGCGCTCCGATTAAACGAGACACTGCGTGTCGTTCTTGATATTCCGACATATCAATACGAACCATGGATTGTTCGTCGTCAAATAAGAACTCGGCAAGTGCTTTTGCAAGTTCGGTTTTTCCGACTCCAGTAGTCCCCAAAAATATGAACGATCCTATTGGTCGTTTCGCATCATTTAATCCAGCACGTGATCGACGAATGGCATCGGAAATAGCTTCTATTGCTTCATCCTGACCGGCGACACGTTTATGAAGCTCTTCCTCTAGATTCAGTAATTTTTCGCGTTCTGATTGAATCATTTTACTCACAGGTATTCCCGTCCATTTTGCAACAACATCAGCAATGTCTTCTGAAGTAACTTCTTCTTTGAGCATACGCTTACTTTCTTGTTTTTCGGCGAGTTCAGCCTTTAGTTTGTCCACTTTTTCTTGCGCTTCTTTAATTCGTCCATAACGAAGTTCTGCTACCTTTCCATAGTCTCCGGAACGCTCGGCCTGCTCAGCTTCGAGTTTGTAGTTTTCAATATTCTCAATCTCTTGATTGACATTGTCAACAAGACTCTTTTCTTCTTGCCACGATGCTCTCAACGTATCTCTTTCTGCAGATAGATTAGCGATACTTTCCGACAGTTCTGCGACTTTTTTATCGTCATTTTCACGTTTCAAAGCTTCACGCTCAATTTCCAATTGCATGATACGACGTTCAAGCTCATCGACAGCTTCCGGTACAGAATCCATTTCAAGGCGCAATTTGGATGCTGCCTCATCAATTAAATCAATCGCTTTATCTGGTAGAAAACGATCGGCAATATAGCGCTGTGACAATTCCACTGCAGCAATGATAGACTCATCCAGAATGCGTACCTTATGGTGTGTTTCGTAGCGTTCTTTTAGGCCACGGAGAATGGAAATGGCATCTTGCGTGTCAGGTTCTTCAACCATAACTTTCTGGAACCTGCGCTCCAATGCTTTATCTTTCTCAAAGTATTTTTGGTATTCGTTTAAGGTTGTCGCTCCAATTGCACGTAGTTCACCTCTAGCTAACGCCGGTTTGAGGATATTAGCCGCATCCATTGCGCCTTCACCACCACCAGCCCCCACTAATGTATGGATTTCATCGATAAAGAGTATAATGTCTCCATTGGAATCGGTAACTTCTTTTACAACCGCTTTTAGACGTTCTTCAAATTCACCTTTATATTTAGCTCCGGCAACCAAAGCGCCCATATCTAAGGAAAATACAATCTTAGATTTTAAGTTTTCAGGTGCGTCGCCTTTTATAATTCTGTAAGCAATACCTTCCGCAATAGCCGTTTTACCAACCCCAGGTTCACCAACGAGTATTGGGTTGTTTTTGGTACGACGGGAGAGTATCTGCATCACCCGTCTAATTTCCTCATCACGGCCGATAACAGGATCCAATTTGCCGGATTCGGCATATTCATTTAAATTTCGTGCATATTTCCCCAGAGCATTATAGGTGGCCTCCGCATTTTGATCAGTTACCCGACTGTTTCCGCGCAATTCTTTTATGGCGGTCTTTAAGTCTTTTTCTGTAACGCCCTGTGACTTAAGTAATGTTGAGGTCTTATCAGAGGTCGCCAGGATACCCAATAATAAATGCTCTACCGAGACAAATTCATCATTGAATTCTTTGAGATAGCCCTGTGCTTTCTGAAGTGCATTGTTGGCATCGCTACTTAAATAAATATTGCTACCACTAACCTTCGGAAAACCTTCAATTTGTTTGTCAAGTTCAGTTCCGAGATAGCTGATGTTGACATTTAACTTTTTTAATAAGTGGCTGACAACATTTTCATCCACTGTGAGTAAAGCTTTTAAAATATGCGCTGTCTCAATCGCCTGTTGTTGATGGCCAGCCGCAATTTCGGATGCTTTTTGTATAGCCTCTTGGGCTTTAATTGTATAGTTGTTAAAATTCATTTTTATTCTCTTATTTAAAGTTTCGTTGATACATATTGGTTATAACAATTGAAGTGCCATTCGGTTTTTAAGCCATACTTCGGAAAAAATGGCAATATTTTTTATTGAATCATGACAAATTTTCAGTTATTGAAAATAATGCGCTTGATTTTTAAATAATTGGCATAACAGGGTATAAAATTCTTGAAATCGACTTGCATTTTTGGTTTAAGCTTTCGATATTTGCAGCATCTTAAAACGGTCAGACGTTGTAAGATTGAAAAGAAGTAACGCCTCTTTAGCTCAGCTGGTAGAGCAACTGACTTGTAATCAGTAGGTCATTGGTTCGATTCCGATAAGAGGCTCTTTTAAGCAACATGCATTAAACTTCTTTAAAAAGCCTCTTTAGCTCAGCTGGTAGAGCAACTGACTTGTAATCAGTAGGTCATTGGTTCGATTCCGATAAGAGGCTCATAAAAAAGATCCCCAAGATTTCTTGAGGATCTTTTTTTGTTTAGTCCAAACTAAGTTGTGCTGCTGTAGCGATTTTCTTTGGTATATCTGTGTTATCCATTTTCTGACTGAATTGCTCGGAGCCAACTCCGATCGCATATACCGGTGCATAGGCGGCCGAATGGTTGTTAGAGGCCCAGCTTATTGATCCCATCCGATTTAAGATTGAAATACTCAATGCGGCTATTTTGTCGTCGCTTGCGTAAAGGCTTTTTGCGGTTTCATTTTGATGATCGACAAAGCTTTTTTGATAGGCAGCTTCTAAAGCACTACGATCAGTTTCATGGATTGTAATTTTGGAAAATAAACCAGTTTGAGCAGCAATGAGATTCTTGAGATCGTCCCATGTTGCATTTGGATTATTCTTACGAAGGTTGCCAATTGCGTTCGAAAGTTCTGCATGCGAGGTTTTTTGGTGGGACAAGAATTTTGTTTTCAGCGAAGAACTTCCATTACCGACACCTAATCCTCCTGTTTCATGGTCCGCCGTAACGACTATAAGTGTTTCATTTGGGAATTTTTTATAAAAATCATAGGCGAGTTGTACGGAGGCATTGAAATCCAATACTTCCTGAATCGTTGTAGCCGCATCATTTGCATGGCATGCCCAATCAATTTTTCCACCTTCAATCATTAAAAAGAAACCATTTGTATTGTTTTTATGCAGTGAAGTGATAGCTGCAGATGTGATATCTGCCAATTTTAAATCACTTGGCTTTTGGTCTATGGCATATTTAAGGGCATCTATAGGACTGCCATCTGAATTCATCAATATGATCTTATCTGATTTATTTGGTAGTTGTGCATAAGCATCTTTTCCTTTAAGCACTTTATAGCCGGCTTTTTCTAATATGGGGAAAAGCGATGGCGCCTTTTTATGATCAAATGTTGTTTCGGGTTTGAGAAAATTGGATCCGCCAAAAAAGTCAAAATTGGAAGTGACAATTTCTTTACCGATTTCATAATACATGTCGCGGTCTGCTTGGTGCGCATAAAATGAAGCCGGGGTAGCGTGGTCTATGCTGACGCTTGTAATAATACCGACTTTCTTTCCTTTTTGCTTTGCGGCATAAGCTATACTCTTATAGGGGATAGTTCCTGTACTATCCATACCGATAACGCCATTTTTGGTTTTTTTTCCAACGGCTAATGCGGTACCTCCAGCGCCTGAGTCCGTTACGCCATTGGAGAGTGAATGTGTGGAGGCAAATCCAACATGAGGAAATTGGGTAAACACAAGTGGGATGGGATTATCTTTATGCTGTACTTCAGCTTGATGAATTTCGGTGAGATTAACCTGGTTGAGGCCCATGCCATCACCAATTAAATAAAAGATGTATTTTACTTCTTGGCCAAAAGAGGGGAAAACATGTACAAAAACGAGGAGAAACAGAAATAAAACGTGTTTTTTCATTTGAATGGTTGTTATTTTAAAAAAACACAAATTACAGCCTTAGGATTAGCTTACTGTTAATTCAATATTATGAATTATTTTTTACTTGTTTCAACTGGTTTCTGCTGCTAATTTCTGGATATCTTTCACGGTTACAGTATGGATACCTGTTGTGTAATGATTGATCGCCTGTAACATTGCCATAGCAACTTGTCCTACTGAAAGAGGCTCGTATGTTTTGAATAATCCTATTGTATTAAAGATACGGAGGGCAGCTATGGCTGTTTTTTCACCCAAGCGATCTGTATTTGGTCGGATTAGCCCTCCAGGCTGGAAAATAATAAGCCGATTGAAATCAAGTGCCTTAACATCCTGTTCAAGGCTTCCTTTCATGCGGTTATAAAAAATTTTTGATGCAGGATCCGCAAGAACAGCCGATAATAAGAGAAAGGTAGGAAAACCATTTTTTTTAGCCAATGCCGCAAATTGTAAATTAAGATCATGATCTATTTTCCATTGTGCATCTTTACTGCCTGCGTCTTTTAATGTGGTGCCAAGGCAGGAAATTGCGACATCGCCCTGTATCACTTGCTCAAAATCCGTTAGATTTTCAAAATCTACGATAACCTGTTTCAATTTAATATGCTCCTCAAACGAGACACGTCTTAAAAGCACAACGATTTCCGTAATTTCCTTAGATTTTAACATCAATTGAACGAGCGCTCTTCCTGTAGCGCCAGAACCACCTATTAAAACTACCTTCATTATTTCCTTACTTATTTTCTTTACTAATTATCTTGATTTAATTGCTTTACTGATAGTTATTTACCCATATGATTGAGTATGCAATTAATCTTTATAATTGGGCTTGCCCGGAGTAAAGCGCACAATAGATTGATCCAATCGGAGGGTGTCTGCTACAGTGATTAGATCTTCTTCGACAATAAAATTTTGATCAATAGCGGTCTTTATTGTTGTAAAATCCTCTTGATCGGCATCCTGAAAATAGAGGAGGGATTGAATCGTAGATACAGCCACCAGTTCGAGCAATTCGTTTTCACCTTCTAATCCAACATAGAAAAAATCTGCCATAATAATGATATTTGATGTTATACGAATATACTTTTTTTATTTTTAAAATTTGTCAATTAGCACGAGAACTTCTTGAAGAGTGATAGACACTATGTCAAAAAGTTGTTGAAATTTTTGTTTCTTTGAAACAGTTTTGGGTAGCCATCGTAAAATATATTATATTTGATATAGTCATTTTAAAGATAATTAACAATAAGTTTTAATAACGATGGATAAAGAGCAGATACAAAATTGGTTAGATAATGGGTATGATATACTTCATCATGGAAGACCAGTGAAGGTTGAAGGTGATTTGTGGGACTACATCGATGGATTGGGAAGCTATGAAAATGTATATGTTTTGCGCGAATTGATCTACTGGACAGAAGAAGAATTGGCAAATATAGGTAAGTAGTGTGGAGACCCTGAAATAGAGGTTCAGGATCCCATGAATGTTTTATTGTACTAGAATATAATATTACGTTTGAAAGCACAGCCTAATTCAATAAGGGAATCTGTTTTTGCAATTCCTGGAATGCTATCGATTTTTTCATAGAGTAATTGTCGCATATGTTCGTGGTTTTTAGCAATAATTTTTACATATAGCGTGTAATTGCCCGTAATGTAATAGCATTCTGTAACTTCTGGTATTTTCTTAAGTTCTTCAATAATTCGGCTCGAGTCATGATCTTTTTCTAAACTTAGCCCTGTAAAAGCACCCCAATCATAGCCTAGCTTTTTTTCATTTAATACAGGCTTTATACCGGCCAGTATTCCTTGTTCCGTCAATCGGTTGATTCGTTGATGAATCATCGTATTGGATACGCCCATAGCTGTTGCAATTGCAGAGTAGGCCATCCGTCCATCTTCGTCTAAATATTTTAAAATCTGCAGATCAAAATCATCGATACTATTCATTGTAGAAAGTGGTTTAAAAGTTAATTTTAATATTTTTATGCTAATTTAGTGTTAAATTTTATTTTTAATTCAATAAAAAAGTAAATATTGTATATTTGTTATTATTAGAAAAAATCTGAATTAGGAGTACAGTAGCTAAACAGGGTAAGGGCGAGATGTTCATTGCCAAAGAAGAAAAATATGGAGCGCACAATTACCATCCTCTTCCAGTCGTATTGGAACGAGCTGAAGGAGTCATGGTGTGGGATGTTGATGGAAAATCTTATTTTGATTTCTTATCTGCATATTCTGCTGTCAATCAGGGACACTGCCATCCGCGAATTATAAATGCTTTAAAAGAGCAAGCTGCGAAATTGACACTTACATCGAGAGCATTTTATAATAATAAATTGGGCGATTTTGAAGAAATGCTTTGTCAGTTATTTGGGTTTGATAAGGCTTTGGTGATGAATTCGGGAGTTGAAGCGGTAGAAACGGCAATGAAGCTTTGTCGTAAATGGGCCTATCAGGTGAAAGGTGTAGCAGCCAATCAAGCGAAAATTGTTTTTGCCAAAGACAATTTCCATGGTAGGACAATCTCCGTTATATCGGCATCCAATGATCGTACTGCAACACATGAATTTGGTCCCTTTTTAGATGGCATAGTACTCGTTCCCTATAATGATGTTGATGCGCTAGAACAGTTATTCAAAGCAGATGAAAATATTGCTGGCTTTATTGTTGAGCCAATTCAGGGCGAAGCGGGTATTGTCGTTCCTGATGAGAATTATCTGATGCGTGTGAGACAGTTATGTACAAAATACAATGTATTGTTTATTGCAGACGAAATCCAAACCGGTATTGCTCGGACGGGAAGTATGTTAGCATCCTATGATATTGATGCTGCGCAGAGTCAAAGCAAACCAGATGTTCTGATTTTAGGGAAAGCGTTATCGGGAGGTGTATTGCCGGTATCGGCAGTGTTGGCAAATGATTCCATTATGTTGTGTATTAAACCGGGCGAACATGGTTCGACTTATGGTGGAAACCCGTTGGCCTGTGCAGTGGCTATGGAAGCGTTAAATGTTGTACGGGATGAAAATTTGACGCAACGGGCGTTTCAGATGGGGGCATTGTTTTTGGATGGATTGCGTCAGATTGCCGCTAAGTGCACGTTAATTACAGAAGTGCGAGGAAAGGGGCTCTTGACTGCCATTGTAATTGATGCGGATGAAGAAAGTGATTTGGCCTGGAATATCTGTCTCAAATTTAAAGAAAATGGACTTTTAGCGAAGCCTACACATGGTAACAAAATTCGATTGGCTCCGCCGCTGGTTATTACAAAAGAGCAAGTCGAGACTTGCTTAGGGATTATTGAGCGATCGTTGACTAATTTGAAATAGTGTATGGAGAAAATGATTGAATTGATCAAAAACAGATCGGATATAGGAGCAGGGACTAGGGGTTCAGATCTGGGCATCGACGCCATCGAGATAGCTGCAATTAATAAAGGAAGTCAATATTTCATTAACTATCCATTTGTTGATGTGCCGACTCGAAATAGCTCCATTTATCAGAATGATAATCATCCTTTTGCGAAACATATTCAGCAGATTTATGAACAATGCAAACAAGTAGCTTCCACCGTTGAAGATAGCTTATCTTCCGGCAATTTTCCATTGGTGTTTTCAGGGGATCATTCCTCCGCAATGGGGACGATCAGTGGTATAAAGTCCGCTTATCCCGATAAGCAACTCGGTGTAATCTGGGTAGATGCGCATGCCGATATTCATTCTCCGCACACAACACCCTCAGGCAATATGCATGGAATGCCTTTAGCGGCGATGTTGAATGAGGATAATTTGCCATGCAAAATCAATGAAATAGACGAATCGACACAAGAATTTTGGAATAAACTAAAACGAATAGCTGGCCCAGTAGGTAAAATACAATCCAATCATTTGATTTATTTTGGTGTAAGGGATACGGAAGAACCGGAAGATCTGGTCATTGAACGACTTGGCATTAAGAACTATCGTGTGGAAGATACGAGACAGCGGGGAATAACCGATTGTGTGGCTGAAGCATTGAAAATCCTAGAAGCATGTGATATGGTTTATATCTCTTTTGATGTAGATAGCATGGATAGTGAATTGATATCGGATGGCACGGGAACACCAGTACCTAAGGGTTTTTTGCCAAGGGAGATTGTGTTGATTTTAGAAGAGATCATCCGATCTGGAAAGGTAATTTGTTTTGAAATTGTTGAAGTTAATCCGTTATTGGACAATAAAGGTAATAAAATGGCAGAGGTGGCATTTGATATATTAGAACGGATCACTCCGCTCATTGAATTGAAATCGGGTAATTAACCGGTTTTGGGATTGTCTATTTTCAAGCCCTTTTATTGATGTGTGTCGTCAATAAAAGGGCTTTTTTAATAAGTATATCGTTGAGCTTGGCGGATAAAAATAAGTCAGCCTTCCTTATGTTAAAACTCGTATTGCTTTATGTGATTTAATATTGTGTTAACATGTTTCATGTACATTTGCAATTCGATTATTTACGTTAAATATGAGGATTTCTGATAAAATTATTTTGTTTCTACTTTTTTTTATACAGCTTTTTTTGTGGCACCCGGGGACTGCGCAGGTTGAATCCTTTAAGGATATTAGAGGATTAAGTCAAAACCATCCTGATTCTGCAATTATGCTCGTCAAAAAACGTTATGCAAAAGCTGTTACGGATAAAGACTTATTATTACAAGCCAATTGTTTACAGGCGATTGGATGGTTATGTGTCAATCAGGGACATTATGGACAGGCGCAGGACTACTATTTTCAAGCCGATCGAATCTATACGCAATTAAATTCAAAACAGCATCTTGCTTCGAATTGGAGTGATATCGGGGAGCTCAATATTTTCAACAAACAACATGATGTAGCGAAAGTTTATTTTAACAAGGCGCTACATTCTTTCCGAACAGAAAGGGATAAAAATGGAGAGGCAGGTACATTAGGGAATATAGGTCATTTATTTGAAAAGGAAGCTAACTACGACTCCGCCTTTGTCTACCAGAATCTTGCTTTGTCTATTTATAGCAGTGTGGGTAATAAAAATGGAGAAGCCAAGATCCATGAAAATTTAGGCAGTATTTATGAAGATCTTGCAAGGTATGACAGCGCTTTTTTTCATTTTGAAAAAGCAAGTACCCTCTATACGGAAACAAAAGACAATTATGGAAAAATTGTGGTCATCAATAATATGGGCGATATTTTTAGAAAGACCAATAAATATCCAGAAAGTATCAAACTGACACAATTGGCTTATCAGATGGCGGAAAATTTGGGTGATGTGTATCAAATGGCTGCTACGACAAAAGATTTGAGTAGGACCTACGCCTTGCGTGAGCAGATGGATAGCGCATATTTTTATGCAGAAAAGAGCCGTAAGTTGGTGCTTGAACTGTATAGCGTAGATGGTGCTCGACATACAGCTTTTTTTCAGGCGCTCTACGATATGAATCAAAAAGCTGAGGAGATTGAAAAATTACAGGTAACAAAAAGAATCAACTTAATCATGCTGTGGGGAACAATCGTGGTTTTAATTTTGTTAATTGTATTATCCTATGTATTGCATAGTCGCCAGAAAATTAAGATCAAAAATCAGATCGCCGAATCGCGAAAACAGGAGGCCGAACGTGAGTTGACAGAAATTGCGCTTAAAAACCAGTTGCTTGAAGATAAGCAGCTCAAACAAGAACTGTCGCTCAAGCAAAAGGAATTGACATCCCATACTTTAAATCTAATCCGTAACAATCAATTTTTGGAAGAACTTCGTGATGAATTAAAGGGAATGGTTAAGGACGAACGCAGGGATCAAAAACGACAAATGCAGAAGTTGGTGTTGCAGATCAATGAAAATATCACACAGGGCATCCATTGGAAAGAATTTATGGGAACTTTCGAAAAGGTGCATCACAGCTTTTTTGAAAAACTTATTCAACGATTTCCAGATTTGACGGCCGCAGATATGCGATTAATAGCATTGCTTAAAATAAATTTGAATAATATCGAGATTGCCGTCCTATTGGGCATATCACAAGATAGCCTTCGTGTTGCCAGACATCGATTGCGAAAAAAATTAAGATTGGAACAAGGAGAGGATCTAGCGGGTTATCTCGTTGGTATTTCATAATTTTTTAACATAGGAGTAATAGAATGTTAATGGCGTGTAATTTGTTTTTAAACTACTGTTTATTAGCGTTTTAAATCTTTCTGTTTCCTTGCTGTATAGTGCTCTTTTTACCTTGTTTCCTTGTTGTAACGCTAGATATTTTGTGTGATTAAAATTGGCTGCCATCTTTGCGACAACAATCAAAGATTCATAATAATCTAAGCAAAATGAAAAACTTTTTAACGGTATTACTTGCCTCCAGTATTTCGGTCAGCGCTGCTTATGCGACCAAAATCAAAGGTAAGGTATTGGATGGTCAAACTGGTGAAGCTATTGCTGGTGCAACAGTATTCTTGGAACAGCGTGGGCTATCGACCAAAACACAATTGGATGGTTCGTTTGAATTCAAAGGATTATCTGCAGGTGTGGATAGGGTTCATATCAAGCATATGGCCTATGCCGAATTAATTAAAGAAATCGAAATTCAAAAAGAAAATACACCTCATTTTATTTTTCAGCTGACGTCTACCGAACAGACATTAATGGAAGTAACCATAAAAGGACGCCGGAATGGGGGGGATGATGATCCTAGTGCAAGGCGTTTGGAAAAGAATGCGTCACAAATTATGAATGTTGTTTCGGCGCGTGCAATAGAGATTTCTCCGGATATCACCGTTGCAAATGTTGTACAGCGTGTTTCGGGTGTATCTATAGAAAGAAATTCGAATGGCGAGGGACAATATGCTATTCTGAGGGGGATGGACAAACGTTACAATACCACTTTAGTGAATGGTGTAAAGGTTCCAAGTCCGGATAATAAATACCGTTATGTGCCTTTGGATTTATTTCCTTCAGATATGTTGGAACGCTTAGAAGTCTACAAGTCGCTAACACCAAATATGGAAGCCGATGCGGTGGGTGGAGTTGTCAATATGGTTATGAAATCGGCACCGACTAAATTATTGCTGCAGGCAAATTTGGCAACAGGTTACAGTCAACGTTATTTTAATCGTGATTTTGGAAGCTTTTCAACAGGCGGAACTTCGGCAAAATCTCCCTACGAACTGAATGGGAAGAATTACAATGCAACCGCTGCTGATTTTAATAAGGGTGCGTTAGATTATACCTATAAAAAACCCCTTCCAGACCTTGTCGGCAATCTGACAATAGGAAATCGGTATTTGGATGATAAATTGGGCGTTATTTTGGGCGCGAGCTATCAAAATTTACATCGAGGTAGTCGTTCTATTTTCTACAAATCGGCTGTCGTTGGCGTAAATCCCAATGCAGTAATTACTGAGCAGAGCGATCGTCAATATGATGAACAGCAACAACGCTTAGGTTTGCATAACAAGATCGATTATCGATTTAATCCAAATCATCGGGTTAGCTTTTATCAAATGTATGTGAATTTAAATAACATGCAATTGCGCGATGCCGTAAATACGATATACAATGGTCAGTATGATCCCAGCATTGGTAAAGCCGAACTGACCTATGTGACAAGAAGCCGAAAAACGCAGCAACAAATTTACAATGGTACCCTACAGGGGGATCATCATTTTTTAGATAATCGTCTGAATGTCCGTTGGTCAGGAGTACTCTCTTCGGCCCGCAATCAATTGCCACAAAATACGATGATCAGTTTGGATGGAGTAGAAGAAAATTTTGAACGTAAAAGGACTTCTCTCGTGAATAAATCTCCTGTAACCTATCGTTGGGAGCGGAATACCGATAATGATCGTGCAGGCTATTGGGATGTAGCTTATAAAGTTCCAATGGAAAACAGTAAGCTGGAGCTATCGACCGGAGGTTTGTATCGTGATAAACAGCGTAGTAGTTTTTACAATAACTACAACTTATCACCAGCTTCGGCAGAAGAGGCAAAGTATAAATACGGCGTGGATTTTCAGCGCTATACCGATCTCAATTTAACTGTTACCAATCCTACTGGAGCTGTCGCAAATCCATTAACTTACGACGCCGGTGAGAAGACAACAGCATTGTATGGCATGTTCAATTATGAGAATGACAAATGGCAGATGATCGGAGGGATCCGTATGGAGCATACCAATCAGAATTATAAATTATTGTTTCCTGCAGGAGAAAAAAGACCAGAAGGATCTCAAATTTATACAGAGTGGCTGCCAAGTTTGACCATGAAATATCATTTGGACGAAAAACAACAGCTTCATGCGGCCTATTATCGAGCGTTAAACCGACCTGGATTTTATGAAATTGTACCCTCAAGTGTGGTTAATGAAGAGTTTTTAGAAAAAGGAAACCCAGATTTAAAACATGCCTTAGCAGATAACTTCGATTTAAGGTATGAATTATTCCCTGAAGCTTCCTCTCAATTTCTTGTGGGTATGTTTTACAAGAAAATCAAAAACCCAATTGAATATACCTTTCAACCGGATGAGGTTCGTAAGCAGGATGTATACTACACCCCCGGTAATTTTGGTAACGCCAACAACTTTGGTATCGAGGTTGATTATATCAAGTATATCCAAAAATTTGGTGTTAAGGCCAATTATACCTATACACATTCACGTATAACGACCGCCAAGATGTCACGTCGAATCAATGAAACCACACAGGACCCTGAAGCGATTATCGTGGATCAAACGAGGCCGCTATATGGGCAAGCTGCACATGTGGCCAATCTATCGCTACTTTACAAAGATGCTAATAATGGCTGGGAAGGACAGTTAGCTGGATCTTATACCGGCTCACGAATCAATACAGTGTCGCAATTTTTGAACGATGATTTATGGCAAAAAGGATTTGTTCAGTTAGATGCTTCTATTGAGAAGAAATTTAAAGCTGGCTGGGCCATTTTTGCCAAAGCTAACAACATCTTGAATACACCAATGGAATTGTATGTGAAAGGAACAAATCCCGAAAATGAGAAGATCGGCGAAAAGCTTATTGAAGGCGGAAATACATTGATTAGAAAGGATTTGTATGGACAGAACTATATCCTTGGTTTACGTTATTCGTTTAGTAAATAATAGACTCGCGTAAAACACGACATGTTTTAATCTGAACATGTGTGATGTGAATTAAGAACAATTTGTTTAGGTGAAGCTTGAATTTTTTTGGAAAGCCAATGTTTTCGATAAGTGAAATCTGCTTCATCATTAAAAATTAAATATATACAGATGAAAAATAAATGTATTTTATCGTTTCTAGCGTTTTTTATCGTGGTGCTAAGTGCCTGTGAAAAAGCAAATATTGATGTTGATACTTCTGATGCTGATGGAAGTGCTATAGGTGAGGTCTCCGGTGTGTGGAGCAAAGGGAGTGTGCAGCATATCAAGGGAGATATTATTATTCCCGAAGGCAAGAGCCTGACGATTGAGGAAGGTGTAACCGTATTGATGGATTCAGTCAATAAGCCTGAAATTGTTGTTTTGGGTAATTTGTATGCACTAGGTACAGCTGAAAATCCTGTAAAGTTTACGGTTGAAGATGGATATAAGACGAAGACGAATGAATTTGGGAAGTTATGGGGAGGAATTTTAGCCGCTCCAAGCTGCCAGGAACTTGTTTTGGACAATACCGTCATTGAATATGGTGGTGCAATTACATCGGATGCGTCGACTTCTGTAAAAATGGGCTTGTATAAAAAAGTGTCTGGTGAAGCTTTGCCAGCTTTGTGGTTCTCAAATCCAGACGGAAAGCTAGTTGTTCAAAATAGTACTGTAAGTCATTTTCACGAAGACTGTACGTATATTGAAGGCGGAAAAATCATTTTCGCTAACAATCGTTTCTTTTCTAATGGGGTGACAGGTGGAGAAGCGATGAATTTCAAATCCGGATGTCTTGCAGATGTTGCTTATAACCTCGTGTATAGTGTAAATACCAATGCATTAAAACTATCCAACTCGGGAGACCGTACACCGCAGGCTTATATTATTGTTTATAATAATACCATGCTCAATACAGGGTGGCGCAGACCTACAGCCAAAGGAGGTTCCATATGGTTAGAAGCCTCTGTCAGAGCAGAAATTTATAATAATCTTTTTGCCAATACACGGTTTGGTGTCAAGCGTGATCCTAAAAAACCAGAAGATAGCCGTTCTGTGTCAGGTAATAATTGGTATTATGGCTACGGTCAATTGACTGTAGATCAGTTTCAGGTCGGTAAAAATGATATTGTAGGCGGTAGTAATGATGTTAGAGGTAAAGTGGCAGGGGAGAATAATCCTAAATTTGTTTCTTATCCTTTAGAAACATCAGTTGACAATTACATATTTGATTTAACCTGGGATTTTCATCTTCAGGGGAATTCACCTGCATTAAAGGCCGGTACTTTGGCTTTTAAACCCCATTTTACGAGTGGCCTGGTGATGTCAAACGGCCTGACATATAATTCTCCTCAGCCTGCAGCTTATGTTGGGGCATTTGGTTCCAAATTCTAATTTACTTCATATAATGACAAATTTAAAAACAATACTAACACTAACTTTTGGAGCGTCAACCCTGCTTCAAATGGCATGCAAAAATGCGCAAACAAATACGGTAAACTCAGTTAAACCCATTATTGTGACCGATGCTGTACGTTATGATTCGGATGATCCTGCAATTTGGATCAATAAGAGCGATCCGAGCAAGAGTCTGATTATAGCAACGGATAAAGATGCCGATGGAGCTTTATTCGTGTACGATTTACAGGGTAAAACGGTCAAAGAAAAAGTGGTTTCCAATTTAAAACGGCCAAACAATGTCGATGTCGCTTACGGTTTGGTATTGGGGGGGAAACCTGTCGATATCGCTGTCACAACAGAGCGTATGACCCATAAATTGCGTATTTTTTCACTACCTGACATGAAGCCGATCGATCAAGGGGGATTAGATATGTTTGTTGGTGAAACTGAGCCTGAATTCAGAGATCTGATGGGGATTGCCCTATATACTTCTCCAAAAGGAGAGATCTATGCTATTGTTGGACGAAAAAATGGACCAAAAGAAGGCTATTTGGGACAATATTTATTGGAGGATAATGGCTCTGGTTCAGTAAAAGCTACACTGGTTCGCAAATTCGGTTCATTTAGTGGAAAGAAAGAGATTGAGGCAATAGCGGTGGACAATGAGCTTGGGTATATTTACTATTCGGATGAACAGGTTGGCGTAAAACAATACTATGCGGATCCAGCAAAGGGAAACCAACAGTTGGCATTGTTTGCTACAGCAGGTTTTAAAGAAGATCATGAAGGTATTTCGATTTATAAAGTGACCGACAGTACTGGATATATCTTGGTGTCGGACCAGGGTGCAAATCGTTTTCAGGTTTTTAGTCGGGAAGGAACCAAAAGCAATCCTTTCGAACATAAATATCTGAAGACTGTGCCGGTTATGGCAACACAAAGTGATGGTTCGGAAACTACCTCTTTTAATTTAAATGAAACCTTCAAACATGGCTTGTTTGTTGTTATGAGTGACGATAAAACATTCCATTATTATCGATGGGAAGATATTGCCGGAGCCGATTTGAAAAAGAAATAGGTGACGAATTAATATTTCAGCAACAGTTGTGATTTGATTCGCAACTGTTGCTTTTTTTGCTATCGGAAATTTTATTGGTGGTAATTAGCGCTGTTATTTATACACTGACCGGAATTTTAAACCAAAAGGTTGACCCTTGGCCGATCTGGCTGTCGACACCAATTTCTCCTTGATGTTTTTGAATAATTTCTTTGCAAATAAACAGTCCTATGCCAAATCCCGAAGCATAACGATCTGCATCGTCATTTACACGATAGAATTTATTGAATATTTGTTTCTGATCCTTATGATTGATGCCTTTTCCTTGGTCTTTGATCTCGACTTCAAAATAACCTGAATGTATGGCCACATGCATAGTAATTGTTGAATTACTGGGCGAATATTTAATGGCATTATCCATGAAGTTGATTAACACTTGTTCGATTTTATCACGATCGGCGATAATCTCCAAATTCGAATCTATTGCTCCTGAATAATGAATGAAGTGCTTTGCAGATTTTAGAGAATAGATATTTTGAATATAATCGAGTAAAGAACAAACGTTAAATGTCTTTTTGCGAAGTACTAACTTACCCTCATTTAGTTGAGTAACATTTAAAAAGCCGTCGATTAAACCGCGCATGCGCGTTGCTTGCTCATTCGATTGGTGGAGATATTGCATGCGCTTTTCGCTGCTCAATGTACCTTCTTTGGCTTGTAGTAATTGGATATAGGCAATGAGTGAGGTCAAAGGTGTTTTGAGTTCATGACTTGCGATACTAATAAAGTCTAGTTTTTTCCTTTCTTCTTCCTTGTCATTGGTGCTGTCTATTATAGCGCCGTAGATCATGAGTCTTGTCGTATCCGATTCCAATTGACTTCCGCCTATTGACCTTAACCATTTTATCTTACCCGTTTTTTTATCTTTTATTTCACATTGACAATCAAAAGGGGATTGTTTGAGCGTTACTTCTTGAAAAACATGATGAATGATGTTTCTATACTGAGGCAGAATTTGGTCGAAAAAGTCGGATTCTTTTATGTTGTCACGCTGATCGAAGCCAAATAATTCACGGCAACGATCATTGAGTTCCATTTTCTTGGTTTCCATGTCAATAGAAAAGATACCGATGCCGGCGGCTTCTACGATCATTCTAAACTGTTGATCTCTTTTGGCGATAAGTTGATTAATAGCTTCAAGTTTTTCATGCTCTTGATGCTGGATGGTAATATCTATAGCGGTGCCTGCAAACCATTCGGGTTGTTGGTCTTGGTCAAAGTATACTCTTCCTTTACAGTGCAACCACCGTAATTGAAGATCTTGTGCTCCAATGGTTCTAAATTGTACGTCATAAACACCTTTGTTTTGGTAAGTCAGTGACTTTTTGACTTCTTGATCGATTCTATTCCTATCTTCTGGATGAATATATTTTAGTACCTCATTATATGGAACATATTCACCTTTCGCAAAACCAAAGAGCTCCCGGGTCCGTTCATCCCAATTGACCATATAATTTTTACAATTTAAATTCCATGTACCCATCTCAGCCGACTGTAAGGCAAAATGGTAATGTTCTTCACTTTCTATGATTTTCTTGAGTGCATCCTTAAGCTTTTCATTGAGATCTTCGGTATGTTTAGGTGATAAGGTATAATTATTCGTGGGGATTTTGTAGGGGGTTCCTGCTACTGTATACTTTTGAGTTAATAAATCTTGTAGCAGTTTTCGTTCAATGGTATTTTTTTCTTGCGTTTGTGGGGTGTCGTCTTCATTTTCAGGTATCAGTCTAATTTGATTAAATATGGCATAAATTTCACCCTTTTCATTGATGAGCGGATGATATTCAAACGTGTGCGTATATCGGAGTGAAGATTGTTGTTCGGTTTTGAGCTTGATCTTTATCTTGTCGATCAGCTGTGTATTTTCATTTCCCCAAACGTTTTTCAAAAGGGGGATATAAGACGTTAATTCTTCTTGTTGAAGACAATTCTCAAGATATTGCCCAATCGCGCTGTGATCACAATTCCATAATTTTAACATGTTAGTGCTTGCATAAGAAATACGGAGATCTGCGCTATCATAAATTGCGCAAGCATCCAATGAAGAAGAGAGAACGGCTAAAATATCTTTATCTGAACAAATCATAACATATCAAAAATTAAGCGTTGATTAAGCGATATCATGTATAGCTTGATTTAATAGCGTACAAATATTGTTCCTTTTCTCAGGGGTTTTCTCTTTATCGATAAATGATAGCTGTTGTCGGTCATTAGCAATACCTACTTTTTGATCTGTTAGTGATCCTAGAGGTTGTTTAATATGGAGTCATGATATCAATAGTACAGTGAATAGAAATTCGTATCTTTCCTCTATAAATTAACTATAATACAGTCCCCTTGCGCATTGGGTTTTGCGATTTTCCTCTTCGAGTTTGGTCAGCCGTAAGGCTGGCATTAACT
>NZ_JBNPWQ010000016.1:0-135183 GCF_050433745.1 Sphingobacterium sp. HSC-15S19
CAATTATGTGTAGTCGTATTAATAATTGGCTATAAATGAATTTTGAGAAGAGATCTGATAATGGACTTTACATATCCATATTGTTGTCATAGCCTTTATTATGGAAAGCTTTCCATAAGTCTGGAGAAAGCTATAGAATGCAGAATAGAAAAACGTTCTTGGACAAGTAAATTTTATAGCATACTTTTGGACTGGATTGTGTATTTATTAGTGCCGAAAATGCTGCACTCCAACTTACCAATTATGCTGCATTCTTATTTACCATTTACAACAATATATAATTCCTGTACTAATGCTAACAATAGGTTTTTTCTTTTTTTATCCTCTTCCGAGTTGTTGTAGGCGGGTAGTAGGCCCTTTCTTTCAAGATCTGTTAATTTTACAGCGACAGCGTGCTCAAGTACATATTTTTTTTGCTTTCTATCGAGTAAATCACGTAATTCAGCAAGTAAATTTCGATAAATAACTTGTTTGGCTTTCCCCGAGAAAAGATTATCTTCTGTAGATAGGAGGATATCTTGTTGTTCGAAATGATCAAAGAAAGTAGATTCCACATAGACAGAGTGGTGGAAATTGATCGCGTTATTATTGAAACTGCTAAGTACTTTGGCAATTTCCTTTTTATCACTATTAAGAAAATAATAATAATATCGATCACCAATTTGCTGGTTCCAGCGAATGTAATTGATGGTGAAATGATAAGAAGTATCACGATCCGGGCTATAGCCTGTCCACGAAAGCTGGTCTGTCTCCTGGATTAAATGATCATAAACCAACAGCTTTCCATTGACGCGTATGGCGTAATCCCTTTCCTTATTCAAGTAAAGAAACCAACCGAATTCTTGTGCGAGGAAATTGTTAAAGTCATCGCTTTCAAAAACAGTAGCATTAAGTCCAAAAACGCCTTCAAAAGTAACTTGTGTTCCTGTATTTTTATGTCCTACCGGCGAGCTTTCACTGATATCGTATTGCTCTTTACTTTCGCGATCGATTTGAATTCGGTAGTTTGAGAAATATTCATCCTTCTGAAAAACAGTATTCCAAATTGCACGCGTTGCAAAAAGCGAGAAAGAAAATCGGCCCTTTCCCTTTTTTCCTCTTGTATAGGAGCTGCGTTTGAGGCTGTTCTTTTTTATAGAATCCAAAAAGTTTCCAAATGAGGAAGAAAGTGTCTCTAGGGGTATGCCTTCACCATTGTCCTGTATGCTTATACGATTAATGTAGCCTAATTCATTACTGTCTATGGAGAGTTCGATCTGTGTGGCTTTTGCATCAAATCCATTCCAGATATATTCAGCAATGGCATGTTTAGGGTCTTTGGGAAGTCCTGCAGATTCGATACTTTGGTTGGTTATTTTTGTGCTCCTCTTCATCGTAAAGGCGGTTTAGCTTAAAACTTGTAAAAAAGATGGAAATAATTTGGTCGATTAATTCCATTTCAATGTACACTATTTTTTAGATCTCTTGATTAAAAATGTGAAAAAATAAGCAAGTCCAAATAGATAATAGGATCGAAAAGAAGACAAATAAAATTGAAACTACTTCGATTCTCAGGTTCAATTGAGCGTTTGCCGCCAATATATTCATAAAAAGGAATTGGAAAGCCCAATCTGTCATTTCCATCGGATGGACTATCGCATTTAGCGAAGAGAATGGTGGCCGCAACTGTCATTACACTAAAAATTACCCAAGTTTTCTTTGGGGAATTTGAAACTATCTTCATGGTTACTGGGCTTTAAGTAGTTTAAAATTACATAATATCATGTGGAGATGTATACTTTTCATTCGTATACATATGGCCATTGACGGCTAAAGTTGATGTGTTGATATAGAAGTTGCTTTTTTGGTAGAAAATATACCTAAATTTAGTCTATGCTTATAGAAACTTTAAAAAACCTTTTCCGACGGGACTTAAACAGGCTGCGTGATGAAATTTCTTTGTACAAACAGGAAGGAAATATATGGCTTATTGAACGTGATATTTCCAATTCAGCTGGCAACTTATGTTTACACCTGATCGGAAATCTTCAAACATATATTGGTACTGAAATAGGCAAGACTGGGTATATCAGAGATCGAGCGGCTGAGTTTTCGTTAAAAGACATTCCTCGAACACGATTATTAGATCAGATAGATGATACGATTGATGTGGTTACACGTTCTCTGGATCTGTTGTCGGAGGAGAACCTTCTTGAGATATATCCCATACTCGTGTTTGAGGAAAAAACAACAACGCAGTATTTGCTTGTTCATCTGACCACCCATCTAACTTATCACCTTGGCCAAATAAACTATCACCGGCGACTGCTGGATCAACCTGAGGTATAGTTAATGTATTGGTAAACCTATTCTTGTTCTACAACATAGGAAACAAATTTATAGTATGGACATAAGAAAAGCGGTATTATCTGATGCTCCGGATCTCGCAACCTTGACCGAACAGCTGGGTTATCCAGCCGATATTGAAGGAACGAAAACTATTTTGGAGGATCTGTTGCGGAAGCAGGAGTATGCTGTATTTGTGGGGATTATTGACAATAAAACAGTTGGCTGGATTCAACTTCATCAGGTCATCAGTATGGAGACTGGTGTTTATGTAGAAATCATTGGCTTGGTTGTCGATGAAGAATATCGAGGTCGGGGGCTAGGCCGATTATTATTGCATGCGGCATCCGATTGGTCTAGGTCCCTCGATTGCTACCGTTTGCGTGTAAGATGCAATATCATTCGGACCGAGAGCCATAAGTTTTATCAAAATAGTGGTTTTATACTAAAAAAGGAGCAGAAAGTTTTTGATTCTTTGCTTTAAAAGGTGAACTTTAGCCCAATTAGATATCGAGACCATCAAACATTCTACCTGTATCGACTGTTGATTTCTCGAAGACCCGACTTAGATAAAATGAGAAGAATCTTTACATTAATTGCCTGTTGCTGTGTTTTTAATTCGCATGCACAACGTATGGACAGTATTACCACGGTGATCGCACCTGAATATGACCGAGTGGGTTTACTGCATCGATTTTGGCTTGGAGATAGTTACCGTAAATTATATAATACTCCTGTTAAGATGCGTGTGATGGATCTCGCTACAGAGCGGGGCGGGCTTCAGATTGTTAAGTTGGGTGGTGGCATGCAGACACAGTCACTTCGACTGGTAGATTCTATGGGTAGGGAGTGGGTTCTTAGGTCTATTCAGAAATACCCTGAACGTAGCCTACCGGAAAGCCTTCGAAAGACATTTGCAAAAGATATAGTACAAGATCAGATTTCGATACATCATCCATTTGGTGCATTGACCGTTCCGCCATTTAATAAAGCCTTAGGTATTCCTTCAGCTTCGCCAGAACTGGTTTTTGTAGGAGATGACCCTAGGTTCGGCGAGTATCGTGAGGTATTTAAAAATAGGGCCTACATGTTTGAGGCGCGCACCCCTTTTGAGGATCAAAAAACAGATAATAGCGCAAAAGTAATGCGTAAAGTGTTGGAAGACAACGATACGCAAATTGATCAGAAGCTCACACTACGTGCGCGGATGCTCGATTTTACGCTTGGGGACTGGGATCGTCATCAGGATAATTGGCGTTGGGATCCCGAAAAGGAAAAAGGTAAAAAGATCTATACTCCCGTCCCAAGGGATCGGGATAAGGTATATTATAAAACTTCGGGGGTATTTCCCACATTACTTTCCTATCAATGGCTGAAGGCTCATTTGCAACCCTTTAGTCCACATATTCGAAATGTGCCCCATTGGAATTTTAATGCGAGTACTTTTGATCATTTTTTTCTCACTCATCTTACAGAGGATGAATGGATTGACGAAATACAGTTTGTTCAGAAAACACTGACGGATTCGTTGATTCATCAAGCGATGTTAACGATGCCTGATACAATTGTGAAAATGAGTGCGAATGAATTGGAAACAAATATTCGTTCAAGAAGGGACGAGCTGATGGAAAGCGGACTGACCTATTATCGATTTCTTGCGCGTGTCGTTGAACTACCATTGTCCGCCAAATCTGAATTTGTGGATGTCGATTACAATAAGGATGGCTCGGTCACTGTCAATATCCACAACAAGAAAAAAGATGGTACCGAAGGACGAAAATTGCTAAAACGCACCTTTGTACTTGATCAGACCAAAGAAGTTCGTATATATGGCATATCGGGCACTGACGAATATAAGTTACATGGATCGGGCAAATCGCCCATAAAGATCCGGCTAATTGGGGGGGATGGACAGAATCTATATCGTACAACTGATAAATTTGCCAATGGTAGCAAAGTTTATATCTATGATGGTAAAAATCAGGTGCCGGGTGCTATGCAGGTTGATGATGCTATTCATCTGAAGTTGAGCAAAGACAGCGCTGTCCATAAGTTTGACTATGAAAATTTTATCTATGACCGTAAAGGGGTCGTTTTTAACCTAGATTATGGGGTTGATCGTGGACTTATTTTTGGACTGGGGTATATGATCGAGAATCAGGGGTTCAGAAAGAAGCCTTATGCCTATCGGCATCAGTTTCTAGGCAGTTATTTGACCGGTCGCGAATCATTTATGTTTGATTACAAAGGGAATTATAAAGATCTCATTGCAGGGCATGATCTTTATATTCATCTTTCGTCCCTTGGTCCCAAAAACCTGAGTAATTTCTTTGGATATGGAAACAATACTATTTTCGATAAATCGGATTCAAAGCGCATTTCGTATTACCGAAATCGATTTGATCTTGTGAGCGGTGACATTTTTCTGGAAAAGTACCTAGAACCTAAATTCAAGGTGTTCTATGGATCTTCTTCCGAATATTATACGAGTAAAGAATCGAATAATGTTGGACGTTATTTTGAGGAATTCCATCAAAAATATCCATCGGAACCTATCTATGGGAGTAATTTCTTCACTGGGCTTACTGGCGGGATAGATTATGATACACGTGATAATATGGCCAATCCTAAATCTGGAGTACACGTACATACCAGGCTGGGCTGGAATGCTGAAATTGGAGGGGAGGGCCGCAACTATACAAAATTGCAGCATTCCATGAGTTTTTATAAAACGGTTGCCGATAACTATATTACTTTCGCAAATCGTGTGGGATTTGATGCGGTATGGGGAGATCCCTATTTTTATCAGCATGCGCAAATTGGAGGGGAAATGAGCTTAAGAGGGTATAATTCCCGACGGTTCACTGGGAAAACAGCGCTTTATAATAATTTTGACATGCGATTAAAATTATTTAGCTACTCTTCTTATATCGTCCCAGGAACAGTCGGGGCAATTGGTTTTTATGATGTCGGAAGGGTATGGATGAGTCATGAAAATTCCAATGACTGGCATATGGGGTACGGCGGTGGAATTTATTTTATGCCTGGAGACCTGCTCACTATTCAGGGGGTAATTGGTTTTAGTAAAGAAGCAACATTGCCTTATCTTCGGGTTGGACTTTCTTTTTAAAGACCTAAAATGAAGCTTTTTAAGTGTGAAATGAAATGAAATCGGAGATCAAAAAAAAATTAGATAAGAATTTTTCGGAGCGTGGACTACGAAATAGCAGCATTGATTTGTCTGTGCTAAAACACTATAAGAGTTACGCAAAAACTTTTGCCGACATTCATAATGGTATAGCTGTACTGAGTGACCTGACAGCGAACTGGAGTTATACATATTTAGGGACAATTGCGGAGCGACTTCATCTTCCTGCAGATGAAAAGAAACTGGAAATAAACGGTATTTGGGAAGATTTTCTTCTCGAACGTGTTTACCCCGACGATTTGGCCATCAAGCATGCTTTGGAGCTTCAATTTCTTGACTTGGTCAAAAAAATGGATCTGGCGGAGCGATTTAATTATCAAGCAAACAGTGTCCTGCGGGTCGAGGGGAGAGAGGGGCAAATCATGCAGCTGTCCCATCAAATTTTTTACTTGGATACCCCGGGACCGGAATTTCCACAGTTGGCTTTATGCTGTTATACCCTATTACCAGAAACTGAAACATCAGTCAATCTCCGAAATTATATTCTCAATCAGGTAACGGGCGTGGTTCATCACCTGGATGGTTATGGCGCAAAAACTTCGATTAGCACACGCGAGAAAGAAATTTTAAGCTGTATCAAGGAGGGAATGATTAGCAAGCTAATTGCCGAAAAACTAGGTCTGAGTATAAATACAGTTAATCGGCATCGGCAAAATATACTCCAAAAGCTTCGTGTACGAAATTCATATGAAGCAGTGAGTGTGTTTAACAAGATGCAGCGGGATCATACTGACTAGATTTAAGACAACGCCCACCTGAGGCAGCCTTATAGATGGGCGTCGGTATTTTTAGTTTGAATTATTCTCTTTCAGCCATTTGCTTCGACGTTGGTCTGCAAGGTGTTTGATCGTAAAATAATCAAATTTGGCCTGAAAGCCATTGCCGTCTGGTGAAGCTGCCATTAGACCGACCATAACAGGGTGATTATCCTGTAGCCAGGCATTTCTCATCATAATATACTCCTTGTCATCAAAGGAATAGAAAAATTCTACAGCATCTAATCGACGTATCGCTTTGATCCAGATGTAGGAGATTTCCTTATCGATCGGAACAATGCTCCAATCACTTGTTTTATGCGTAACGACTGTACTTAAATTGTATTTTCCGTCAACAAATTCGATTCCTGCTTTTATATAGTTTTCATGATCAATGCGTAGCATAATACCTGCTTGATCGAACCGGGTTTGATAGTTCGCCGAGATCTTCGCCTTGACTTCAAACTCTCCCCCGCGTAGCGTATAGAAAAAGGGCGCGTCATCTACTGTAAATCCATAATGAGAGATACGCCAATAATCGCTTTTAGGCGTAACAAACATCGAAAGCGAATTGTCTTTGATGTTCCATTCTGTTGGTTCGTTAAACCAAAGCATCTTATCCAATTTTTGTGCACTGGCCCGTATCGTAAGCAATGGAAATAATGAAGCTGCTAAAAATGTCTTTATAGTTTTCATGTTTTTGTTTTTGTGATGATATTCATTTTTCATCAGCAAAGATATTTAAGCATAGCACAGGTTTTCAATACTGATAAATAACCATGATTTCAATAATTCATCCTATTGTAATTTATTTGCAATTTAATTGCATTTAATGTTTTTGCTACATAGTTGCAATAGTGAAAAATACTATCTTGGCTGAGTTGACTTTTAATCCATTGTAGTACCGAATTGGTAAAGCTAACAGGATCGATTTCAATTTTAAACAATATAAGCAACAGTAGTATGGAATTTTGGGAACGTAATTTTATAGAGAAGCAAGAAATGTGGGGGTATGAAGCCGCAAAGTCTACAACGTTTGCAGTAGGCTTTTTTTTGGAACACAACATCAAAAATATACTGATTCCTGGGTTCGGCTACGGTCGCAATGGTCGCCCTTTTTCGGAAAACGGAATAAAAATTACAGGCATTGAGATCTCGAAAACGGCAATAGAGCTCGCCCGGAAATCCTTTGGGGCAGATACGGTTATCCATCATGGTTCGGTTAATGAAATGCCTTTTGATCAGGATATATATGAGGGTATATTTTGTTACGGGCTTATTCATCTATTGGATGCTGAAGAACGTAATGCGTTAATCCAGCATTGTTTTGACCAATTGGCTGAAGGAGGTTATATGATTTTTACGTCCGTATCAAAGCAAGCAAGCATCTACGGAAAGGGGGAGGCCATAGGCACTGATCGATTTGCAATGTTTGGTGGAGTACATATGTTCTTTTACGATGTTGATTCCATTCATGCCGAATTCGACCCCTATGGATTAATGGAAATTAGGGAAGTGGAGGAAAATTTTCCATTCTACTTCATCATTTGTCAGAAAAGGATTAATATTTAATAATGTATATATGAAAGATGATAGAAGCTATGAGGTAATTATTGTTGGGGGAAGTTATGCGGGGCTTTCTGCAGCGATGGCATTGGGACGTTCCTTGCGGAATGTGTTGATTATCGATAGTGGGCTACCTTGTAATCGACAGACGCCGCACTCCCATAATTTCATCACGCATGATGGTGAAAAGCCGCTCAGTATAGCGAAAAAAGCAAGGGAAGAAGTTCTGAACTACCCGAGTGTCAAGTTCCAGAAAGGGCTTGCTGTGAGCGGCACGAAGACAGCTACAGGGTATGAAATAACCACCGAAAATGGGGACGTTTTTCAGGCTAAAAAGCTCATTTTTGCGACTGGTGTGGAAGATATTATGCCTAGTATACAAGGATTTTCAGCCTGTTGGGGAATTTCGGTTATCCATTGCCCATATTGTCACGGTTATGAATTTCGAAAAGGAAAAACTGCTATTATGGCCAATGGAGAGCGTGCACTTCATGTAGCGGGATTGGTCAATAATCTCTCGAACGACTTAACGCTATTGACTTCGGGTAAGGCTAGTTTTGATGTTAAGCAGAAAGCAAAACTGAAGTTACACGGTATTTCGATTATTGAAGAAGAAATAGGTAAAATCCAGCACAAGAATGGATGGGTTCAGCAGGTACAATTAAAAGACGGTCGTGAACTTGCCTTTGATGCTGTTTATGCGGCCATTCCTTTCAGGCAACATTCGGCTATTCCTGCCGCACTAGGTTGTGAAATAACGGAACAGGGACATATCAAAATAGATAATTTTCAAAAAACTTCACTTGCAGGAGTTTTTGCCTGTGGAGATAATTCTAGTATGATGCGTTCGGTGGCGAATGCTGTTGCGACAGGAAACCTAGCTGGAGCAATGGTTAATAAAGAACTTGTCGACGAGGTTTTTTAGTGGCCGCATTGATCGGTTTTCCGGCTGTGATCGCACTTTGTTAATTTATCAGGAAGTTTATATCACAAAAACTTCCTGATGCGTAAATGCTGTCTTTAAGCGTGTCCCTAGTTCGATGCTTGTCTTAAAAGAAATTCAAATGGACCGTTCTTAAATTTTTTTGTCCAAATTTTGCTAAAATAATAGCTGCCGATAAAATAGGTCGATGATAGGAAGAGAATCATCCCTGGTGATAAGGTTGCTTGTTGGTCGATTACTTGATGAAACACCCCCTTGCTGGCCAAAAAAGAAAATAATAAGATGCCCAATGTTAAATGGGATATATAATGCGTTAATGTCATCTGGCCAGTTTTCGCGAGACAGTTGACAAATGTATTGGGAGTAATAAAGCGGCTAATGTACATGAAGGTGCTAATAAGTAGCAGGCTAAAACCTATTGTACTGATTAAAAATGGAAGTACCGGAGGAAGATAATCCGCATTTAGAAAGGAGTAAGCTGTTATGCCAATGAGGTTTTGAGGAATACATTGTGCAATTTGTACTGCCAGGTATAATACCAATCCTATGAGAAACAGTTTTTTTTGAACGATGACGTTGGTCCAGTCCAGTTTACCCAGGTACATACCGATCATGAAATAAGACATCCATGGAAAAATAGAATTCCAGCCATTATATAAAGAGTTTCTGATAAAACCCTTTAGGCTCCAATTGTCGATATAAGTTAGTGTATCAAAATTCCATCCAGTTTCATAAGGAATTAAAATGAGCAAAAGATGAAAAATGATCGCGAAGAAAACTGCTCCATATATGTAGTATTGTTTATCAACGAATAGCAAGAAGGAGGCGATAAACATGTAAAATCCATAAAAGTGAAGGATATCTGCAGGCCACCAAATAGATAATAATAATCCGAGAACAAATAGAAAACCTGCTTTTTTCTGCACAATAGTCTTTAGTTTAACTTGTTCTTGCGGAGAAGCGTAAATAGATTTTTCTGTTCGCAAAGTAAGTCCCATGCCTGATAGGACAACAAATATTGTACTCGAATTACCGCTAAAGAGCGTGAGAAACTGACCTAGCCAACTGGTATGTTGTGGATCTCCAAGAACGAGATTAAAATTGACGATATACATCCCAAAGATTGCGTAAGCTCTCAGGATATCAAATCCTAAAAATCTGATTTTTTCTGCCATGATAGTTGATTTTCAAAATGTACTGCAAATTTTGAAAGATGTACTGGTTTGGCATTTGACTTAAATCAAATAATTAGATTTTTGTGCGGACCCTGCTTAATGTTTCCAGGGAAATTCCCAGATAAGAAGCAATATAGGTAAGCGGTATATGGCGTATGAAATCTGGTTGCTCCTTAAGGAGTAGCTTATACTTTTCCATGGCGCTGAGGGTGTGAAATTCAAAAAGACGCTTTTCTAACCACATTGTATAGTATTCTGTCATTAAAAGATCGAGTTGAATGAGTTGAGGATGATTTATTTTGAGATACTGAAAGGCGTTTTTATCCATACACGAGACAGTAACGTCTGTAATTGCCTGAATAAACTCCCTGCTAGGCTGATTCGAAACATAACTGCTAAAGGCGACTGCGAGATCATGTTTAAAAAGTAGCTCAGTCGTTACTTCTTTTTTCTCATTCATATAGTATTTCCTCGTAATACCTTCCTCTATCCAAAAACTAGTCTTACAGACCTCACCTTGATATAAAAGAAATTCGCCCTTTTTGTATTTTTTGGTTTTGGAAATGGCCTGTAATGCTGAGTCTGTTTCCGCATCAAAACCGTCAATTAAAGTATTGATTTTTTTTAGATGCTCATTCATTTTGGCTGATTTGAGTGATCGAAAGTTGCTGATGTTACATTTGTTGAATCCGTTCGGTCCGACCGGCTGTTTCTCTTCCCCATTCTGCGATCGACTCAAGTAGTGGAACAAGTGTTTTCCCGAATTCTGTCAGTTCGTAATCTACTTTCAAAGGAGCTTTGTCGGTATGTACTGTACGCTTTACTAAACCATCAGCCTCAAGTTCCTTTAATTGTAAGCTTAATGTACGCTCTGTAATTAAGGCGCATTCTTTTCTCAGTTCATTATAGCGTTTTTTTTCAATTAAATGAATCAAAATCACTGCCTTCCACTTGCCGCCTATGTATTTCATAGTCAGGCTGGTACTGCATGGGTATTGTTTGTTGTCTATCAAATACATCTGTTACTATCAAGTTTGACCGTTATTGCAAATATATAACACTATATTTAAGTTTGCAACTATAAAAAATATAGTTAATTTAATCTTGTATGTTATGGCTTTTTTAGAAATTGCAAAGCAACGTTACACAACGAAAAAGTATAATTCAGAAGCGCTAATTCCGGAGGAGAAAATCGCTGAATTAAAGGAAATAATCCGATTGAGTCCATCTTCCATCAATAGCCAGCCATGGAAGTTTTTCTTTGTTTCTTCTGCGGACATGAAACAAAAACTCGCTGCCGCATCCTATTGGAACGCACAGAAGATAAATGAGGCAAGTCATCTGGTTGTGTTTAGTGCACTTACCGATGTAGATCGCTTTGAAGAGCAAATCGCAAACACGCTTCCAGAGGGATCGATTAATTACTATAAGCAATTTTTGCAGTCGAAAGGGGAGGTCCATGTTCAATCCTGGATGAAGCAACAAGTGTATCTTTCTTTGGGATTTTTCCTTGCAGCCTGTGCTGCAAATCATATTGACGCAACCCCAATGGAAGGAATTGAAAATTCCGTCTACGATGAAATACTGGAACTCGATGGCTATCAGACGCTGTTTGCAGTTGCTATTGGCTATCGACATGTGGAGGATGCAAATCAGCCTGCCATTACCGCAAAATCACGCTTGACAATTGCAGATATAATTGAAGAACTCTAGGTAAAAAAAGATGAAACCACTATCGGTTTCATCTTTTTTACATTAGTTTAAACTTATCTTTTTGCCCTGTTCGGGGAAAATATAATTTACTTTAAGTGGATTATTCTTGAGCAATTCGTTTTTAATGATTTCAGGGTTGTTACCAGTTGGTTTTCGGTGTGTGACCACTATGCTTAGCCCTTCCAAGTTTTTCAGTCCCGTTTTTTCTTTGAGCTTTAGCAGTTCTTCTAACAACAAACTGGGGGTTAGGTGACCAAAGAGTAAATTTTCCGGTTGATTATTTGGAAAGGAGACTTCAATCAATATACTGTTTAATTGTTTGTTTTTGATCAGTGGGGCAATGGTATTCCAGAGCTTATCTAGCTGATCGGATTTTTCCACCCGATCGGCACCGGTATCACCAAGGTAAAGGAGATAGTGGTTGTCGTAGTGGACGAGGGCAGCACTACTTTTATATGGATTTACATGGCTCAGCTCGTATGCCGTCAAAGATAATGTCGTATTTGGTACTTGCGTTTCCAGCCCCTCTTGTAAACTGTTGTAATGATACTTTCCTAGTATGGGTTTTTGGCCCTGGTCGCCAAAATTGATCCAGGTATCCGTGATAAAATAGTGATTTTGTAGAATTTGAAGGACCGGATCAATAGCAAAAATGTTCTTTTTGCTATCGGCAGGAGAATTAATAATAAGACCCGATAAATGATCGAGATGTCCATGGGAAATTAAATATCCCTTTATTTGGTTATGTAAAATTGTTTCGACCGAACCATTTAGACTTTTCAATGCAATGGCTTTTCTGATGCCTGTATTTATGGTTCCGGCATCGAGGCAAAGGAAGGCCGTGTCTTTTGGAGTTCCTACTAAATAAGCAGAAAGATTGTCTTCTTGTTCGCCACCATATATTCCCAGCGGGACAAGGTCAAAATGCTGTGCATGACAGGTCATGGTCACAAGAAATGTAAAAATGGAAAGCGCTAGTTTTTTCATGATTATTAAACTAAAAACCCATCCTTTATTATAGGATGGGTTCAAATTTACACTATTTTTTGTTTATTGGTTGAATCGGTAACGTACACCCAGCTGAATTCTCCAGCGTGAAGTTTCATCCACACTGTTCGAGAACGTGTTGGTTAAAGGAATCTGATTTGTTGCATCTAAATACGGGAATGAGAATGTTGGTTGTCCCTGAGCATTCGATCCTTTGTAATTTAAGATACCGTTTGCTTTGTTGGCAAATTGGGCAACTCCCCAGCTTTTGTTGATCATATTACCGAAATTAAATACATCAAAAGTAATCTGCAATTGATGTTTCTTTCCGCTGGTATTTAAAAACACATCTTGCGCGATACGAATATCCAGTGTTCCGATCATTTTTCCTACCAATGCGTTACGTTTCGCGTATTGGCCTCTGTGTGCATTCAGGTAATTGTCCTGATTAATGTAGCCGTTCAATTGAGACCATAGTTGATCAGCTGTCCGAGTGTCTTGCGCATTGTCGCCAACAAGAGCAATTTCAGCTTTACTATTCGGGATATAGATCAAGTCATTGCCCGACAAACCATCATTATTCAGGTCACCGCCATAGGTATAGGAATAACGAGGCCCATCCTGTAGTTGATAAAATAAGGAGAATGTCGTTCCTAAATGATCCAGGTATTCTTTACGGTAAGAGAAGTTGGCAATAAATCTATTTTTAACCAGATAAGTTGAATAAGAAAGATCGGCACTATTTGGATTGCCCGAAACATAACGATCACGCCACATTGACTGCGCAATAGATCCTCCATCGTTCACAGATCTTGAATCTGTATAGGTATAACCGATATTTGCAAAGAAACCACCTTTGAATTCTTTCGATAATGTTCCTGTAAGGGTGTAGCTATAGCCTTTTGATGTATTGGACATCACAATAGCGTCGGAAATGTTAGGATTTTCAGGAGTCGGTTGTGCGGCGCCATAGATACGTGGTGTTGTATAGCGCATACGGTTATCGGCACCAGCTAAAGCTTTTCCGTCCGTCGTATTTAGATTGACGTTACGGAAATAAACCGAATTGATATCTTTCGAATACATGGCTTCAAAAGTACCAATAACACCGCCCGGTAATTTTTGGTCAACGGCAAGGTTCGTTCTCCAAAGCTGCATAAATTTGAAGTTATTATCCGTTACCGCCAAGTTATAACTGGAGTTGTTGGCTGCAGTTTGGTGGTTCACGTTGCGATAAGCATCCACATCAGGTGTAAACGGTCTATTTGTTGGATTATTGATGGATTCAGAACCAAACATGACACCATTATTGCCGGCCTGATTAGAAATCCATACTAATGGCGGACGACCTGTAAAAATTCCCGATCCACCACGTACCTGCGTTTGATTTGTTCCATTGACATTCCAATTAAATCCAATTCGCGGCGACCAAAGAATTGCACTCTTTGGATATTTTGATACATCGATCTTTTCACCTTGATCAAAATTTAACTTGGTTACATTATCATTTTTCAGATCATTGGGAGATGATATGTTCGTCAAATCGGCTCTCAATCCAGCAGTCAATTTAAAATGCTCATTTACAGCATAGGCATCCTGTGCATATAGGCCAAACATACGTGCTGAAATCTCTGCATAAGGAAATGATCCATCAGGTAAAACAGAATACTGGATTTGGTATTTGGTTGCGTTAGAAACATTATTTTTTGCAGAGTTGTAGAAATCATCTAAACTGGCAAATGTATAGGCTCCATAATAGTTCGGGGCAAATCCATTGGTGGTTTTGTAGTTTTCAAAATTGGCTCCCAATGTAATCTCATGTTTTCCGGCATAAATATTAAAGTTGTTTGTAGCTTGAAATACCTTCGTCTTTAAACTATTAAATGCTGTAAATGGTTCGTAACCAAATGCTGTCATGCTACTACCGTCGGGGTTCATGATGTCTACCAAAGGAAATGGCTGACCACCTTTGGATTCCCTAAAATCGTTCATGACATTGTAACCTACGGTCAATGAATTTGAATATTTGCTACTGATACGTGTGCGTAATTCTAAATTCACATTGTCCATGTTGTTGTTTATACCGTAGCCTGCTGAGCTGAAAGGTAGGCCAAGGTTGGACGGTTGCCGATTATTTTTTGGCGCACCACTATTGGATGGTAGGATGTCGCGATAGGAACGAAAGTAGAAATATTTGGCGCTTAAAGTATTTTTTTGATCGATATTGTAATCTAATTTAACGGAAAATTTGTCACTGCGTGTATCTAAAGGATAATCTTGATAAGATCCAGGATTATAGCCGATCGATTTTAGGTAGTTGGCTAGATCATCAAGTTTCTCCGCAGATACGGTTGAAACATTCGGCCCCGTATTTCCTCCACGTGAAGCTATAAAATTTGTTCCTGGGTCTGTTCTTCGCTCAAGCTCACCGCTTGCAAAAAAGAATAGCTTGTTTTTGATAATTGGCCCCCCTACGGTAAAACCATAGCCTTTCAAGCTGAAGTTGTTGACAGGTGCTCTTAACCCGGCCGAATTGTATTTGTTGACTAAATTTTGATTTCTGAAATAATAATTTAATGAACCTTGTACTTCGTTTGTACCACTTCTTGTTACAGCATTAATTGCAGCGCCGGTAAAACCATTTTGTCTGACGTCATAAGGAGCGATGTTTACTGAAATCTCCTCAAAGGCGTCCATATTGATGGGTTGCGAGTTTGTTTGACTTCCGATAGTTCCCTGTAATCCAAAAGCATTATTGAATAGCGCTCCGTCGATCGTAAAGTTATTTGCAAGGTTGCTTCTCCCTGCAAACGAAGGATTACCGTATTGCATCGAAAATTGAGGCGTCAGTTTGACAAAATCTGTAAAGCTTCGATTGAGTGTAGGTAGATTTTGAATCGCTGTTCGGGAAATGTTTTGTGCTGCACCTGTTCGGCCGGAGTTGAAGACTTTTCCCTGTCTCGTTCCTACAACGACAGCTTCATCCAGCACTTGCGATGCGGACTGCATCTGAATATCTAATGTTGAGCTTTGTCCCAAAGCTAGTTTCTCGATCTGTTTGATATTGGGTGAATGACCCAGATAAGTTACGGTGATTTGATAAGGGCCACCAATTCTCATATTGGGGAGATTGTAGCGACCGTCACTTCGCGATGAAGTAACGTACTTTGTCCCAGAAGGTAAATGTATGGCTTCAATTGTCGCCCCATTGATTGGCGAATTTCCCTCTCTGACGGTTCCATTCAGAGCAGAGGTGGTTTCATTTTGCGCATAGGTAAGTGATGTACCAATTGTGCTTAGCAAAATGCTGGTAATCAAATGTTTTCTCATTTGTTTTGTAGCTGTTTAAATGACTAGGTGATTTTTAAACCGCGATAAAGGTAGGAGAGTATTATTGATTTTGTGTTAAGTAAATATTATTTAAATATTTCCACAATCGCTGCTATATGAGGCCTTCATTTGGTAATTATATAGGTTATCGTTTAATGGTTGATGATAGGTTATTTCACTGGTTGATGGCTATTTTTTAATTTTAATTGTGCCATTGCGATAGAGGTTTAAGGCGGCCGTCAGAATACTTTCGATTGTGTCTATCGGAAGATCTTCCTGTGGATCAATAGGCAATGTTTTCATCCGAAGACGCTGACCTGCTTCCAGTTGTACCTGGTCCAAATGTTTACCTTCAACCATCAGTAGGTACGGAAATGTAGTCCGTTTGTCGGTCCAAAGGTAACAGAATGCTTTTTTTCTATAGCAAAAGCAAGGCATACCGTACTTTATGGTCTCACTCACATCCGTATCCTGTTGAAGGATAATATGTCTTAATGCTAAAAGACAGCTTTTATTTGGTTCTTTCTGGTTCAGATAGAAATGTTGGATCTCCTGCATATGAATGATGTGTTGCAAATAAAGATACAAGACTTATCCTTTTTTATATGATTTAGTTACAATTTTCTTTTGTTGTTTAGTATATTCTGACCTATTTTGTGTGATCGAATTATCGATTTGCTTATGACCATAAATTTTAGAAATATAGAGTATTTGAAGAGTGGAAATAAAGTGCAAAAAAAAGCCTATCGGTTACTGAGGGATTATCAGATTATTAACCGTCTTGAGGGCTACAGTCCGATTGTAGTTGGTACGATACCGATTCAGGTAGATATTGATGGGAGCGATATAGACATTATTCTGTGTGTAGATGATTTTGATGCTCTTGAAGAAAAGCTGTCTCTTAATTTTTCGCAGCATGCACATTTTCGGTTACAGCGGGCTACCGGTCATGTAATCGTGTGCAGCTTCTCGATTGAGGAACAGCTTTTTGAAATTTATGCGACGGATAAAGCAACTGAAATTCAGAATGGATATTTACATATGCTTAAAGAGCATGAAATCATTCAATTGAGGGGGGAAGAATTCGCTGAGCAGGTCAGACAGCTCAAAAGGAGCGGGGTAAAAACTGAGCCGGCATTTTGTCAGCTATTGGGAATTGAAGGCGATGCATATACAGAACTTCTAAAGTATAATCCAGCAGATAATTCGATAAACTATGAATGATTTTAATCTAAAATAGTATGAATCCCCTAATTGAACAATTTAAAAAATATGGCTATCTCAATGAAGCGCTTGAGAAAGCGGTAGAAAATAGAACTCGTTATTTTTTTAAGAAAAAGGGTGAGCATTTTTTGAGGGAAGGGCAGCATTTATCAAGCTATTTTGTTTTGCGTAAAGGACTGATTCGTGCTTATTTCTTAAAAAATGGACGTGAAATGAACAGTTGGTTTGGTGAAGAAAACCAGATTTTTGGATCGATTTTGCCCGTTTATACTGAAAAGCCCTCTTTTGAAAATATTCAGTTTTTGGAAGACTCCGAGATCTATGCAATTTCTGTGGACGATTTGAATGAATTGTATAGGATTTATCCTGAACTAAATCTTATAGGCCGAAAGATTGCTGAGGAGGTTTGTATTATTCTTGAAGAACGGATTATGTCCCTGCATACCGAATCTGCAGTAGAACGATATCAATCTCTCATCCGCCTACAGCCAAATTTGTTAAATAGAATTAATCTTGGCCATATTGCATCATATTTAGGAATTACACAGGAAACGCTTAGCCGGATACGGCGATAAGTACACGATTTTGATATAAGTCAAAAAATGCCCCTTATATAGCGATTATCTTTGCTTTAGAAATTTAAACTATTGAAAATGAATTGGATTGCATTGATTATTGCTGGCATTTTTGAAATTGGCTGGCCGCTCGGATTAAAAATGGCTCAACAGCCAGATTCAAATAAATTTGGTTGGATTCTATTAGCTATTGTCTCCATGAGCATTAGTGGCGGATTATTATTTTATGCTCAAAAAGCTATTCCTATAGGTACAGCATATGCCGTATGGACAGGTTTAGGGGCAGTGGGCACATTAATGGTCGGAATCTTTTTTTTCGGAGATTCGGCCAATGTATTTAGACTCCTGTCTGCAACATTGATCGTCGCAGGAATTATTGGCTTAAAGATTTTTTAAAAATACTGGAAATGTTATTTATCGCAGTCTACATAAAAAAATAGAATGTGCGCTCAATTTTCTTCAATTGGATTGTTAAAAATATATAAAATCTATTTTTTTTAGTCTAAACTCATTAGAAGAGAGTAGGTTGGGATGATTTTTGCTGCGCAATTAAATTATGAGGCAAGAACTAGCTGAAAAAATAGAATTGTATAGTAAAAGGTACGGCCTATTTATGCGACCGGAGTATATTAGCTTTGCTCGGGATACAACAAGGCTGTTGCTTCGCAACGAATGTCTCCGTGAAGGTGATATAAAAGCTTATCAAGACTATATTGCCTCACATTATCCCGAAGATCTTCCCTGGGAAATGAAACAATTTCAGGAAGCGACCAAAGCATTGGAGCGCATGAGTAAGGAGACGGCTATTGCATGGGTGAATGCGCATCGAATCAATATTTTTGAATCCGACATTTTTATCGATGATGAAGATTCAATTCTGCGCCCCATTCAATCAAAAGATGAAGACATGTTTCGCTATAATTTTAACGCCTTGGAAGAACTTATCTACAATCACCAAAGACCGGACGACTTATTTCGGCGGAATAGAGATTGTTTTTGGATAGATACAAGAATTGACTGGCGGTAGTTTACTGCTAATTGAAGTGTGGTTTCCCAAGAGCTATCTCGTTCTCCGACGAATACCTCTTGGGAAACTTTTTTATTATTTGGATTCTGCGACAAAAATTTCATTTTCTTGTCCAATGACCACAGTAGGAAACTTTTTGTTGAAGTCAATCGCAATATCTCCTTTTCCCTTTTCGCCGTCTCCGTTGGAATCCCAATCTAATGTTACGTAGTATTTTATGGGCTCAGCGTCACTGACTTTAGGCTGGATGAGCTTAAGGTGATTTTTAGGTAAATCGAGTTTGAGATCAAAAGGTATTTGGTTCGCTGTAAAACTCTTTTCCAGAATCATTGTAGCTGGTACATCTGCTATCTGGGCCGAAACTGCATACAGACGAATCTTGCCCGTTGGATTTTTAACTGCAATAGCATTTGTTGATTGAATTTTTACGGAAAGACCAGTTGTATCCGTATTCATTTTTTTCGTATTTAATGTTGTTGAACAACTGCTTGCAGCGAGTGCGACAGCAATTACTGATATTGTAAGTTTTAACATCATATTTTTTTTGTTTGTTTTGTTTTAACTGTTAATGAACCAAAATTGGATAATTTACAATTTGAAGGATATCCCGACATTTGCAATCCCAAGGTAACCGAATCCAAATTCGCCATAGACACCTAGTTTATTGCCATAACGAATGGCTATCGGTGTAAATTGATAGGATAGCGCACCGAAGCTTTCTCTATCTTCTTTTTGTCTATTGTTAAATTTTGCATAGCCCAAACCTCCTTTTCCATATAGTTCAAGTTTAGTTTTATTCAAATAGCTATATCGCATATTCAAAAGCCCCCCAAAAACATTCCATTTTGAATCCCCAAGATCATCTTTGTAAGAAACCGTATTTTTACCATAAAATCCGTCGATGCCTATAGACAGTCTTTTGTTTAAATTACGTGAATACCCGGCAGTAAATGTGCCAGTTCCGCTGGAATGTTCTACTTCTCTTCCGAGTAAACCCATAAATATTCCCTCACCGAGCATTGTACCGATCTCTTGGACCGGAATAAGTCCATACCCCACTCGAATTTCTAATTTTTTTTGCATGTTTTCTTGCCCATATCCTTCCAACGAAATCAAGGAGACTAGGACGATGAATATAATTTTCTTCATTAATATAGTTAAGTCAGGATTTTATGTGACTTACTATAGGTAACGTTTTTGAAATTTAATTCGCTACAATTTATTTTACATAGTATTTTATTTCTTATTTAATTCATATTTTGATTTTAAATTCTTTTTAACATACTAAAGGCTTGTGAAGTTTTTGGGGTGTATAAGGCATCTTTTTCAAATCAAGGTGCAGATCCTTTATTAAGGACTGAATGTCTAGCGATGGGAGAGCTTAACTCCTGACGGATTTCATTGGCAAAGACAGTCGACAAAAGGCGGGGATTGAAAGCGGAACAGGAAGATAATAGGAGGGTTAAAGCGGGATGATGGGGCTGAGGCTATTGCATAAAAAAAAGTCCTTAGCATTTGCTAAGGACTTTTTTATTATAAGGTTTTTATTTTTAGGTTTCTAAATGAAACACCTCTGGACCAATCCTGTAGTGCTAATTTCCCACTAATATGTTTACCAAACTCTGGATAATCTTTGAAATTACTATGTTTTACCAAATCTTTCCATTTAGCGGAATTAAAATCCATTTCAGCAGTGATTTTACCATTCAGGTAGAACGTTACCTTTCCGTCTTTCTGAATAATACTGGATTCATTCCAATCATCCTGTGCTTTAATATTGACAAAGTTCTGCTGCGGTAGAAATGTATAAAGACAGCCGGAACGCTTTAGCGGCTTATCAAAATCAGGATGGGAATCTGCTAACAATTGATATTCTGGTCCTGAATGGTAGGTCGCATTGATATCCGGTCTTTCCTGTACATTGACAAAAACGCCACTATTTCCCTCTTTTTCGAGCTTCCATTCAAACTTAAACTCATAATTTTTATACTCTTTGTCCGATACTAAGTCATATTTTTGGCTTTCACTGTTTGGATTGCAGTAAATAGTCCCATTTTTAACGACCCAGGCTGTAGGAGCATTTTTACTATTATTGTAGGTATGCCAATTGTTAAGCGTGGTACCATCAAATAGAAGTTGCCAGCCGTTACTTTGCTCTTCTTCTGTTAATGTATTCGGACTGCTTTTTTCATTTTGACAGGAGAGTAAAATACAGCCCATAAAGACCGATAAGATGATTTTTTTGAAAAGGTTTAAGTTTATCATTGTTTTTATTTGTATAAGTGTCTCTTTAATAAGTTTTCCCATTTAATATGTATCCCCTAAAATAATTTTTAATATGAACTTTTGGCGATAATTTCATGTTACTTTGCAAATTTGTTACATAGTACTTCTGCTAATACTCATTCGGAGGTTCACCTATTCTCCTATTCATTTATGAATTTTTAAAACATTCTTTTCCGTCATTTTATAGAATAGACTGGTTCAAGCCCTCTATGTTTTTTGGTCACCTTTCAAGTATAAATGACAAGTTACACATTATAATGATTTGATCACATTTTCAGCATAGTCATTCTCATTTTGATAAAATAACCTTATCAAAATGATAGGATTCGCCAACGCTATTTTGTGGCTTATTTTTTATAACATCTGAATAACAGTGTGTTATGATGTTTTATGGCATAGTGGAACATTGTTTGGCTTATTGGGACAAATGAATGTAAATATGAAAACAGGACGGAAAAGAAAAGTATGTGGCAAGAGTCCTCCGAGAGGGACGATCGGTAAAGCTGCTGGTATGTAATTGAGTTTAACAAAATGAAATCGCGATTCACTAATAAAATTTAACAATGGTAATAACAATCATACTCGTCATAACTGGAATTTTGTTCTTCTGGTTATTCTATAAAATGGTCGATTTTTTCGGCAAAATATGAAAGAAATAATATGAAAGAGAAGCAAGAAAATAAAGGCAGAAGTTCCGCACATAATTTATCGGGAGACCGTATAGCGAAGATCATAGTAGTGGTGTTGATTATTGCAATGATTTTTCAACTCTATATCGGTTAGATTTTGAAGTATAGTTTTACGCACAACATGAAAAAATTAAATCAATACGGTGCAGGTTTGTATATGGCGCTCCATTATAAGGAAATCCGATCAGAGATTAATTTCTTATTGCGGAAGCACAATTTTGCAGGAGCCCTACAGGCCGTTATTAATCACCTTCGGAGCTTAATTATATTGCAAAGTACGGACAAAATTTGCCAGCATATTCATTTCCTCGGAATGATTTATGGGCGAGGAAACCATTATGTCAAATACATTCTGGAAAATCTCTTTGTAAGATCTTTAGGAGGTCTTCGGCGCATCAGTTCGGTCAATGCATGGGCGGTAATCGAAGCTCAGCTACCAATACCATTTTTAGAGGTCCTTAAAGGACAACAAATTCATAATCTATTAATATCAAAGTAAATGACAGCTTTATTTATTGTAGCACTACTGGTTTTTGCATATATCTGTTATGTACTTCTAAAGCCAGAAAAATTTTAATAACAAGATTACTCATTCTCTATCGTCGGCGATGAAATCCCGCTTTCAGTCAGTTCTTTTCGTGTTACATAGCGAAAAGAAGAGCTTGAGGTTAGATGACGATCGGTCATGATACACTTTTTATACAAATCAACTAAAGAAATGAATACAGAGATTCTTGGAATCATAGTGATGTTCATCGTAACATTACTACTCGGACTTCCCCTTGGGAAATATATAGCTAAGGTATATGGCAATGAAAAAACCTGGTTAGATCCATTGTTTCAACCATTGGAACGATTTTTTTATCGGGTGACAGGAATTAATCCTAGCCTCCAGATGACTTGGAAACAGCACCTCGTTGCTCTTTTGACAATTAATCTACTGTGGTTCCTATTGAGCATGGCTATCCTGATGAATATGGGACATTTGCCTTTAAATCCAGATGGGAATCCTGGAATGACTGCTGATTTGGCCTTTAATACCAGTATATCTTTTTTGGTCAACTGTAATCTCCAGCACTATTCCGGTGAATCAGGAGTGAGCTATCTAGGACAAATTTGGCTCATGTTTCTTCAATTCGTTACCGCAGGCGTGGGAATGGCTGCTGCAGTGGTTATTTTCAAAGCTTTTAGGGATAAGACAACAACACAATTGGGCAATTTTTACGATTTCTTTGTGAAGTCTTGCACCCGGATTTTACTGCCTATCTCTGTCTTGGTTGCTGCCATCTTCGTATTCCAAGGCATGCCGATGACTTTCGAAGGTAAGGACAGCATGATTACTGTCGCTGGAGATACCGTACAGGTAAGCCGAGGACCAGTAGCTGCCTTTGTCCCAATTAAACATCTTGGTACAAATGGAGGTGGTTTTTTCGGTGCGAACAGTGCGCATCCATTTGAAAATCCCAATTATTTGACCAATATGGTGGAAATGATTGCCCAGTTTATTATCCCGATGGCGATGATATTTGCATTCGGCTTTTTTATTCGCAAGCGTAAATTTTCATGGATGATGTTTGGTGTGATGACCATTGGGTTTATCATCCTGACAATACCAAATATAAAAATGGAGATGGCTGGAAATCCAGCGATCGCACAGATGGGTATTGACACGTCTATGGGCGCCATGGAGGGAAAGGAAATACGTATTGGTGCAGCGGCATCGGGGTTTTGGAGTATTGTTACAACGATGATTTCGACGGGTTCCGTCAATTCTATGCATGATAGTTACATGCCCTTATCTGGTATGAACGAACTTATAGCGATGATGGTGAATGCTTTTTATGGCGGTGTAGGCGCGGGAATACTCAATTTCTTCATTTTTATTATACTCGCCGTTTTCATTAGTGGCTTGATGGTGGGGCGCACACCAGAGTTTATGGGTAAGAAAGTTGAAGCGCGGGAAATGAAAATTGCTATGATTGTTGCTCTTGCCCATCCTTTTCTAATCCTTGTCGGTACAGCACTTGCTACAGCGTTTCCAGCCCAAGGTGCTTCTACATTGAATAACCCTGGATTTCATGGTTTTAGTGAAATATTATACGAATATACTTCATCCGCAGCTAACAATGGTAGCGGGTTTGAAGGTCTTGGAGATAATACAATTTGGTGGAACATTTCGACAGGTATCGTATTGTTACTCGGCCGCTTTATACCGATTATAGGCCCAATTGCTATTGCGGGATTATTGGCTGAGAAAAAATTTATACCTGAGGGTGAGGGAACGCTAAAAACAGATACAAGTACATTCGGTTTAATGGTATTCGCTGTGATCGCGATTATTGCAGCACTCTCTTTCTTCCCTGCGTTGGCATTGGGTCCAATTGCGGAATATTTTTCCATGTAGTACTTAAAATTAAAGAATTCTAAAAATGAGCGATCAACAAACATTGTTTCAGAAAGAACTTGTACAACAAGCTTTAAAGCAATCTTTCGTGAAGCTAAATCCTAAAATAATGTTCCGTAATCCAGTGATGTTTACCGTGGAAATCGGGACGCTGATTATGGCCGTCGTTTGTCTTTGGATAATGACTGGGGAAAAATCACAAGGTACACTTGGTTATAATTTTACGGTATTTCTTATTCTATTTTTAACCTTATTGTTTGGAAATTTTGCTGAGGCAATTGCCGAAGCCCGCGGTAAGGCGCAAGCAGATAGTCTTCGGAAAACTAGGGAGGAAACTCCAGCAACCCTGCGTGATGGTCGGGTAGTTTCGTCCGCTCAACTGAAAAAAGATGATGTTTTTGTTTGCCAGGCGGGAGATGTAATTCCATTGGATGGGGAGATTATTGAGGGATTGGCAACCATAGATGAGAGTGCAATTACCGGAGAATCAGCACCGGTGATCCGCGAGGCTGGAGGTGATAAAAGTTCAGTTACCGGTGGTACCAAGGTTTTGTCCGATCGAATTCTCGTGCAGGTAACGACAGAACCGGGGGAGAGCTTTTTGGATAAGATGATCGCATTGGTTGAAGGGGCAAGCCGCAAAAAAACACCTAATGAGATTGCATTAACAATCCTTCTGGCAGGTTTTACACTTGTATTTATTATCGTAACGGTGACCTTAAAACCATTTGCGGATTATGCCAATGTTGGTATCACCATTGCTTCGTTTATTTCACTTTTTGTCTGTTTGATTCCAACAACAATAGGAGGTCTTTTATCGGCAATTGGTATCGCGGGAATGGATCGTGCACTTCGTGCAAATGTCATAACAAAAAGTGGCAAGGCAGTTGAAACGGCAGGAGATATTGATGTCTTGTTGCTTGATAAAACTGGAACTATTACGATCGGAAATCGTAAGGCGACAAATTTTTACCCCGCAGATGGCGTCCTGAAGGAAGCTCTGGTACGTGCAGCCACATTGAGCTCCATGGCGGATGAAACACCGGAAGGGAAATCAATTGTTGAATTGGCTGGTGTCGACCCATCGAGCTATAAGATCGAAAACCCTGTATTCATTAAGTTTACCGCTGAGACCCGTAGCTCAGGAATAGACTTTGCACAGACACGTATTCGTAAAGGTGCAACAGATGCTATTCGGAATATCATTGTAAAGGCTGGAAATCTGTTCCCTCAGGAAATAGATGAACGCGTAAAGCTTATCTCTCAAAATGGGGGAACCCCATTGGTCGTTGCAGAGAATGAACAGGTTCTCGGTGTCATAGAATTGCAGGATGTGATAAAACCCGGAATTCATGAACGCTTTGAAAGGTTGCGAAAAATGGGTATCAAGACTGTTATGGTGACGGGAGACAATCCGTTGACGGCCAAATATATTGCGGAAAAAGCTGGAGTGGATGATTTCATAGCCGAAGCGAAACCTGAAGACAAGATGAACTATATCAAAAAAGAACAGCTTGATGGACGATTGGTCGCCATGATGGGGGATGGTACAAACGATGCTCCGGCACTTGCACAAGCCGATGTTGGTGTAGCGATGAACAGCGGTACACAAGCTGCAAAAGAGGCCGGAAATATGGTCGATCTCGACAATGATCCAACCAAATTGATAGAGGTTGTGGAGATAGGCAAACAATTGTTGATGACCAGAGGTACGCTAACGACGTTTAGTATTGCAAACGATGTCGCCAAATATTTTGCTATCATTCCGGCCTTGTTTATTGCAGCAATACCCGCACTTCAAGGTTTAAACATTATGCAGCTCAGTAGTCCACAAAGTGCCATACTATCAGCTGTCATCTTTAACGCAATTATTATCCCATTACTGATTCCTTTGGCATTGAAAGGAGTCGCATACAAACCTATAGGTGCAAGCGCACTGTTACGGAGAAATCTGCTTGTTTTTGGACTTGGTGGAGTACTCGTTCCATTTATTGGTATCAAGGTCATAGACCTACTGGTTTCCCTATTTATCTAATACATTTTTAATAATAAAAGCAAAGATGAAAACTCATATATATCCGGCAATAAAGATTACAATTGTTTTATTGCTCCTGCTCTCAGTGGTATATCCAGCCCTCGTATGGGCAATAGCTCAAATAGCACCCAATCATGGAAAAGGGGAAATGCTTGAGTACAATGGGCAAAAGTATTACAGAAATATTGGACAGGCCTTTACGCGGGATGATTACTTCTCGTCGCGTCCTTCAGCTGTTGGTTATAATGCTGCTGGATCGGGTGGAAGTAACAAAGGACCCTCTAATGGGGAATATCTTTCGGAAGTTAGGGCCCGTATCGATACTTTCTTAGTTCACAATCCTACTGTAAAACGCGAACAGGTACCGGTAGACATTGTTACAGCCAGTGGTAGTGGTTTGGATCCAGATATCTCCATCGAGGCCGCAAAAATACAAATTGATCGTGTTGCGAAAGCGAGAGGTATATCGGTAAATAGCCTACAGTCTCTTGTTGATGCCCACGTTCAGACGCCTTTATGGAATATGTTTGGACCTCGCAAAATCAATGTCCTTGAACTAAATATTGCTTTGGACAAGATGGTTGAAAAATAAAATTGACCTAAAGGGTTATCGATATACATTTTATAAGAACAATTTACATGAAAAAACTAGCGATGTTGGCCTGTTTACTCGCAGGGGCAACACAATTATTTGCACAGCAAGATACGACTCAAAATACCCGATTGTCTATCAGTGGTTACCTTGAAGCATATTACCTTCGGGACTTTAACAATCCACTTGGAAATACACGTCCAGGCTTTGTATATAGTCACAATAGGACGAATGAAGTAAACATAAACTTGGCACTTTTAAAAGCTGCATACGAAACAACAAATACCCGTGCAAATCTTGCTTTAGGTGTTGGTACATATATGAATGCCAACTACGGTGCGGAACCCGGAGTCTTAAAAAATATTTACGAAGCGAACGCCGGTATACGTATCTCGAAAAAACATAATTTATGGATCGATGCTGGCATATTTTCTTCCCATTTGGGCTTTGAAAGTGCTATAGGAAAGGATAATTGGACTGTAACAAGGAGTATTTTTGCGGATAATTCACCTTATTTTGAAACAGGAGCAAAAATATCCTATACATCCGCATCGGGAAAACTATTTTTAAGTGGGCTGATTTTAAACGGATGGCAGCGGATTCAACGTGTAGATGGTAGCAGTTTACCAGCATTTGGGCATCAATTGGTCTATAAACCGACAGATAAATGGACCATCAATAGTGGTTCTTTTATAGGCAGTGATAAAGCGGATAGCGTCAGACAGATGCGCTATTTTCATAACCTATATGCAATTTATCAAATGAACGAAAAGCTGGGAATCACATTCGGATTTGATATTGGAGCTGAACAAAAAGCAAAAGGTAGTTCGAAGTACAATGTATGGTACACCCCAGTGTTAATTGCACGATACGCGACGACCGAAAAATTTAGCTTAACAGCAAGAGGAGAATATTACAACGATAAGCATGGTGTGATCGTTTCTACGACTACAGAGCAAGGTTTTCAAACGTTTGGCTATTCTTTAAATGCAGATTATGCCATTCTTCCCAATGTTCTTTGGCGTACGGAACTACGTAATCTCACGAATAAAGATGCTATTTTCCTTGATCGGACAAATAAGTTGGTGAAAAATAGTGTAACGGCTGTAACAGCACTTACCGTTAGTTTTTAAAAACAATCGTTCCTGCCGTGTGTTGGATCGGCAGGAACCTTCTGAAATGAAAGGCAATAAAAATGGAAGAGAGGAAAAGCGCTGAACACTTTTTGGACCTTATTCGGAAATCGAGAAGAGGTCGCTTCAAACTTTATATCGGTATGAGTGCAGGCGTAGGAAAAACATACCGTATGTTACAGGATGCACATACCCTTTTACAGGGAGGAATCGATGTGCGTATTGGCTATATTGAGACACATAATCGGAAGGAAACACATCAATTGCTCGACGGTCTACCCCTTATCGCCCGACGCCATCTTTTTTACAAAGGCAAACAGTTGGAGGAACTGGACCTTTATGCTGTCTTGAATTCACATCCCGAGGTTGTTATTATCGATGAGTTGGCACATACAAATATTGAAGGCAGTAAAAATACCAAAAGGTGGCAGGATGTTATGGAGATTCTTGAAGCGGGGATTAATGTGATCAGCGCTGTTAATATCCAGCATATTGAGAGTTTAAACGAAGAGGTCAAAGCGATTACAGGTGTTGAAGTACAAGAACGTGTTCCCGATAGTGTTATTGATTCCGCAGATGAAGTCGTTAATATTGACCTTACTGCAGAAGAGCTTATCATTCGCCTAAAAGAGGGCAAGATCTATGACGCGTCAAAAATTCAGGCAGCGCTTCAAAACTTCTTTAAAAGCGAACATATCTTACAATTGCGTGAAATGGCTTTGAAGGAAGTTGCCTCCCAGGTTCAACGCAAAGTAGAGATTGAAGTTCAACCCCAACGATGGGTGCGAAAGGAGCGTTTCCTGGCTTGTATAAGTTCTAATGAAATAAAAGCAAAAAACGTCATCCGAAAAACAGCACGTTTAGCAGGATATTATAATAGCAGTTGGTTTTTGCTCTATGTACAGTTGCCAAAAGAGCGCGGAGATCGGATAGCCTTAAACAAACAACGACACCTGATCAATAACTTTAAACTGGCGACAGAACTTGGTGGAGAAATTATCAAAGTAGAAAGTCACAGTGTGGCAAAAGAGATCATCGCTTTGTGCGAGCTCCGCAAGATCACCACAGTTTGCATTGGAAAACCACGATTATCTCTTTTAAGGATGTTACTTGCTAAGGATACATTTAGCAAACTGCTGGCACAACTGTCGACCGAAGACATCGACCTGATTATATTGTCTTAATGATAAAGACAAATTGTGAATAAGATGAAAATAAAAACGAAACTTACCTTTGGTGTAGGATCACTTTTTCTCATGATCTTTCTACTTGCCGCACTAAGTGGTTGGTATGTAAACCGGTTAAAAAAGGATACCGCAAATATACTGACAGCGAACTACAATACGCTGCTGTACGCCAAGAATATGTTATTGGCATTGGAGGAAATTCCTGTTGAAAAAGCTGCTTTTAATAATTTCCAGATTAATCTTGACAAACAACGGAAAAATGTTACCGAAGTCGGAGAGCAGCAAACAACAAACGCAATTGCCAAACATTTTTTAAAACTGCGAGATAAGCCCTTAGATGTTACTATTGTCTCGTCTATCAGAAAGGATATTGCCTTGTTAATGGAACAAAATATGACGGCAATTTCTCGGAAGAGTATTATTGCGGATCGCACCGCCGAACATGCAATTTTGGTCATTTCATTTGCCGGGGCGCTCTGTTTTATCATTGCTTTTATATTGCTGGTCAATTTGCCGTCCAATATAGCTGACCCCATTGCAAAATTGACAGCGAGTATTCGACAGATTGCAGGACAGAACTACAAAGAGCGTATTCAGGTGCAGAGTGGAGGTGAGTTTGCCGAACTCGTCGCTTCATTTAATTCCATGGCAGAGAAACTTGAAGAATACGCTGAAAGTAAACTTGAAAAAATTTTAAAGGAAAAAAGACGAATTGAGTCTCTTGTTGATCATATGCATGATCCGGTGATAGGCTTCGACGAAGAGCGACGTGTCATTTTTGTCAACGAGGAAGCACTTCGCATCACAAATCTACATAAAGATCAACTTCTCGGAAGATCTGCTTTAGCGGTTTCAGATGAAAATGATCTTGCTAAGGATATTTTTAAAGATCTTTTTCTTCCTGTAGAAAAACGTGAAAAAAATGCTGTTAAAATTTATGCAGATGATAGAGAAAGCTATTTTGAAAAAGATGTTATCGATATCAATGTTTTGCCTACGGGTGAACTTGAGCCAAAGTTTATCGGGCAGGTGGTTATCCTAAAGAATATTACGCCATTTAAGGAACTTGATCTTGCAAAAACAAACTTCATCGGTACTGTTTCGCACGAGTTCAAAACACCTATTGCGGCGATTCAGATGGGGGTTCAATTGTTGGAAAACGAGCAAATAGGTCATCTGAATACCGAGCAGCTCACGTTGTTAAATGGAATAAAAGATGATTCTAACCGCTTGCTTCAAATAACCGGTGAACTGTTAAATATGACGCAGGTTGAAAGTGGTTCTATTCAAATTAACTTACATACGACAGAAATACAGCCTATTATTGAATATGCTATCATGGCAAATCAATTTGCTGCGAATCAAAAAAATATCCACTTTGTTATCGAGGTAGGACCTAATGTGAAAGCTATATTTGCTGACAATGAGAAAACGGCCTGGGTTCTTACAAATTTTCTTTCCAATGCAATACGTTACTCCCATGAGGATTCGCTTATTCGTATCGCAGTGGAAAACAGCGAACTTAAAACAAAATTTATCGTTACCGACAGTGGGCAAGGGATCGAGCCGAAATATCTGGATAAAATATTTGCGCGTTACTTCCGTGTGCCAGGGTCAAAAAAGGGTGGAACAGGACTTGGTTTAAGTATTAGTAAGGAGTTTATAGAAGCGCAAGGTGGCGAAATTGGTGTTGAAAGTGATTATGGCGCAGGAAGTTCTTTCTATTTTTCATTGCGTACTGCGATTTCCGATAATTAATACCATATTAAACGATTCGTATCTGTTCATACAGCACATTATGACAACATAATAAGGACGGATGAGAGGAGAACAATTTTTGAGATTATAAGTGGCGCCGGCAAGCCACTTATAATCTCAAAAATGGATTAATGGTTGACTAAAGCCATAGCACCTTCACTGTATCGTGCTCCGATATTGGGGTATTTAAGAAGTATTTCATCTATTTTTTTTAAATCATCATTCGATAATTGTACATCAAGGGCACCAACATTTTCCTCCAGGTATTTTCTTTTTTTAGTTCCTGGAATAGGAATGATGTCATTTCCCTGTGCCAGTACCCAGGCTAAAGCGAGTTGTATTGGACTACAGTTTTTATCTTTTGCCACTAGGGAGAAGTTGGCGACTAAATGTGCATTGTTCAATGCATGTTCACCTTGATTTCGAGGTAAGGTTCTTCTAAAGTCGTCCGAAGCAAGATCTTCTAAATTTAAAGAATTGGAAAATAATCCACGCGCTAGAGGCGCATAAGGAATTAAACTTATCCCCAATTTCCTTACGGTATGTAAGATTTCTTGTTCTACATCACGTGTAAGGAGCGAATATTCGCTCTGTAAAGCAGCTATAGGGTGTACGGTATTTGCTTTAATGATTGATGCGGGAGATGCTTCGCTTAAACCCAAATACCTCACTTTTCCTTCTTTAACCAATTCTGCCATAGCGCCTACGGTCTCTTCGATAGGAATATTGGGGTCTACGCGGTGCGCATAATAAAGATCTATGGTATCGATTCCAAGGCGTTTTAAACTTTTTTCTACCGCTAATTTTATCCATTCGGGCGAGCCATCGAAATAGGTGTTTGCCGTACCACTTGGACCTGCTATTTCATCTTTAAAGCGAAATCCAAATTTTGTTGCAATAAAAACTTTGTCACGGTTGGGAACAAGCACTTTTGAAATAAGTTCCTCATTGGCACCGTTGCCGTACATATCCGCGGTATCCCAAAAATTAATGCCGAGGTCCAATGCTCTTTCCAATGTTGCAATGCTCTCTTTTTCGTCCGTAGGTCCGTAAGCAAAGCTCATTCCCATACAACCTAATCCAATCGCAGAGAGTTTTTCATTTGTTGTTCCAAGATTTCTATATTTCATAATGATTACATTTTGTTCAATACAAAAGTACATATGGAACAAACGAAGCGAGTTAAGACAATCAAACAGATTGTTATACAATTCAAACAGTATTGCTTCGGACTTGGTTTGGAGACATCCCGGTTTGCTTTTTGAAGAAATTGGTAAAATAGGATGGATATTCAAATCCTAGGCTGTAGGCAATATCCGATACATTCCAATTGGTATGCAGCAACAAAGCTTTGGCTTCTTGGACCACACGGTTTGCAATATGTGTACTGGTGGTTTTGCCTGTGGCTTCTTTTACCGACCTATTGAGGTGATTGATATGAACCGAAAGCGCATGCGCATAATCTGCTGGGCTTTTCAATTGCAGGCTAAGTTGAAAGGTATTGATTGGAAATTGTCTTTCTAACAGCTCAAGAAATAGTCCCGATACCCTGGTCGATGCATTGGTATATGATCCAAAACTCGCTGCGGGACTCGATTTCATCGTTTCATGAATTAGAAGATGTAGATAACTTCGCAACATATCATCTTTATGGATATAGCTCGAGTTCATTTCAACCATCATCTTTTGGAAGATTGTAGAAATTTCTGCTAATTGTGTTTCATCCGGAAAATAAATCGGATTGCTACCTATCTTGAACAGGGGAGAGTCTTTTAGACTTTCTATCCGTTCACTATGCTGTATAAATTCTTCTGTAAATACACAATACCATCCGGATTGTTCTGAGGATTCGGGTTCCCAAGCATATGGAACAACCGGATTCGCAAATAACATGGCAGGTCTATCGATTTGTATCCACTTATCTGCGTAATATAGTTTTCCACGCCCTATGATAAGGGAGGTTTTATAAAAATCGCGGCGATTGTACGGAGAGACGACAGTACAGGATTCCCTGCTGAAAACATTGAAATGCCCAATTCCCGTATTATTTAGCGGCAAATCCAGATGAGTTAAACCTGGTTGCCTTTTGTAAAAATCTGTCACACTTTCGGCTGATTTCATATTACTAAATTAAAAAAAGAGAAACAATCCTACGTCATAAACGGATCAGTTTCTCGAAAATGAATTCGAATATTTAGTTAGCCAATGGCATTTTATTTGAACTGTTTGTGATTTTGTTACTATTTTTGAGGGTATCCAATAATTGATTTTTTATCACAAGGATATCCTTTACATATTGCGACCATGATTAAAATTTATCATAATAAAAATTGTAGTAAGAGTTGTAATGCATTGGAGCTGCTACAGCATCAAGCTGTGGATATAGAAGTACAGGAGTACTTAAACGATGTTCCGACGAGAGGCCAATTGATTGAATTATTGGGTCAACTTGCTTTAAAACCTTTGGAACTTATCAGAAAAGGAGAACCGGTCTTTCAGGAAAAATTCCAAAATCTTCACTTGACAGATGAGCAATGGATCGATGTGATGCTGGAGTATCCGATCTTGATTGAGCGCCCTATCGTTGTAAAGGACGGTGTAGCAGTAATTGGTCGACCTATCGAAAAAGTTTTAGCACTCATTGGTGCTAAGTGATGATGCTGGCTTGATTGTTGTGTTTTCCGTTGTATGAAACATTTTTTGAATATAGCTGCAGCCGTGTTGGATGTACTTAAATTTTTTTTCTAATCACTAATTTTGGCTTTTTTTTGAACGGTTAAAGATATCTCCTATGATATTATTTTAATCGACATGATTTAGTGGGTTATTTTTTTAAAGAGGCTATTTATGCTTACACCGACTTTATCAGGGTCTTGTTGGTGTATCCCATGGCTGTATCCTGGTAAAAGAATCAGTTCACAATTGTTATTTTGTTTGATTAGATTTGCATAGTGTTTGATTCGAAGCTGGTCATAGGCATCAAACCAAAATCTATCATTTATTCCCAATTTACTGTTCATTTCTTTTTCATATCGCTCGATAGGTCGATTGTAGGCGATGAATACGGTAACAGGGATATTTTTTAGAAGCGGTAAATCGGCATATTCTTTAAAAAAATGTTTTTCGCTGACTGCCAGCTCTCTTTTCATTTCCAATTTTACACCCTCACCAAGGTTTTTGTCGTTTATCATATCTGAAAGCATTTTTACCCAGAGTTGTTGGTAACCTATCTGGCTATTTGATGTTTCAGTAGCAATTGCGTCTTCTGTTTCTGTTAACATAAAATCGGTAGGATCGATGAGGACTAAGCCGGCAATTTCATCCGGATATTTAGCTGTAAACAGCCTAACAAAAGCTCCGCCCAGCGAATGCCCGACGAGTAAATAGGGCGGTTTAATTTCTAAAGCGGATAGGATTAAATGTAATTTGTCCACGACATCTTGGTCAGATTTTAAGGATGGATCAGGATCCGAATTTCCTAAGCCATTTCTGTCATAACTGAAATACGGTATATTACTCATTAATTTGGGAAAAAGGACGGAAAAATTGTTCCCGCTCATGCCGATGCCACTTTCAAAAATGACGATTGGCTCGTTGGCTTTTCTTTTTTCCAACCCCTTTACCCAATAGGATGTTCGTATACCTTTAATATTAGCCGTTTCCTGCGCATACGTTTGTATGCCCCCAATGGAAACGAAGAATAGCATGATCGTCCAGGTTTTCATATTTATTTTAAAGTTCAAATGAAAGGATGAATTTTCGCGTTTACCGTTTATTTATTAGTCCTGCAATATGTTCTTTAAGGTCATTGGTTGATTGTAGTCCAATGTCCGAAAATTGGTAATCATTTAGCATAAATTGGTGGAAGGTATCTTGTTCCAACAATATGGTTCTACCTTTTGAAAGGTTGTAAATTTTAGTGTTAATTACGCTAATATCATGGTTTTCTTGCGTAAATGCTATAAAATCAATACGATAATCATCCCGTATTAAAGTGCCCTGACCAAAATAGTCGGGGTGGTTTCTTGAGACATTTCCAGCGTAAATTTTATTCGTTTGAGCTAAAGTCATCATAGACTCCTGCGGGGTTAATTTAACGACAATATTGCAGAAAGAATAATATTCCTTGTCATGAGGAGATTTGGTTACGCTAAATGTATAAATGATATAATTATCTGCTCCGAGCGATAATGAATCTACGATCACTTTGGTTCCTAAAGCCTGATAGGGTTTGACGTGGAAGTTGAAATTTTGTAGCGGTAAAATGTTGGCCTGCGGCGGTACCTTAGTATTATCTTTTTCGAGAAAATAGTTTGAATCTTTTACTTGTCCAATACTATTTTGAGAAAAGCAAATCAAGAAGACGATCCATATTCCTATAATTCTATGCATTGTTTTTATTTTATTGGTTATCTGATCCTGTCTAAAATAAATACATAATCATGTATCATGATAGTGCTATTCGGTCAATATAGGGTTTACCTCGGTTAGTCAATATTATTTGTCGGTAAGCCCACATGCTTTTGGTGTATATGGCGTGGGCTTCTTTAGGACCCTATTTTAATGTGTTGTAGTTAACGATAAGATATTCTTTATTTGTACAATATGCCTGGTATTGTGATGAATAATAAAGCGAAATATATCTCCTAAACGGAGCTGTATCCAGTTGCTGAAAGATAGCCTAATGCGAATTTTAGTTAAATCTTTTGACCTTGCCTTATCGAGTAGATGAAGTAGTCTATTTTGCTGTTCTAAAAAAACTGGAATCGGTTCGGCGCTCTGCATAAGATTTCTGGGATCCATTTTTCGAAAAGTTTTGATCTTTTTTTCCTTATCATTTGGTAAAATAGAATTAGCAAAATAGTTTCCTAAAAAACCGCTTTTGAAATCAACATTGTGGCCAAGATTGCTTTCGGATATTTTTTTTGTGATTTCAGGTAAATAGAAACTTCCGTACAGATTCAGGTGCTGTATGCATTCGAGGATATTCCAGGACCCTTCATGAGGTCTTTTACGTAATGTCTCCTGAGAAAGGGCTTCTAGGGAATTGACAAATGACATATGTTCTTGTACTTGCTTTTCCAGTTGATCAAGTAGTTCTAATGAATTACATTTCATCTTTTTTTTGATAAAATACTCGAAAATAAATTGGAAAAAAATTGATTTAACTCAAGATTTACTGATTCTTGATAAAGTTTCGGGACTCATTCTAAGATAATTGGCGATATGCTTATTAGGAATTAGTTGAAATAATCTAGGATTTCGTTTAATGAGTCTTTCATACCTGTTTTTTGGGGAGTCCAGCAATAGATCTCGTTCTCTTTCAAGCTGCTGTAACACCAACTGTTCCAAGATAGTTATATATAAATTTGTGTTTTCTGAAGTGGAATAGATAAAATTCATAAAATCTTCCTTCTCGGCGATTAGCATATCTGTTTTCTTTATTGCCTGAATTGCATAATCCGAGTAGCTACCATGAATAAAAGAATCCATAGCTACAATGAGATCTCCATCATATCCAAAGCGAATAATCTGTTCATGATCTTCCTGAAAAATAGAGATTTTGATGCTGCCTTTTTTTATGAAATAAATCTTTGAATCAATCGAACCATTCATTTTAATGTATTCGTTCCTCCTAAAAGAAATTTCTTTTTTAAAGATGCGAGGTGATATGAGATCTAACAGCTTATGCATACACGTTGGATTTAATTGAATCATTAAAGGTCTTCGAAATTAGCGATTGTATTGCTGTTTTCAAATATTGATTATTGAGCTACAAATATCGCCAAGTTTTGACCTAATATGGGTTCCAGATTTACCGGTTGAATAATTATGTGCAGATTTACGGTATTAAATGAAAACATGGAATATGTTTTCACGATTTTACAGATTTAAATACTTAATTAAATAATTTTAGTGTGAAAAGAGTCCTTGTTATCCTGTTCATTTTGCTGGTTTCATTTTTAATAGCGGCGTTTTTTATCAAAGTCAATAAGAGGGAAACCTTGCTCTATAAGATACAGCAGTGGGTTACCTACGATACAGCAGATTGGGAAAATTATGAAAACAATAAACAGCTACTTGCCGCTGGGGCTACCGAAGTAACGACGACTGAAGTGGCAGCTGTAGAAGATGATCTATACCCGATTGATACAAATCGCATATCGCCAGAATTTAGGGCTTTAGAAATCGAAAAAATTAGAAAGACAGATTTTGGACGATTAGTAATAGCGAAGTTACCACCGGATCATGAGGATGCACAAATCGCATTAATTCATCTCACGGATCGTAAATTGACCGATGTGATAATCAATCAGAAGATTAATATTAAAGTTGGAACTTGTTTTGAAAACCCAAAAACAGCAGGTAATTATCGTTGCGTGAGTTGTATGATTTTACTTTACAATCGAGAGAAGAAAAGTTGGGTGGAGGCTCCAAACGGTGAAAATTTCTTGAAAAATGCCTATGATTTTTACCAGGCGTCTGAAGGAGATATTTGGCAAGCACGCGACTTGTCCATGAGTATTCCCTATGATTATGCGCTTGTAGCAAAATATAGTAAGTAAGATTTCTTTTAAGTAGTTAATATCAATACCGTTATGTTTAAATTTTTAAGAGAATTATTGAATGCGGCAAAGGAAGGTGTGCATGAAGCCAAAGATGAACTGACTTTGAAAGCCGAAGAGAAAAAAAGGGAGGATAGTTTAGCAATTGATAACAATATACTTCTGGATATTCCTTATGAAGAACAGTTTGGTAATGCATTAGGAGCCGCATTTAGAGTCATTGTTTTTGGGGACTGGTTTACGGTATTCGGAAGTACAGGAGATGATGGAAATTATCCGATTCACTTATATCAATTTGGAAATTATCCCAAAATTGATCAATATAGAAGTGATTTTATCAAATTATTAAAAAGAGATTTTGGTATAACAGATACAGACAGCTGTCTTGAAATGTTGAGCTCATATTTTACCTTACTTGGAATAGAAAAGACAGGGACCGCATTGGAAGAAAAAAACGGCAAAATCGATACAGCCGTTTGGGATATCTCCAAAGTAGGGGTGAATGCCTTTGTTGTTGCTGTAGCAAGTCATATTACGACATCCGCAACGGACGTTGGATATCTATCAAAACCTGTGGCATTAGATGTTCTCAAAAAGTTGTCAGTATATGCGAAAAAGCATTTTAGTGATTGGTTGCTATTTTCCGATCATTTTATGGAAGGAGAAGATCAAGTTGGGTTAAACAGTAAAATTGGGAAATCTTACTTGAAAAGGTATATTGGGTATCTTAAAGAAAAGAAAGGAAGTCCTTGGAATAATGTCGCATGGTGGAATGGTAATCATTCCGTCTGAGTGTTGTCTCATGTGGCCTTCACATCCACTACATTTTACGGCTTTGGATTTGCGCTATCAATTGGAACAACAAATCGCTCAGAAAGAAATCCGCGACCATAGCTATCTCGAAAGATTAGATGCTATCGAGAAAGATGAAGGGGGAATTCCTACGTTCTATGTAATTTGTGTCAGTTAATTTCCTTTTTTATTGGAATAAATGAATTTTAAAGGCATTGTTTTGGTTATCAGTTGTGTGTTGATCGTTGTCGTGTTGACACAAGTCTATAAGAAAAATGTAACTAAAAATTATATATACGGTGTTAAAAAAAGCTATGAGATGAATGATCATTTTGAAACAGATAAATTAAGAAAACTGTCGTCACGACCCTTTCTATTTGGTATAGAAGATAATCTGTTAAGTGACGAAGATTATTTTTTTGATGAAAATTATTTCTACGCTGTCGGTCGAAGAGGCGGGGCAGGTAGATCCTTTAGGTTAGTGGATATCATTGAACTTCGTAGGACATCGACTCAAATTAATAATCACTATATCTGGCAAGTTGTCGTTCAATTGGATAGTAAGGGACAGTCCATTTTCAGTTTTACGCATAACTATTCCCTCTGGAATAGAAATTTCTATGTTTTTTATCAAAAAATACGGGAACTAAATCCACATGCAATTAAATCAAAATGGAGTTTGTGGACGATGTAACTTATGAATTAGGAAATTAGGTGTGCCTTCGCTTATCCCCATCAGATGATTATTCACCGATGATTTTCTTTGTTTCACCGAAATAGATTAAGAGAAGTCCCTATTGCCATCTATATTTAAGACGTTTGAACAATTCGTGTTCGAGATCTAATTAGATTACTTTGGTTCGACATTTAATTTTTATGATTGAGATTTTATAAAGACTTTCAGATGATGAGTACGTTAATTAATGCTGGTTCTCTTGTGTTTGTGTTTTGTTTCGTAATTGCAATTGGGAGGTCTCAGTCTCAGATTCCACAAGCGAAGATGCGTTTGGCTAATATGTCATCCTATTCATTATTAATGGAAAGTGCGGGGAAAAATTTGAAGGACAAGCGCTACCAAGCTGCTCTGAACGATTTTAAAGCTGCTTTTATACAGAAAGATTCGATAGGAAAATATGATTACGCCAACGCGATGGTGGCAGCGGCGAATGTAGACAGTGTGGACTTGGCAATAGCGTGGTTTGAGGAAGGAATTAAGCTGGGACTTGGAATAACTGATGATGAGTACCGGTATTTTTCATCGGCCGAGGAATTTCAAAATTTAAAAAAACAAATTGCCTATCAAAATCAATTGGATCGGCTATCAACACAGGTAGCGCAGTTGAAAAAGCGACAAGCTGAGGCTAAACGTGAGTGGTTAAAAAAGATTCAACATAATAGTTCAAGGGGGGCAGGTGAGGTGGTCAAATCAGGCTTTGTTTTATATTGGAATCAAATGGGCGATAGTCTTGTACCATATTTGGTCTATCTACCTGCGGAGCTTAAAGATAAAAACAACGTAAGAGCTATCGTCTACTTACATGGTGGTGTCTCAAGTGTCACTGAGTTCCAGTTCGAGGACCCAAGTGTAGCGGATGAGCCGATTTTTAAATTGGCAGATCATTTGGGATTTGTTGTAATTTATCCATTTGGAAAAAAATCGTACGGTTGGGTACGACAACGTTCTGCCTTTCAACAGGTGTTAGCAATTACCGAAGAAGTCAAACTAAACTATTTACTGAATAGCAAAGAAATTTACCTTGGTGGAATGTCTAATGGTGGTACAGCCGTTTATTGGTTTGCCGCTCAAAGTAATACACCATTTAGTGCCTTCTTCACATTATCTGCCGATTGTGAACTCGTTATTGAGCCGATCGATTGGGAACGGCTACACAGCGATAGACCAATATATTCTTTTCACACGGCTGACGATACCATCTATCCAATAGCGAAGATCAGTGCTGTCTACGCTAGCCGAAAATCACCGGCTTGGCATCTTCGGACACTGAAGGCTGGTGGCCATGGGTTCATTTATGACCCCGTGAAAGGCCATGAATTATTCATGCAGTGTATTACTGAAATGCTGGAGGAAGTTCATAAAACGAGATAACCGATAAAGTGGTAGGGGTATAAAGAATCCAGTATCAACGTTTGATTTGTATAGAAAAAGTTGGCGTAACTAAAACCGTATTTTAATAGCTTTTGTTATCCTAAGTAAAACGTTATGGGTAAATTACAATTATTGATCATGAATGTGTTGGTAGTTTTTCTGTATGGAGCTTGTCAATTACCTCAGCGCCCGCCACAGTCCAGTACAAATGAATCTAAGCACAAGGCACAGGATTTACCTTCTAACGTAACCTTTTTTGGTGGTGGCAGATCTAAGGAAATGAGTATGGTATCAGGGAAAACGGATACTATTTTCATTTCAGTCCATCAGGCGGATTCGGTTCTTATCAAAATAAAAACTCCCACGGATACAGCCAATGTACGAATTAGTCAGCTTTTTATGCCCGATGGTTCGGCTGATGGCCCCTTTGGCCAAGAGCTTGCCTATAGATTTAAAGATGTTGGCCAATATCATATTACGGTGAATGAGAATAAAATGATAGGGAATCATTACTCAGGGCCTTATGTAGTACAAATTGTGCCAATAGTTCAATCTTTCTAGGCTACTCAACATCACCTGTGTACTTGATCGTATTATTCACGTAAAGCGCTGATTTTTTAGCATCATATTTATAGTTATCCTTTTGGTAAATGTCGTTTTCGACTTTATCCAGGATAATGGTTTTTTTACTGTCATCAGGTAAAAATAATTCTAGCTTTGATTTATCCTCGCTAAGGACAACAAAGGCACTAATGACAGCTTTTCCTTCTTCTTTCTCCGTTGGATTTAGGCGTAAGCCAACATTGAATACCTGGATACATCCTTGTTTGATCTCACTCCAAGTTTGTCCTGCCGCGACTAAACAACCGTGCTCATCCTTGCTGCCGCCGATCGATGGAGTTGCTTCTTCCTTACCTTGGCCAGCTGTTTCTTTGGATTCGCTGTTCTTGGGGGCATTGTTACAAGATGTAAAAGTAACAAGGCTCATGACTATAAATGCTAGTTTTCTCATTTGAATCGGTTTTTATATATTTCATGATATTCACACAATAAATATACCACAGTCGTCTGTTTATTCTTTAATCGACCTTTTACGGTAGGCTTTCATCCTTTCCTTAGCTATAGGTGCAGCTCCGCGGTATCGCAGAAAAATGTGTGCAGCGTAAGTCAATATTGTCATAGGACAAGTCGAATTTCTGTATAGTTTATTAATATTGTGGTGCCGCGCAATGTGATCTTTTGTATCAGAACATTGGACGGAATGATTTTAAACCAATGTAGATAGACAAAAGTATTCTTATCATTTAAAACATCCTATGAAACATAAAGATCGTCCTGTCAAAAATTTGGTTTCGGTTATTTTAGTTGAAAAACAACTAGCCGATGTTTGGAAATACTGGAATGATGCTGATGCAATTATGCAATGGAATATTCCATTTGACGATTGGCACTGTCCTGCTGTTCATATTGATTTTAGAGAGGGCGGGATGTTTAATTTTAGAATGGAACAAAAAAATAGCCGCGAGGGATTTGATTATGTAGGAGTATACGATGAGATTATTTGGATGGAGTATATTGAAAGTACCAGTGGAGGGAGAACGTGTGTTGTTGAATTTCAAGCGATTGATAACAATACGATTATCCGGGAAACTTTCGAACCTGATACGTTTACACCTTTGGACCTACAACAGTCTTTTACCGATGGGGTCTTGCTAAGTTTTAAAAAATTTATAGAAAACAAATCGTTGTAGAAGCGTGTTGCTACTGACAGAAATATAGACTTTATAGAATAAATTATGCGTGAAATAGAATCGAAAAGCGGTTATGCACCTGCTAATGGAATAAAACTTTACTACGAAATATTCGGCACAGGAAGGCCTTTAGTATTGATTCATGGCGGAGGTTCCTCTGGATTCTCTGATTTTGAAGAGACAATAAAAAGATTGCATGATCAGTACCAGTTGATTGTGATAGACCTGCAAAATCATGGAAGATCCGAACACAGAACCACCCCCGAAACCTTCGAGCAGGATGCGAAAGATATTTCGGCTGTTCTTGACTTCTTTTCTATCGCAAAAGCATCATTTTTTGGCTTTAGTAATGGAGCGACAACAGTTTTGAAATTTGCGACGATGTATCCGGACAAGGTGGAAAAGCTGATTGCAGCATCGGGAAATACCAAAAGAGAGGGACTTTTAGATGGTTTTTTTGAAAGTATGAAGCTTCAACAATTAACGATATACCACCTTTTCTCAAAGAGAACTTTATGAAGCTGAATCCAGATCCGGAGAAATTTCGAAATATGTATGAAAAAGATAGCCAGCGCATGATAAACTTTAAAGACTTCGAAACGGAATCCTTAAGGCTTTTGACCTGCCCGGTATTTTTGATAGGGGGAGACCAAGATGTTGTAAAAACGACACATCTAGCTGCCATGCAACAGCAGATTCCTCATGCCCGACTGCTTATTTTACCGGCTAATCATGGGAACTATATGATGGCTGATTTTAATGGCGATGTAAATGACCAATTGATCGATTTTACACTAGGACAAATACAGCATTTTTTGGCACCCAATTGAAACCTGTTCAATCGAATAAGTTCGCGCCAAAGGTTTATCGATAATTACGCATATTACGTTCCATCTTACGTATGCGCTGTTCGTTTTTTCCGTCAACACGAGATGCAACCGCCCAAATGGCTGCGGGTATCCAACCCAGTATGGTCATCTGTAGGATCAAACAGAGAATGCCACTTAGAATCTTACCGCGTAAGAAAAACGATAACCAAGGAAGTAAGACTGCTATTAATATCATAAATAATAGGGTTATAAACATTAAAATACAAAAGTACGGTATTCACCATTAAAAATCGCGAATAATATCAATTAAAGCAAATTAAGTTATTTTTTTGTTTGGTTGTAATGTGTTGATAATTAATGTGTAGTAGTTTTGTGTTGGTAGAATAGGTAAATGTTAAGAAAACTTAAAATATGCCTTCCGACAGATGAATTTTAAAATTTTAAGGAGGTGTGGCACCAATGTTGATGTTCCCCTGTCGAATATTTTAGATGCAGATTACATAGAATAAATGACGGAAAACATGGGAAACAACAATAGTATTATTGAAAATTTAGACAGCAAATATCGTGGATATCTAGAGGATGAGGGGAAATGGCTCAATGATGGATTTAAGAATATTTTCATCGATGGGGAACCAAGTAAAGCAAATCTGAAAACATCGGTTTATCTTATGTTACCCCAAGAGATCAGAGAATATGTCGATCAGTTGTTGCCCAACGATTGATTATAAATTATACCCGCAAATCGTTTAAAGTAAAAGTTTACTAGAATCAGTTTTTTCTGATTTTAGTAAACTTTACTTGTTTAAACAGGGGAGAGCAGACCACATCTCCATTAAATACCATATTCTTTCACGGTTTGGCAAATTTGCTCTTTTTGTTTTCGGCTTAATACGTTCAACATGGTAAGGATTTCTTTACCTTGAAAAGTCTCAAGCTCAAGTCTAGGACCCAACCAATTGCTTTCAATAATACGGATATTAACGATTTGAATGTAGGGCACGAATACCAGCGCATCCAAATCTGCTAAAGCCCACATACTCCCGGTCTTCTTTTTAATCCGTTTAAAATACAATCCTTTTTTATCTGTTCGGGCTCGGATGATCTTCCTGCTGCTCTTTAGAAGAAGGCAGCCGCCGATAATAAAAGATAAGTGGAGCAACAGCATAAATAATGAGACTAAAAAGCGAAATACATCTTTAAAGTCAAGTACCATAGCACTGAAATTCTCTTTAAATGAATCATTCGGATGATAAGCGATGAAACATGTAGATATCCCCATTAAAATCAAGATACTACCGATGATAATGGATCGCCAATTAGGTAGGTAATAATTAATAAAGGTTTCACTGTCTGTGGCTGCTAATTTTCTCCTTTTCATATCTAAATATAGGGACCTTATAAATTGACCGTACAGAAGACTTACAATTCGTTCAAAAGCATTTATAATTCGACAACTGTTGTTATAAAGGCATGAAGTCTGTTTTTGAAATTATTATGAACTTGTTTATTGGTCGCATCGAAATCCATGTTACGGAAGATTGGACCACTGTACATCTGCTATCTGGATGAGGTCGACACGAAAGAGTTGCGATACATTTGCACTATAAATCAAACTATTTAATGAAATGAATTATAACATTAGAAAGGCAAGTCTTGAGGATCTTGATCAAGCAGCAGCGTTATTCAATCTTTATCGGATTTTCTACAGACAGGAATCGGATTTGGAAAAAGCCAAAGAATTTTTGAGGGAGCGATTTTTGTACGGAGAGTCAGAAATCTTTTTGGCAATTCAGGGCGAACAAGCTGTTGGTTTTGTTCAGCTTTATAAATTGTTTCATTATACTAAATTGCAGCGACAGTGGTTGTTGAGTGATCTATTTGTGCATCCTGATCACCGGAGTAAAGGTCTTTCGGTTCGGCTTATAGATCGTAGTAAAGTCTGGTGTGAAGAGACTGGAGCTTGTGGTCTGATGCTTGAGACCGAGAAAACAAATGTTATCGGTAATAGTGTTTATCCGAGGTGTGGATTTGAATACGACGGCATGCATAACTATTATCATTGGTGGCGATAACCTTAACTGGATCGTCAGGGCACTTCTGCGCCTGGCGATCCAGTTGGCAACTGAGATTAATTAGACGGCAAATTGTGTCAAATGATGATCCAGGTGTTTATAAAACATGTTGTTCCACTCCCAGCTTTTCAGCTTGCCGAAAGAATGGGACTCCTTCCCATCAAAATAATTTTCGCCCAATTCCAGCGTTTTTCTAATGTAATCGATTAACCTACGTTGCTCGATCTCGAAATCACGTCTGGATGTTACCAGAAACTCTGTAGCAGTAGGGTTATTTCTCTTATAAGGTTTTTCATTGACCACCAGATTCTTTACAAACCATTTTAGTAGTAGTTTCTTTAATCCAGTAGGCTTAGTATGCTTGTCTTCATAGATTAATTCATAGGTCACGTTGCAGTGGGCTAACATTTGATCGACAGTCATTTTACCCCATTGGGCACTGCTGTCTGGATTAAGATTTTGAATCCGTGCTATCACTTCATCACTCACTGTTTTGTCAAAAATATTTTTCATAATTTAAATGCTAATTGGTTTTCAGGTTGCTGGAACTTTGGTTGGGGATGATAACGTACGAAATAATAATCTATATTAATTGAAGTATAATATCACATTTAAAGGCTCATCTTTTACAGTTACTTTCTTTTCGGTGGGCCCATTTTTATTGCTGTACCTCAAGGTATAAGACTGATTTTTTTTCACGATAAATGTTAAATAATCATTCGCATCCTGCAGTTTAGTTGCGGTCGAACCACCGCCAATTTGATCATTTCCTTGAAAGATATCTACATTGCATTTTGTTCTGCCTTCCGGTTGACATTGATCGTTACTGAGATACATGGTTACGTTTAGACGGGTGTAAGATTTGTCGTTCAATTGTTGGCTATATTGCTGATTGAATAGATCAATATAGCGCTGGGAAACATTATCTGCATATACTTCTGTTTCGCTCCATGCTGGGAATGAGGTAGCTGCCGGTTTGTAGGAAGCCGCATAAATGGAATGTTCCTTGCTATTCGGATCGGCTTTTCCTGCGTCGGCCAAAAACCAGCTGTAATTTAGGTCTTTGTCCGGATAATATTCAGTAAAATACCATTTACCATTAATCCATACCTCGACCCAACTGTGGTTACCACGATTGTCATGCCAGTTTGGTGTACCTGCAATCCGGGCCGGTATACCTACTGATCGCAATGCATCGATCAGTAAAATGGATAATCCGGTACAAGATGCCATCCCTTGGCTTATCGATTCAGATGGATTTTGATCAGCTTTTTTTCGTTGGGTATTGTAATCGACTTTTACTTCATCTCTGATATTCTTATTTATGGCTACAACGGCATCTTTTATCGTTTTGCTATTTGTTACATATTTTGAGAAACGATCGTAGAAATCACCACGCCAGTCGTCTAGATCTTCAGAAAATACACGATAGGGCAATACCTCATTTAGAAAAATAGAATCTGGAATTTCCTTTGCCCAGGAAAATGTTGATTTTGCCTGGTAAGCCTTTTCAATATTATGGATAAGATGATCACTCTTAATCGTCGTTAAGTCATTTTTAGGCATATAAGCTATGAGAAAAGCCGCGCCTTCACGCATTTCTTTGGGCAGTTTCTCTAGTACTTTCTCCAATTCATTACGATTCATGCCGGCAGCTTTTAGTGCGTTTTTGACCGGTTTTTGATACTGACTTGGTAAAGAGGAAAGCTTGAAATCTTGTGCAGATGCTTTGAAAAAAATGGCTGTAGATAAACAGCAGAAAACTAAAGAAAATACCTTTTTGAACATAATAATATACGCTTGCTTGTTCTTTATCTATTTAAATTAATACGATTTGTATATTTCAAACATAGATAAATTGATTTTTATATGCAAAAATACGTTTTATAGTCTGGCTCGTAACTTAGAAGCCCAATTTGCATAATTTCTTCTTTGACAGCCTGTGAGCCTCTGTTCTAGCCCGATAGCTGCCTGCATTGGGACAGAGCCGTATCACAGTCCCTGTGAATCCGAGATGAATCCGACATTCTCTTGGAGTGACAGCCCTTTATTAAGGTGGACTCAACGTGGACCCAACGCGAACGAAGTACGACGATGTACTTTTGGATTGCGCTGCACTTCTAAAAAGTCAAAAGGTGTTAATCCCGCACAATTTCATTTGCAAATGAATACAAATTTATTTTAGTTTGAAGATCTTTACGTCGAAGTAAAGATCATAACCCAAAAAATAATTTGAATGACAATTCCGATGAAGCCGTTTCATTTTCTATATTATAGTGTATGCTGTCTGATCCTTTTATCTGGTATGCTGTATTCCTGGCAATCGCAAAATCCGGATCGGGTGATACTTGAAAAATTGGATAGGACCTTTAATGCATCCAAATTTTATGGCCCCAAAATAAAAAGGAGCGAAGAGTTGCTGCATGCGGACGTTAAAAGTATGGATAAGAAAGAGTTGAAAGAAGTCTTTGAAACCGCCATATTTAAAAAGGATACGCTTGCTATTTTTAATTCAGAAGGGAGTCTGCCAACATTATTTTATATCGAATCTACCGCAGCTTGGGGAACACGGAAATTAAAGCCAGTTAAAGATTTCGGTTATCGTTATACAACTGTTTCTTATAATGAAGAAAAAGATACCGTAGCGATATTAAACGGAATTTCTTTTCCAGCCTTGACTGTGGCGGAGGATAAAAATGGTGAATTTGCTTATCTATATGCACTGAAGACTTCAAAAAATAAAGATGATTTTCAAAATATCTACAACTATCTACAGAAGACGTTTACAAAATTGAAGCTTCAAGATGATGCGGGAAGTGGTATAAAAGGTTGGGAAAATAAAGACTTTTACTATTTTTTGCATAAAAAAAATAGAAGGGAAGAACAGATTTTTTCGTTTGGAGAAGATGAAGACGACAAGCCGACGACTACAGACATCACCGATATCCGTTTGGAAATTTATTCTAAAATTTACATCCAAAATATGCAAAAAGAGCAGGTTTACTTACCGGATTATATTCCCATTATCAAATGACAGATGTAGATAATTGGTAACCGTCAAACTTGTTACAAACCTGCATAAGCGAATTTGTTTATATTTACTTCCTTGTAAAAAAATCAATCAAATCGTTTTATTTTTATGTCAGATACTCAAATACCGACTTCCGCCTATGCAGATACCAAACCACACTATGCTGTACTTGATGGGTTACGTGGGGTCGCAGCTATTACCGTGGTTTGCTTTCATATTTTTGAAGCCTTTGCAACAAGCCATTTAGATCAGCGAATTAATCATGGTTATTTGGCGGTCGACTTTTTCTTTATGCTTTCAGGGTTTGTCGTGGGCTATGCTTATGATGATCGCTGGAAGACGATGACAACAAAAGAATTTATAAAACGAAGAATAATACGTTTACATCCGATGGTTGTTATGGGAGCGATCATTGGAGCAGTTATGTTCTATTTTCAGGGTTGTTCTGTTTGGGATGTGACAAAAGTGACATTTTCTTCGCTGGCAATCGCAACCCTATTGAATGCTTTGTTAATTCCTGCGATTCCTGGACATGAGGTGAGAGGGCTTGGGGAGATGTTTCCATTAAATGGACCAAGCTGGTCGTTGTTTTTTGAATACATCGGTAATATCCTGTATGCATTGGTCATTCGAAGATTTTCGACCAAAGCATTAGCCGGACTCGTTATTTTATTCGGAATAGGTTTGGCTGCATTTGCGATATTGGGACCCTTGGGAGATATATGTGCTGGTTTTTCACTCACAGGAACAGAATTTACGGCAGGTTCACTTCGTCTTTTATTTTCTTTTACAGCGGGCCTGTTTCTATCGAGGATATTTAAATCTTTACAGATCAAGGGGGCATTTTGGATTTGTAGTTTGATCTTAGTACCTCTTTTGGCTATGCCGCGCATTGGCGGGGCTGAGCATTTATGGATGAATGGTCTGTACGACACGTTATGTTGTGTTGTTGTTTTCCCTTTGCTTGTTGTTTTAGGAGCATCTGGCAAGGGAGAAAGCGGTATTACAAGTTGGCTTTGCAAGTTTTTAGGCGATATATCCTATCCTTTGTATATGGTACATTATCCCTTTATTTATCTATACTATGCTTGGGTCAAGAATGAAAATCTGAGTTTTGAAGAATCTCTGCCAGGAGCAGCAGCTGTTGTGATCGGAAGTATTGTGCTTGCATACGGCTGTTTGAAGTTATACGATATACCCGTACGGCGATATCTGTCAAAACGATTTCTAAGATCAAAAGGGAAATAGCCACCGGCAAACTAATCCTATATTCATTATAAAATAAAAAAACACCAATTTATGGTGTTTTTTTATGCATATTACGTAGGACAGTGACCTGTACATAAAGAAAATATCTTGTCATGTTAAATAACGCTTGAATGTCAGTCTTTTTCAAAAAAAACGTTGTTATATTTCGACGAATAAAATACCAAATAAAAGCCTAAAGGACTTCGGTACACCGTTGGATCTGACGCAAGAATATGATGAGTGGGAGAGTCCATACACAGCTTTAAGCGTGCGGATTCATAAGGACTTACTGTTTCGATCTTGCCCTTGTAAACTTTGGATATTTTACCTGCGCTTACGACGTTGAAATAAATCGAATCGTTATCCTTTATGATAAAATTATGGCTATCATATTGCCAGTCAGTTTGTTTTCCTGGGAATAGGTCACGTTTTATATGATAAGTCCCATAATAATCTTCTTTTTTTAAGATTTTTGGGCTAGCTATCCATTGAAAAAGTTGAGACAAAGAAAAAAGTAGAATTGCGCCACCGATGAGAGATAAAATTGCGTAACCAAAGAAGCGTCTTTCTGTGAAAATTCCGCATAACATTAAAATTACCAGCAGTGGTAGAAAAATAAAAACAATGAAAAAATTGGCCCCAAATCCCATTTTATAAATTGTTGTGGCTTCGAAGAAAACCAAATGGATTTTCTTTTACTCCTCTTATAGAAACCTACTTTCTAAATTGAAAGTTTTAACTAAAGTAGCCCCATAGCTACCAAATCCAACACAGTATACCTTCTATTGTCCAATTTATTCTTGACACATGCTTCAAGAATTTTTTTGACACCATTTGAATAGGAATCATGTCCGAGGACCTTGGTCTCAATTTTAATTTCATCATTTTTATCTTTGATCACAATCTGATGGTAGGCATGTTTCTCTAAGTAGGCAACGGGAATATTTATTTTATAAGCTTGTGTTTTCGCATCGCGAATAGAGACAACACGTTCATGAGCGACCTGTAAAGAGTTGGCGATATGATAAGCTGTACCTGGTTCAGTATTCTTGGAGGCCTGATGAGACTCCATAATAGATATTTCATAGTCTTTGAAATTATGACCAAATTGTTGAAGCATATGGAGCGTTTTTAGCAAAAGTATGGAGGTATTCGGGCAAATGATAAGTGGAAAAGCAGTCTCGAGCTTTTCGGTCTCTAGGCCCGTCGAAAGTTCAATTAATACCGAGCCCGTACGTGCGCAAAAATCAAGACAATCTTGTAACTCCCGGCCCGATCCGGCATGTATAACAATAGATGGAGACGTCGTTGTAATGGATGGTTGCCAAGGTGAAATTTCTACACAGGGAATGGAATAATCGGCTTCCAATATTGCGTTTGCCAGTTTTCCTGATCCTACTACAAAGGCTTTTTTTGTATTCATATTGCTTGTTTTATCACACCATCCGCTATCCTTTTAACTGTGAATCGATAAAAAGATACCGGATGAATTTGTAAAGAAGTAAAGGTTGTGCTTGAGTGAGGTAAGTTACAAAAATAGACTGTAAAATTTAGTCTTTGCTATTACGGAATTATTCTTTTTTCACGCATTTCGTCAAAGAGTTGATAAAACATTTGTTCAGTATCGATAAATTCATGGAAGCCGAGTCGTCTCGCCTTTGTGCCGTCGGCAAAAAAATCATAATCCCAAGAAAAGACAAAGTCGCCAAAAGTCCAAGCTGAAACCTGCGCATAGTTATAGCTTAATGCATGCTTTTCTTTTAATTTTTGCCATACAGGTTCCTTATCTGCCATCATCGTTTCGAGTGATAGCGGGATCGGGTCAGCACTTTGCATATCAAAATAGGCTGCTAATTTGGGCCATAGTTCCTTCCAGCGGAAGAGATCGCCATTGTTAATGTTGAAGGCTTGATTGGCCGCTTGTGGATTGGTCGAGGCCCATACCGTTGCTTTGGCTAATAGTGTTGAATCGGTCATTTCCATCAATGTCTGAAAAGCGCCAATTTTTCCTGGAAACCGAAGCGGAATACCGAGTTCTTTTGAGATAGATGCATATACAGCAATGAGCAACGCTAGATTCATCGGATTATTGGGAGCCGTTCCACCAACAACGGACGGACGGATCGCCGACCAAGTCCATTTCTTACCTTTTTGCAGTTGTTCGAGGTATTGCTGTTGACTGGTATTGAATTCAGGCGGCATATGTCCGGCATCTGATTCTTTGGCCGGTGTCTTGAAAGGGCCCAAATGAGCACCGTATACTTTATACCCCTGCATTAAGCTGATGTGTTGAAGATTACTTGCTATTGGTTCCACCACAGTCAAAACATTGCTTAGCATTCTCATATTGGGCTCTACCAGCTCAGCCCAGGTCGGTCTATCCTGATATGCAACATAGTAAATATGAGTCCCTGCATCCAAGTTGCCTAGTTTTTTGATACAATCGGCTATATCTAATAAATCTACAGCGATAAAACGCACCTTATTCCGATCGGCATTTGTTCGTCTTGATAAACCTATAATTTCCCATTCTTCCGTCTTTTCAAGGTAGTCTATGAGATTGTTGCCTATGACGCCATTGGCACCCACAACTAAAGCTGTGTTTTTTCTAGTCTTCATCTTTGTCTATTATTTATAAAGCCAAAGTTAGTTGGAAGCCTAGTGGGGTTTAATGTAAAAATCCAACATAATTATGTATATTTCTGAAATGAAACGTTATCGTCAGTTTGAACCGGTGCTTATTTCAGGATTTAAGATGCTCGAATGGAACCATCCTGAACACAATCACAATCATTACGAGTTTATTTTTATTCGGGAGGGTTCAGGACGACATATCGTTAATGGACATTCATTTCCCTACGGGGCAGGAACGATCTTTCTACTTGGGCCAGATGATCAGCATTATTTTGAAATCGAACAACTCACACATTTTGTTTATCTTAAATTTACCGACGCCTACCTTGGTCGTGACACTTCGGGTGCTACGCCCGCAATACAACAGCTGGAATATATCATAAAAAGTAGAGAAACCCATCAGATGGGGTTTCAATTAGCGGGGGAAGATAAGATGGTGATAGAACAGATCTTTGATATACTCCTTTTATTTAAGAAAGATCAAATCGGAAATCAGGAACTTATTTGGTTGCAATTATTCAGCATTGCACATGTTCTGCAGCGAAATATGCCTGAATTGCGTAGTAGTAGTACCAAAAGTCGCGATCTGCAGGCTATGTTTTGCTATATTCATAAAAATATTTACGATCCCAACTGTCTGCGGATACAAATGATGGCGGAGCACTTTAACATTGCTAACGATTATCTCGGTATTTATTTTAAACGTCAGGCGGGAATTACCTTACGGGACTATATTCAAAACTACCGCAGTACATTGATACGTCAAAGAATAGCAACAGGAAGAGTTACCTTAAAGGAAATTGCTGTTGAATTTGGGCTGACCGATGTAAGTCACCTGACGAAGATTATACATAAAACGTAGCCCATTTCCATCGAAAAGCATTGAAATCAAATTTAATCTATAATATTTATCCCGTAGAAGATAAAAATGCAATAAAAATATGGAGAAACGGTATGAACCTTTTACTACCTAACCCTACAGAAATGAATAAAATTGAACCTGTGGAGCGAATTCTATTGCTGGATTAGGAAAATGGCGCCAATAACGCCTAGCGAAAAAATTTGGCTGGGGGAGTTGATTTTTCGACATTTTTTGTAGATTTGTCGAGTAATGACAGGTCAACAGGAAAATATTAAAGAGGAAATTATCTTATCATCCATGAAAGTGTTTGAAACATATGGATTTGCAAGGGTTTCTATGCAGGATATTTCAAAAGCTTGTGGAAAGGGGCGGAGCACCTTATATTACTATTTTACCAGTAAAATGGATGTCTTTGATGCAATTGCTGAGTATCTATGTCAGCAAGTGTTTGAGGTCGCGAGTAAAACTTATAACAGGGACGCTTCACTGGAAGATAATTTAGTCGGTTTTTTACAAGCAAAACTACGTCAGATTAATTTAATTACGAAACGTTTTCATCTCGCATTCGAAGATATGAAATCCGATCCAGCCTTGATGGTTTCGAAAACACGTTATATGCTGGACGACGAGATTAAGTTGATTCGTGAAATGATTGAATTAGCCGTTAGGAAAGAAGAAATTCAGGCCTTAGAGGAAAAGGATATCCTGTTTTTATCCGAAATGTTAGTGACAACATCACGTTGTTTTGAGCAGGAAGTTTTACTTTTTGATCGTTTTCCAGATTTTGAAGCTAGGCTTTCCTGGTTGACAAGTATATGTGTTAAGGGGTTGCGCTAACAATTAGGCAGTGTAGCGCGAAGTAATTATTTTGAACAGTAAGGATGTAGATTTATTGTTCTTTTTTTTGAAGCTTGTTTCGACAAAAATACAAAATATGTCTATTTTGATTGGTCGATTCTTTTTATACAGACAATAAACAGGATTACAACTATGGTGTTAAATGCGAAAGTAGGAAAGTCGGTAAATAGCTTTGCATCAGAAAGATGCGTTTTGGTCATGGTGGAGACAGAGGAAACAATCCGCCCTGAAATGATGGGATTGTTGGATCCAGATATTGATTGTTATTTATTAATACACAACGATGTGGAGCGCTTGGATAGCCTAGCTCTTGCGCTGGAAAATGAAAATAAAAAGGTTCGACTAGCCCGAGATTTTGAGGAACTGAAACAGATGCGTTTTTTGAACCACCCATTACAACAAATTGCCGTTAAAATTTTGAAATAATCTAAATATGTATAAAGTTGTTTATTCTTTATCTCGTAAGCTGAAGTGGAAAGCCAGCGAGATTTATCATTTTCTCTATCAAAGTTTCCCGGAGATAAAAAATATTGATTTATTGTTGGATGACCAGCAATTTTTGCTTGTCCTTCGGATTAGCACCCGATTGGAATTTTCTATTCTGAATATATGCCAGAAGCAGGGCTTGGCAATGCAATTTGTACAGGTCGAGGATACTGATTAGGTTTTCCGATTTACAAAGCTAGCCTATTAGAGATGTTCAGGCATGATACGATGAGCCGTAAAGAAATATCAATTTGAGCTTTATAGCAAAATCATTCTGAAAGTTACTTTTTACTTTTGATATCGTTCCTTCAAAACATTTTTCACATCCATTGGTTAATTTTATCGTGCGGATGGAATCTGTGTTGCATCATAGGAATTTTATGCATTTATTTAAAACAGAAAACAACAATTTTATCAAGTATGAGTACATTTTCAATTAGAGCTTTTGGAACAAGCGCACCAACGGCTGATCTAAAACAGATGGATATTGAACGCCGTGAAGTGACGGATAAAGATGTCGAGATTGATATCTTATTTTGTGGAGTTTGCCATTCGGATTTACATACAGCGCGAAATGAATGGGGCGGAACCGTTTATCCGAATGTACCCGGTCATGAAATTGTGGGTCGAATTACTAAAGTTGGATCCGCTGTAACCAAGTTTAAAGTTGGTGATTTGGCCGGCGTAGGCTGTATGGTCGATAGTTGTCGCGAATGTGAAAGTTGTAAGGAAGGATTGGAACAGTATTGTGAAAATGGAAATATCCAAACATACAACGGACACGATAAGCACCTTAATAAACAGACATTTGGTGGTTATTCTGAACGTGTTGTAGTAGATCAGGATTTTGTGCTCCACATTCCTGAAAATTTGGATCTCGCAGCGACAGCACCTTTATTATGTGCTGGAATTACCACTTATTCACCTTTGAGGCATTGGAATGTGGGACCAGGAAAAAAAGTTGGTATAGTGGGTATCGGTGGCTTGGGACACATGGGAGTCAAAATCGCGAAAGCAATGGGAGCGCAGGTCGTTGTTATTACAACGTCTGCTTCTAAAGTTGATGACGCCAAACGTTTGGGTGCTGACGAAGTGATCTTGTCAACTGATGTAGAACAAATGAAGGAACATGCAGGAACATTACATTTCATTTTGGACTGTGTTTCGGCACAACATGATATCAATGCCTATTTAAGTTTATTGAAACGAGATGGTTCTTTGACTCTCGTTGGTGCTCCGGAGCATCCACTTCCTGTGGCTCCTTTTAGTCTGATTCCAACACGTAAGAGTTTTTCAGGTTCTATGATCGGAGGGATAGCCGAAACACAGGAGATGCTTGATTTTTGTGGTAAACACAATATTATATCCGATATAGAGCTGATTAAAATGCAGGATATCAATCATGCCTATGATAGACTATTGAAAAGCGATGTTAAATACAGGTTTGTTATTGACATGGCGAGTTTGAAAAACTAGCACAAGAAAATTATTCAATGCTGAACCATCAAGGGGAATTTCGAGTACCTTTGATGGTTCAGTTTGTTTATATAGGTATTTTCACCTAATTATTGAGCTAACCTTTTACCCTTTAAAATTGTTAATATGGGGTAGTGAAGTCAACTATTGGTCGTTTTTATGGAAAAAAATAAAATTATTGTGTTTTGGTTTCGTCGGGATCTACGTCTGGATGATAATGCTGGGCTTACTCGCGCCTTAGCTTCGGGCTATCCTGTATTGCCTATATTCATATTTGACGAGGATATTCTAATGCAATTGGAGGATAGGAGGGATCGACGTCTTCATTACATCCATCAGGCTTTAATCCGTATCAATACCATACTCGGAGAAAGTGGAGCAACTTTGAATACGTTCTATGGTAAACCTATCGCTATCTACAGGGAGTTGATTGAAAAATTCGATGTGCAGGGAATCTATTGTAATCGGGATTATGAACCGAAAGCAATTCGTCGGGACAAAGAGATTTTCGAGCTTTGTACAGCTATGGGAATTCCTTTCAAAGCTGTGAAAGATCAGGTTATTTTCGATAAAGGAGATATTTTAAAGAATGATGGAACACCCTATACGGTTTATACGCCGTATGCAAAAAAATGGCGGGAGAAATTACGTCCTGAGGACCATCTTTCCAATACCTACACAACGGGATTTTTCTTTCAGCAGAACCATCAGCAGATTATTTCTTTGGCGAATTTAGGATTTTTGGAGACTGACCTTATTTTTGAAGAACCAGAGCTGAATGCGACGATTATTGACCATTATGATACCACCCGCGATTATCCGGCATTAATGGGCACAACCAAATTGGGGATCGCACTTCGTTTTGGAACAATCAGTGTTCGTCAATGTGTTACTTTTGCTTTAAAACACAATGCGACCTGGTTGTCTGAATTGATCTGGCGTGAATTTTTTATGCAGATACTCTATCACTATCCACATGTTGTTACGGAGTCCTTTAGAAAGCAATACGATGCCATACAATGGCGAAACGACGAAGTTGAATTCCAGCAATGGTGCAACGGAGAGACCGGATATCCTATGGTCGATGCGGGTATGCGCCAATTGAATAGTTCGGGTTATATGCACAATCGCGTACGAATGGTCGTAGCCAGTTTTCTTTGTAAGCATCTTTTGATTGACTGGAGATGGGGGGAGGCCTACTTTGCACAAAAACTAAATGATTATGAGCTGTCAGCCAACAATGGTAACTGGCAATGGGCCGCAGGCAGTGGTTGTGACGCAGCCCCGTATTTTAGGGTTTTTAATCCGACGCTCCAGGCTGAGAAGTTCGATAAAAATCAGGAATATATAAAACAATGGGTTCCTGAATTAAACACTTTAGACTATTGTAAGCCTATTGTTGACCATCAGTTTGCCCGTGATCGTGCGATAAAGACCTACGCAAAGGCGTTGAAATAATGGTATTGAATGTCTGCTCCTTACGAGCGGTTTTAAGGACCAACAAGTAGGAGCGGACATTCAATGTATCTAATTTTATTGATCTAAAAACTCGGCAACAAATGCGTCAAATGCCTGTGGATTTTCGGCTTGAACCCAGTGACCGGCATTGGGAATTGTTTTAAACACGGCATTAGGAAATTGTTCCCTGATCTTAATTTTATCTTCAGGTAATATATATCTTGATTTCTCTCCAGGTAGAAATAATGTGGGACCGTTGAATATTCCCGATTTTACCCCGACAGTGATGAACTCCGTATATTTATTTTTTAAAACATCCAGATTAAAGCGCCAATCTAATTTCCGATCTTCTCTGATATATACATTTTTCAATAAAAATTGGATAACTCCCGGATCACTCAAATAGTGTTCAATCTTTACTTGTACATCTTTCCTGTTATCCAGTGTTGTGATATCCACAGCAGATAGCGCATCGAAGATATCCTCGTGATGTGGCGGATAAGCTTTTGGGGCTATATCAGCGATGATCAGTTTTTCAATTTTTCCGGGATGATCAATAGCAAATTGCATCGCTACTTTTCCGCCCAAAGAATGGCCCAATAGGAGGACTTTATCTGCTCCAATGGATGTTATATAGGCCAGCAGATCTTCTACCATAACTTCCACCGACATATCTTCACTATGGAAACTTCGTCCGTGATTACGAAGATCGAGTAAATGTACCTGTCTTTTCTCTCCGAAACTACGACCAAAGGATCCCCAGTTGTCTGCCATACCAAAAAGCCCATGCAGAACAATTAATGGAGTGCCACCGTTATCTGCGCCATATATTTTGCTGTGTTGTAATTCTTTCAATGCCATGCTATCTATTATTGCAATTATCACCTCTCTGTGATCTGTATATGCAGCGAAGTTAGCTTTTGTTGGTGATTTTTTGATCGAAATTATGTAAAACATTTACATCACTTCCTAGTTGATCCCATCTTGTCGCTCTTATCAAAATGGTAGTATTTGGTGATTTATTGGTAGTTCATCGCCGCCATGTCCACCTTAATTTTGTGTAAACTTAATTCATAAAATAGATGAGCAATAGCGCGTTAATAGTCATTGATATTCAAAATGAGTATTTTGAAGATGGCGGAATGGAACTTGTCGATCCGTTGAAAGCAGGTAAGAATGCAAGAAGAGTGATCGACCAATTTAGGCGAAGAAAATTGCCAGTGGTTCATATCCAACATATTTCTTCAGATCCCAAAGCAATGCCATTCTTTATTGATGGTACAAGAGCTGCCGAAATTCATGAAAGCGTAAGTCCAATGCCAAATGAGCTTGTCATACGTAAACATTTTCCCAACAGCTTTAGAGAGACAGAATTATTGGATTACCTTCGCAAAAATAAGATCGAGGAACTTGTTGTCGTAGGCATGATGACCCATATGTGTATTGATGCCACGGTACGTGCTGCTGTCGATTTGGGCTTTCCATGTACGGTAATTGATGATGCCTGTGCGACGCGCGATCTTGAGATCAATGGCTTAGTAGTTGGTACACTGGAGGTTCAGCATGCCTTTCTCGCTGCATTGGCATTCTTTTATGCGGAGGTTCAGGACACCGAGACGTACTTGGAACGCCATTGATTTCAATGAAAGTTGGGCCATGTGGTTGCCGATCTGCACGGCTCGATTTTCATAACGTCAATTTGTATATGTAATTCAACATCTATTTTTTGAATTCCTGAATAAATGCACCAATGGTTTTTCCAGTTTGAGTTTTGAAAAACCGCATTAAATGATTGGGTTCTGAAAAGTTAAGGTCAAAAGCAATTTGATTAACGGAATGGTCAGAATGGATAAGAAGGTCCTGAATCTCGAATAGTAAACGCTGCCGAAGTAGGTGTGTCGCTGTGGTATTAAACTGTGCTTTAACGGCCTGATTTAACGTAATCCTACTTATTCCCATGAGTGTCGCATATTCGTTTACCCGTTGTTTTTCCCGAATGAACTGTTCCATAAGTTCTTTAAATTGATAGGCGAAGTTATTTTCCGCTTTTTGGTTTGGCAGCTTATTCAAGCGGGCATATTTTCGGTTTAAAGTCTGCAATAGGTAATAAAGTAAAGAACGGATAATATGGGCACTATCTGCTTGGGTTTCGATAAGTTCAAGTTTAATTTCGGCAAGAAGACCACAGAATTTTGACATATGTGTGTCATCTGCTATAATTTGGGGAACATAACTAAGCTGGTAGAAATATAATAGTTTATATGTGAATAGTTTATCTGAAAAGAAATCATTCAAAAAGTCTTCCTGAAAAATCAATGTTGTAAATTCAAGGTGTTCTGGATCCAGTTCCCAGGTATGTTTTTGAAAAGCCGAAATAAAGATGATTGAATTGTCGGACAAGGAGAGGATCTCTTGCCCCAATATTAATCTACCTTTGGCTTTTTTGAAAAATAGAATTTCAAAAAAATCTTTATGGTAAGTATCTTGATGTGTATAATCCGTTTCTTTTTCATTGAGCACATTCAACAAAAACTCAACACCGCATTCACCCTTATGGAATTTTATTGTTCTCAATCTAGATTACTTTAATGAACCAAAAATACTAAACTTTATACGTTACACCAGCCTAAATACAAATATTATCGTACCGTTTTAGTCTCATGTTCATTGCCGCAACTAAGCAGGGAATAAGGATTGGAGGCGAAGTGTTTGAATGGTAAAAAGGTTTTCTGTTATTGGGTATTTTTCAAAACAGTAATCAAAACAGTAATCAGAACAGTTCATGGAGAATAGATGAGTTGGGGGGGATGTTATGAGAGAAGCTGAATTTTGAAAATGGAAATAAAATTTTTGGTAAAAGTGATTTTCATCACTTTTTTGTTGGGAAGAATACGCTACATTTACTGCCGTAGCCATTTATCCAGTAAGATTAGTCTTTGGTATCGACAAAAATTATTTAGCCATAAAAATATATTATTTGGGGGTTTTCTCGTTATGAGAGGCCCCTTAATTTTTATAACAACCTCTAGTTCTGAGATGAAGGGACTATGTACGCCACCGCAAGCTTGAAGTCTTGTTTTAAAGAAAATAGGTCTTTTCGACAGCTTTCAATAACTTGTTCGAAAAGACCTATAGGTGTCTTCTTATTCCTGCTTAGTAAATTGCATTCTGTGCCGTTAATATAACAGGAGCGCCATCGGTAATGAGAATTGTATGTTCATGTTGCGCCATGAATCCACCTTTGTCCCCAACCATTGTCCAGCCGTCGTTGAGTTCGGTCGCGTATGTGGAGGTCGTTGAAATAAAGGTTTCAATAGCAACAACGGTATTTTTTCGAAATCTTCGTTGGTCGAAGCGATTTTTATAGTTAAGCAATTCATCGGGTTCCTCATGCAGACTTTTTCCTACACCATGTCCGCCAAGGTTCTTGATGACTTTATAGCCTCTTTTTTTCGCTTCAGTTTCTATTAGATGCCCAATATCGGCTATTTTCACACCACCACGAATATTATTGATTGCTTTTTGAAGAATTTCTTTTGATGCTTTTACCAATTTTTCGTGTTGAAATATGTCCTTTCCTATAACAAAAGAACAACCATTATCAGCCCAATACCCATCCAGTTCGGCAGATACATCGATATTGATCAAATCACCTTCTTGTAGTAGCCTTTCCGCGGTAGGTATTCCGTGGCAAAACTCGTTGTTTATACTGATACAGGTGTAGCCCGGGAAACCATAGGTAAGAGCAGGAGCAGAATTTGCACCCATGCTTTTTAATATTTCGGCTCCATATTCGTCAAGCTCTTTCGTGGACATACCCACTTGAGCATGTGCTATCATAGCTTTTAAGGTGATGGCAACGGCATCGCTCGCTTTTTGTATGCCTGTTAGTTCTGTTTCATTCGTTATAGACATCGCTGATGTTTTTATTGTGGAGCAGGTGAGCTCTGTTTTTTATTTTGTTATTTATAACTACCGGGAACAATGATTAAAGGTCATTTTGTTTTAATCGGATATAAACCAGTACAAAGGTCTTAATAAATTTGAATAAAATAGGCATTTGCTTGCGATTACAAGTAAATATACTGTGTTTGGGCATTAAAAGTCTAGTAACAAATGCCGAAAAGCATTGTGTTTTTGTCCTAGTTTTTATTGTTTTAGTCCTTTGTTTTGATGTTTAGACATTTATTTTTTTATGTATCTTTACATAACTTTATGATGTTGCTATTGATCATTTAAATTAGAATAAAATGGCTTTATTAGATACCCTAGCATGGCGTTATGCCACAAAAAAATACGACCCTACAAGAAAGGTCGCTCAGGAAGATGTGGATAAGATTTTGGAGGCAGCACGTATGGCTCCGAGCTCGTCTGGACTTCAACAGTTCCGTGTGATTGTGATTACGAATCAGGAATTAAAAGAAAAAATTGTACCTGTGGCTTGGGGGCAACAAATTGTTGCTGATAGCTCACATTTATTGGTCTTCGCTGGATGGGATAGCTATACGGACGAACGTATTGATAATACCTTCGACAAGATGAATGCGTTGAGAGGTTTACCTTTAGACACCACTGACGAGTATAAAAATAGATTGAAAGCACAGTTATCGAGCCTATCCGGTGAGCAACAAGCAGCCCATGCGGCTAAACAAGCCTATATTGCTTTTGGTCTGGCAATTGCTCAGGCTGCAGAATTAGGCGTTGATGCAACTCCAATGGAGGGTTTTTCAAATGCCGAATTGGATGAACTTCTTGGTTTAGATAAACTGGGATTGAAGAGTGCAGTTATGCTTCCTTTAGGCTATCGGATGGAAGAACAAGATTGGTTGCTGAAGCTGAAAAAATTTAGACTTCCGAAAGAGGAATTTTTGATTGAACTCGCATAAATTGCAGAACAGTATTAAAAAAAGCGTTTCAACACTTGGTTGAAACGCTTTTTTTATAGTTGCCTCCAACTTACATAGGGACCGTCTTTATAGACTACATAAGTTTACTGTTTGCCCCTTTTTTAGTTTCACATATTGTATGGTGTTATCTTTCTGTAAGGTCTTTTTCGTACTGACATGCATGAGCGTCTTGGGTTCAAAAATTCGAAAGGTACCATCTTCGGTCGCAGTTATTTTCAGCATAACGATTTTATCTCCTTTTTTCTCAGCGCTTACGATAAATCCGCCCATCGTTCTTAAATTTTTGAAAGATGCTGTTGCCCATTCAGCAGGTAAGGCTGGAAAGATTTCTACATAGTTATTCTTGCTCTGAATAAGCAATTCGTGTATTCCTTGCGCAAATGCAAAGTTGCCTTCCAACGTAAATGGTCGATACGTAAAGTCTGAATATTGCCCACCTTTCTGGTCGCCATTCAGATGAAAGGAATTGGTGGAACAAAAGTTCTGTGCAAATTTTTGAAGATTGCTAACGGCTTCCTTTCCTTGTTTAGCTCGCGCGTGTAAACAAGCCATCCATGCAAAGGAATAACCTACCCACGCACGGGTACCCAGTTTTTCAATATGATCTAGGGAACTTTCGATGAGCTCTTTTTCCTGCGGATTATTGATGTCTAATAAATCCAATGGATAAATTGCCATATAGGGAGACATATGCCGATGGGAATGTTTCATTGGAAGATTTACAGCAACTTGTAGTCCGGTTTTATCCGTCGCATAATGAGGTAGTTGGGCCTTACATTTTAACCAAGCTTGCGCTTCTTGCGGTTTTCCCATTGCTGTGCTCACCTCAGTAGCAGCCTGGAATAGAAAATGCGCTAAGCTAAGGTCGAAATTGGTCCAGTTGTCAAACCACGCTGATACACTATTGTCGTTGTATTCGGGACTGCTACTCAAAGGCAGGTAACGGAGTCCATTTTTTAATGTGGTTATATTCTTAAGGTAAGTCGCAGACTCAATGATATAGGGATAGGCTTGTTCTCTTAGAAAGGTTTTATCCATACTATATTTCCATTGCCAATAAAAATGTTGGGCCGCCCATGCACCAATCGTAGGAGAAAGAGAATACTGAATCCATCCACCCATAGGGTCTCCATTTAAAGTAAGGACACCGGGTACATTCAGCCCATCGACACCGAAATATTGCTTTGTAAAGTCGCGGTTTTTTTTGCGGATCTTCCAGAGCCAATCTGTATAGCTTTTGGCTTCGGCTAATCTATTCCCCGAATAGGCTGGCCAATAGCTCAATTGGGTGTTAAGGTCATTGTGAAAGTCTCCTTTCCAAGGGGGGAGGCCACCATTATCTGCCGTCCAGACGGCCTGAAGCGTAATTGCTGGAGCGCCTTCTCTTGCGACAGCACCGAGCTTGTACATATCAAGATAATATTGCTTTTCAAGATTTTTTTCAGGAATAGTTATACTTGATTTGGACCAATAGTTTGACCACCAATGCAAATGGCTTACTTGTTCTTCGGTGTATTTTTTGAGGGAAAGTTCAGAAGGGTTTGCCCTTTGATCGTTGACGATTGTCCAATATCCAATCAGTTTTTTAGCTGATATTTTTTCCCATCTCAATACAACTTCAAAAAAATGATTGTCATAAGTTTTTTGGTGCAGCACTTCGTAATTGCTGGTTCTGGTTATATTTCCTTGCTTATATCCTAATCTTGCTAAATCTTGACCTTCTACAACGCTTTTGTTTTCATCTTTGTTTGCGCTATTTTCATATTGATGGGGAATTAATTGAGGAACAAGTTCACTCACATTGTTTCCTGTAATTTCAAAATAGCCAAAGGGTTTATAGGCGTGTATGAAGGTTCTTAATATCCGACCATCTTTGAATTTAAGAATATTGGTGGCCTGTTCCAGGTCAAGTACGTTCGAAACGACAGGGCCAAATTTCGCTAAGTCAAAGAACAGCGACGCTGCTGGAAGCTTGGTGGGATAGGGGGATCTATCGTAAGGAGCGTCTCCCCACTCTTGTACAATGCCATAGCTGTTGTTTTTTATTTGTTGTTGGACCCAATTGAAATTGTGGTTTTCTATTGCAAAGGCCTTTCTTTCATCCCATAGATCTGCGCGATCAAGTGAAAATCGAATCGTATTATCTTTTTTCCAAATCAGTGCACCCAATTGACCATTTCCCAACGGAATGGCTTCATCCCACCGCGAAGCTAACTGATCGAAATGGAGGTTGTTGTCCGGTGTCGGTTGACCGAAAGAGAACACTGTAAACGAACAGAAGAGTATTAAATAAAGATATTTCATAATTGAAAGGGTTAGCTTGTAAATTTAAAACTCTGGAAGGGGAGATACTGACACTATTGTTACTTTTTTGCATACTATTTTATCTATGCGATGCCCTTGAGCCTGTTGAAATCATTTTAATAGCAGATTTAGCGGTGGTTGTATGCAGTGCAGAAAACTAAAAAAGTTAATTCGTATCGAAATTGTTATACTTTTTGATTCGAATAAATATGTCGCAAAAGTGTTGTTTTATTGTCTGCTGTTTAACCAAGGAAAGTACGTTATGCTGTCTTAAATCAACCTTTTGAGCAGGTGGGTCTATAGTGTCCAGAAAATCTCGCAAGGGCAAGGGGTAATATTGTTTATGTTTCTGTTAATCTAGTTTTAGTATAATCCAGTGTTGTTCTCTAATTTTATCCTACTCGAAACGAGCACATTTATGGAATAGTTTCGGCTCCACTTAACGAAGAAAATAATCATTATTCATTTCGTTTAGTGCATAAACCTAAAATAATACAGAATAGATATATCCCCAGGCTATGAAAAAAAAGATTTTGGTGCTAATATTATTGGCGCTTGTGCTTATTGGTACAAGCATTTTGACTTTTGGAAAAAAAGAGCCAGTTGATTTTAGCGCTGATGTTAAACCGATATTGAATAAACATTGTATCACGTGCCATGGTGGGGTTAAAAAAAATGGTGGTTTAAGTTTTCTTTTTGAAAATGAGGCATTCGCCAAAGCCGAGTCAGGCAAATCAGCAATTATTCGTGGCGATGGCGAACACAGTGAACTGGTAAAGAGACTGATTTCCGATGATCCTGAATTGCGTATGCCTTACAATGCCCCTAAACTGAATGACGATGAAATTGATATACTCAAAAGATGGATCGATGAAGGAGCTAAGTGGGGAGAGCATTGGGCCTATACAACACCTAAGGAAACGGAGGTCCCTAAACCTTTTTCGTTGCTCAGTATATTTGGTGTAAAGCCCAAAGGGGTGAACAATACGATAGATTTTTTTGTTTTGGATAAGATGAAGGAGAAGAAATTGTCCTTTGCAGATGAAGCCGATAAAGCATTGTTGCTCCGAAGAGTGTATTTGGATCTAATTGGTATCCCACCCTCGTTGGCGGAGATTCAAGCCTTTGAAGCAGACCAGCGTGATGATGCTTATACCCGGCGGGTAGACAGTCTGTTGGCTTCTCAGAAATATGGCGAAAAGTGGGCGAGTTGGTGGTTGGATATGGCACGATATGCCGATACGAAGGGCTACGAAAAGGATGGCTCGCGCACGATATGGACTTATCGGGACTGGGTCATCAAGGCCTTAAACAAGGACATGCCTTATGATGAATTTACGATTGAACAGCTTGCCGGGGATTTGCTGCCGGAGCCAACCAAGGATCAGCTTATCGCAACCGCCTTCCATCGCAATACCATGAATAATGATGAAGGCGGGACCGATAGCGAGGAATTTCGGATGGCTGCGGTTTTGGATCGTTTAAATACAACTTATCAAGTATGGTTGAGTACGACCTTCGAATGCGTGCAATGTCATAGTCATACTTATGATCCGTTTAAATTTGAAGAATATTATAAATCGTTAGCTTTTTTTAACAACACCAGAGATGAAGATACCCAAGGTGATCATCCTAAACTGCGTTTTTATACTACACAGGATGAAAAGCGAATTGACAGTATAAAGAGGTGGTTGTCGACGACAGGAAATGCAAGCTTGGTAAAATCAACAGATCTATTCCTTCACACCCTTGAGCCCAAAGTCCATGCGCATTACAGCGACCAAATAGTAGATGGTGCGCTTTATGATACGAAATGGTTGGGGGTGCGAACTGGAGGATCGGCTCGATTAAGGGCAATAAACCTGGATAATAAACAGCAATTCTTCATGAATTTCTGGACAGGTGCGGTAGGTGGAAAATTGGAAATTCACTTGGATAAACTTAGCGGACCAATACTTGCCGTTATTGATTTGCCGAGTACGAATGGAAGACAGGTTATTCAGTCTCCCATAAGTGCGACTCGTGGTGTACATGACTTATATCTGGTTTTCAACAATCCATCTGTCGCTCATGGACAGCCGATCTGCATGATTGAATGGTTTGCATTTCGCGAGAACTTTCCACATGAAAAGTCACTGGATAATATGAATTTTCAAAAGACTTTTCTCCAGTTGGTCAATATGCAACCTGAGGGGGTACCAATCATGATTGAAAATCCCAAAGACATGCATCGTAAGACCAATGTATTTATACGCGGTAACCGCCTGTCGCTAGGTGCGGAAGTGCAGCCCACGGTTCCGGCATCACTGAATAGTTTCCCTAAGGGGGCTCAACGCAATCGCTTGGGTTTTGCGCAGTGGATTGTCAGCAAGGAAAACCCATTGACAGCGCGAACTTTAGTTAATCGCGTATGGGCTCAACTATTTGGTCGGGGGCTTGTTGAACCATTGGGAGATATGGGCACACAGAGTATTCCACCGATTCACCGAGAATTACTAGATTATCTTGCCCTAGATCTGATGAATACCAAAAAGTGGAGTATAAAAAAATTGATCCGCGAGATGGTATTATCCGGAACTTATAAGCAGTCCTCTAGCTTGAACAATTCCAATTTTGAAATGGATCCACAGAATTATTATTTGGCAAGGGGACCTCGCTTTAGATTATCTGCCGAACAGATTCGTGATCAGGCTTTAGCCGTAAGTGGATTGCTCAGCAATAAAATGTACGGACCAAGTGTAATGCCATACCAACCGGATGGGGTATGGATGACTGTATATAGCGGTGAGTCCTGGGTGAAAAGTGCTGGAGAAGATCAATACCGAAGAGGCATCTATACGTTTTTAAAGCGTACGAGTCCTTATCCTTCCTTTGTTTCTTTCGATGCTTCTAGTCGGGAGGTTTGTTTGGTCGACCGTATCCGTACCAATACACCGCTACAAGCGCTCGCTACATTAAACGATCCTGTTTACCTCGAAGCGGCTAAACATTTGGGGGCTATTATGGAAAAGGAGGGAAATGGAAACCTTAGAAATGGTATCCGTGTCGGTTATAAACGTGCAATGTTGAAGGATGCCGATGAAAAGAAACTCAAAGAGCTGGAACATCTTTATCAAAAAGCGTTGATTGATTTCAGCAAAAAGCCTGATTCGGCAGCCAAATTTTTGAATGAAGATTTAGCAAAAAGCAATGTAAAGGTCCTGCCTTCAAAAGCTGCCTACATGCTTGTTGCCAATGCCGTGTTGAATCTGGACGAATTTTTAACGAAATCATAAATATGGACTGAAACTTCTGAATAAGGGCTTTCGTATGAAAACGAAGTCTTTTGTTAAGAAGGTTAAGGACTATGAAATAATAAGAATATAAACCGAAATGAGCTAAAGCTGCAGACTAAAAATTTAGCGACACAGCCCGTTCATATGTAATGATAGTCAGATGAAAGATCTAAATAAGCTAATAAAAGAAGCGCAACAATTTGAATTGCAGGCTGTCACAAGAAGACATTTCCTAAAGGATTGTGTGGCAGGTATCGGAGGTATTGCTTTGGGTAGTTTGCTGACGAGTTGTAATGGATGGGGACAGTCAAAATCAGCAGAAAAGTTGGATCTGAATGCTCTCAATCCGCTGGTACCCAAACCTCCTCATTTCCCAGGTAAGGCTAAAAGTGTAATTTATCTGCATATGGCCGGTGCTCCGTCGCAATTGGAGTTATTTGATTACAAGCCTGCATTGCAGAAATTACATAATCAACCTTGCCCGGAGTCCTTACTCGCAGGAAAGAAATTTGCCTTTATTCGTGGGGTTCCAAAAATGTTGGGGCCACAGGCTACTTTTAAACAGTATGGAGCAAGTGGAGCTTGGGTATCAGATCATTTGCCTCACTTTAGTAAAGTTGTTGATGAAGTGAGTTTTCTGAAGGCCGTGCATACCGATCAGTTCAATCACGGTCCAGCGCAATTGTTTATGCATACGGGAAGTGCCCGTCTCGGCCGGCCAAGCATTGGTTCATGGGTAACTTATGGCCTGGGATCTGAAAATAGCAATTTACCCGGATTTGTTGTGTTAACATCGGGAGGTAAAACACCGGATGCAGGAAAAAGTGTCTGGGGAAGTGGATTTTTACCATCGGTATACCAGGGCGTTCAATGTCGTTCAAAAGGTGATCCCGTATTATATATTGCCGATCCTGAAGGGATGGGAAGGGATATGAAGCGTGATTTGATTGATGCCATAAATAACGTCAACAAAACAGAATACGATACCTTTAGAGACCCAGAAACCTTGTCGCGGATTGCACAATATGAGATGGCTTATAAAATGCAGGTTGCAGTTCCTGAAGTGATGGACATCAATAATGAACCTGCTTATATTCACGAATTGTACGGAACTGAGCCGGGTAAAGAATCGTTTGCCAATAATTGCCTCTTGGCTCGGAAACTCGTAGAACAGGGGGTACGATTCGTTCAGTTATTTGATTGGGGTTGGGACAGTCACGGTACAAATCCCGCAGATTCGATTGATCTTGGCTTTAAAAATAAATGCCGGGAGATAGATCGACCAATGACCGCATTGATTATGGATCTAAAACAACGTGGTTTGCTGGAAGAAACACTAGTCGTGTGGGGAGGGGAATTTGGACGTACACCGATGCAAGAAAATAGGGACAACAGCGATATGCCATTCCTGGGACGCGATCATCATACAGACGCCTATACCATCTGGATGGCAGGCGGGGGAGTTCGTAATGGCATAAGTTACGGTCAAACCGATGATATCGGGTTCGCGGGGGTAGAGGGGCGCAGTTCTGTACACGATGTCCATGCGACTATGCTCCACCTTTTGGGTTTTGATCATGAGAAATTTACTTACGATTTTCAAGGAAGGCCATTCCGATTGACAGATGTGGAGGGTGAACTTATTCAAGCTATAATTTAAAAATATGAAACAATTTCTAGTATTAATTTTATTTATGAGCAGTTTTCTATCCATGACTGCCCAGCAGTTACACATTAAATATTATTGCACCAATTGGGGAAATAGCGATTCCTGGGATGCGTTCTGTCTCCGGGTGAAAAATGCTGGTTACGATGGTGTTGAATCCTGGTTGCCTGGTAGTCCAAATGAGCGCAAGGAGATGATTGATGCATTACATAAATATGGATTGAGTTTAGGATTGCTTTCAGGCGGATCAGGCGGAACTTACGAGGAATATAAACAAAGTTTTAAGCGTAATTTGGATGAAGCAGCACAGCTGAAACCCGATTATATCAATTGCCATACAGGTAAAGATTATTACTCGTTTGAGCAGAATAAAACATTGATTGAGCTTGCTGATGCAGCTAAAAATAAGTACCATATCCCCGTTTATCATGAGACTCATCGCGGAAGATTTAGTTTTGCAGCTCATGTGACAAAGGAATATTTAGAGAAGATTCCGACCTTACAACTTGCATTGGATATCTCGCATTGGTGCAATGTGCACGAATCAATGCTTTCTGATCAGCCCGAGGCTGTAACAAAAGCGCTTTCCAGAACGGAGCACATTCATGCACGAATTGGGCATCCTGAAGGACCGCAAGTCAATGACCCTGCGGCTCCTGAATGGAAGAGTATTGTTGCGCAACATTTGACCTGGTGGGATAAAGTTGTTGCTAAGCACAAGGAAAATGGCATGAAGTTATTGACCATAACGACCGAGTTTGGTCCAGCGGGTTATTTACCCACATTACCATTTACACAACAACCGGTGGCCGATCAATGGTCAATCAATGTTTATATGTTGCATTTACTCAAAGACAGATATAAAGAATGATAGTTTTCTTTGATGAATTATTGGGCTTTTTGGGACGATTTCACCCGCTTTTGGTCCATTTACCGATCGGCATATTATTGTTGGCTTTTGTTATGGCAATTAGGACTCGGTTTAAAGGCGGTGATATGTATTTGCCTGCTATTAAGCTCTCCTTATTCCTAGGGACTATCGCTGCTATAGTAGCTGCTTTATCGGGTTATCTGCTTTCACGAAATGGAGGTTATGAGGAGGATGTCCTGAGCTATCACAAGTGGCTGGGAATTGCCGTGGCTATCAGTGGTTTATGGCTTTGGTTTCTTTATCGTAAAGAATCTTCTGGTGCATTTCGCTTTTGGCTTTTTTTCATCCTGGTGCTCTTAATTGGGGTGACCGGACACTACGGTGGAACACTGACACATGGAAAGGGTTACTTTGTGGAAGCGATGCCAGTAGCACTTAAAAAGCTGTTTAAAGCGGAAGAAGATAAAGAGGAGGTTTTTATCGTTCAAAATGCGCAGGAAGCAGAAGCCTATAAGGGAATTATTCAACCTATTCTAAAACAGCGTTGTCAAAGCTGCCACGGGCAAAGAAAGCAGGAAGGGGGGCTGGCATTGGATACAAAAGAGAATTTGTTAAAAGGAGGAGAGAACGGTACAGTACTAAATGCAAATGATTCGAAAAAGAGTGAATTATATGCCCGATTGGTGTTGCCCGAGGGACATAAGAAACGTATGCCCCCTAAAGGCCGTACACCGATAACTGCTGATCAGATAAAATTGATTGCCTGGTGGATTGATCAAGGAGCCAATTTTGATAAAAAAGTGCATGAAATACCACAAACGGAGGAAATAGCTCATTTGTTGAAAAAATTGGAAACAGGAGAAAAAGAGGAGTCTGCTGTATTGTATGCTGATCTACCAGCAGCACCTTCTTTGCCAAAAGATAAAGTTGATGCTTGGCAGGCTAAGGGGATTAAGATCATCCAAGTTGCAAGAGATAATAACTTCGTGTTGGTTAATGCGATTAATTATCCTCAATTTAATGACAAGGACCTACAGGAGTTGTTGGCCATTAAGGATAATATTGTACAGCTGAAATTAGGAAATACGGCTGTTACATATCTTGCTTTTTCAACACTTTCGGCAATGCCAATTCTTTCCCGTCTACATCTGGAAAATACAAAAATTTCCGATGCTGGATTGAGCCAGCTGAAAGGCCTGTCAAAATTAACGTACTTGAATCTGACAGGCACAAAAGTTACATCAAAAGGTCTATCAAAACTGAACGAGCTTCCGAGTTTAAAGAACCTCTATCTCTATAAGACGCTAAATCAGGAAGTCGCTGCAATAAAGCAGTTGAATGCTAAGATTAAGGCAGATACTGGTAATTATAGTTTGCCTTTTATTGAAACCGATACAATCAGGTTTTGAGCTGTTATTGGACCTGGCGGCTACACGATGAAAATCCGCGATCCAAATGGAATGCTCTTGTACAATTTAACAACTTGGCGACATAGACAAGTAATTTAAGGAAAATAAACAGGATATTTTAGCGGATAGGAAACGAGTATACAAAGGAGAATGCGGAAAAGGCTTTAGCGTAATATAAAATAGGAATGCTAAGGTGACGATTTCAAATAAAACCTTCATGACTTCGTAGACACCAACAGCAATGAAAGCAAACTGAAGGTTCTTTCTGGCCAATAAGATTAGACACTTTCAGAAAAAAGAGCAGCAGGAAATTTCCTGCTGCTCTTTTTACATCGCGATAAGCTGTTTTTATTTCGTGCCAGCATGTTCTAGTAATTCGATAGCATCGTAAAGCACGCCTGCTTCACCTCTAAAAGTTCCTGAACCTTCTGGTTTATTATCTTTTGTGTACCATTCATAAAAACCTTTATTTTTGATAACACGGGCAAGCATCGGCTGTATTTGCTCATAAGCTTCCTGTTGAAAACCATTTTTAACGAGCTGCTGAATCATACGCCCACCGAACCAGGTCCAGTCCCCACCATTTTGATAACCATACGGATACATGCCCTTGTTTTTAAATGAACCTGCAGGATAAGTTGGGTACACGGTGAGTCCAATTGTTGCCGCACCAGCGTCTTTTACATTTTTAATCATTTTATCCAATGAAACTTTTATTTGCTCTTTGCTGAGTAAATTTGCCTCAATAGCGATAGCTGTTCCTCCATGATAATAGATTTGATTTTCATCAAAATCAGCCGAAAATGGAGAGCCTTTGATATAAATATGGGGAATAAACTTTTGGTTCTTTTCATCCCAAAGGTGTTTCATGGTGTTACTTGCTATGGAAGCTCTGATTTTTCCCCATTTTTCTTTTTTCTCAGGAAGTAGATCCATGTAGTTGTCAAGGGCGATCAAAAACATCGCATTGTCGTAGATGTCCAAAGCAATATGCGAATTTTCATCTAGATGTACACCCCAGTCATGCTCGGGTTGAACGTCGCCCCAATCAACCGTGGTTGCACCCCAAAGTAAACCATAAGTATCATTATAACGTTTGTCCAATAAAAATTGCAAAGCATGTTCCATGCGATCCTTTACAGTTGCATCACCAATTTTTTCATTGAGAAAAGCTTTGTCTTTAGTAGCAACGATATATTTGTGTACCGCTTGAATTAAAGAAGATTCCTGGTCTGTTTCAACGGTGTTTTTATGTGCAGCATAATCAGGAGCCAAGGAGCTGGTGATTGTGTAATAGTCCGATACGCCATTTTTTAAGCTGGACTTTTTGACAAAACCGTCGGCAATATTACCATCAGAACCTTGTAGTTTAAAGAACAAAGCCAATTGATCTTTGATCTGTTCATGGGGATGTACTTTTGTTGCTAAGGTGATAAATGTGTTGTAATCTCTAATCCATACCTCACTGTATCCATCCCCCGCATTGAATCCGCTTTTGATGATGTTCGTAGCCATATCTTTGACAATATGGAAACTGCTATCTTTTTGGATGCTGTCTTGTAAATTGTTCGTAGAAACTTTACTGCCCGCGTTTTGGCAGGACAGTAATAGGAGCGATGAAGATAATGCAAAAAATATAGTTCTCATTGTGCTGTTTGTTTATAATAAATGGTTTGATTAACATTTGGATTCTTTGACAAAAGATTGGATAACCTTGGCCTTACCGTTTCCTAAATTACGCAATGTATAGGACCCAGCAGCAGCAGGAACGGCAAAAGTCTCGGCATAATGGAAGACCCTTTTCATGCCATTTGCTGTCGTCAGCTCAATTGCCTCGCCCTCGACAAGCATCATGATATGACACTGTCCCTGCGTTTCAATCGAAACATTCTGATCGAATTCGTATCTAAAAACATCGTAGAAATGATCTTCATGCGTTGGCAAATGTATTCTTGTTGTTTGCGCATCAAGGACTTTTTCACTGGGCTGAGATAGCAGTGTGTTTTTTACGACATCACCTTTCCGGCTAAAATTGAGGTTAGCGAATGCTCTATCGATATTTAATGGACGTGGTTTCCCATCTAAATCGGGACGCACCCAGTCGTACATTTTAAAGGTATAATTATAAGGTGTTGCACTGATTTCGAGTACGAGATTGTTCACGCCGGAAGAATGTACGGTACCATGTGGAATCAAATATAACTGGTGTTTCTTGGATTCGAATTTTTGAACGTATTGCTCGATATCCATAGCTATTCCGCTATGGAAGCTCTCTTCTAAAGCTGAGCGAAATTTGTCTGCATCAATTGTTTGCTGAAAGCCCAGATACACTTGCGCGTCTTCTTTTCTATCAACGATATAATATGATTCGTCCTGTGTGAAGTTTTCTCCAAATTCTGCTTTTGCATAAGCTGGACTGGGGTGACATTGAATGGATAGGTTGCCGCCATCAAAGGTATCCAGGAAATTGAAGCGTATTGGGAATTCAACATCGAAACGTTGCTGTGCATGACCGAGTACATTGGCACTTTCTTGAAACATCAATTGATCGAATGAAATTTCGAGAGTATGTCCATCTGCTTCGAGCAAAATACCATTTTCTGGGACAATCATTTCGAAGGACCACGCATAGTTTTTGACATCCTGATCGATGCCTGTAAGGTGCTCTTTCATCCATTGTCCACCCCATACTCCGGGTTCAAAAGTTGGTCGTACGCGGAAGTAATTTTTGGACATGGCTTGCAAAGTATTGTGTAGATCTTTCCCTGTAATCCATGGTAAGTTGTGTGATGATTGTTGATCGGCAAGAATTTCGACACGGGACAAGATGGATCTTTTATGTCGGTTCAATATTTCCCAGTCGACAAAATAATAACGCTTATAGGTTTCCTTTTGATTGGTTTGTGTTGAACAGCCTAAATTTAAAGCTTCGCCCGCCCGCATGCGTTGAATAAGCACATTTTTGGGCAGATCAATAAACATCAGTTGACTAGACGTATCGACTAATGATGCGCCAGGACCATAAAAGATGGTATATTCACCTTGTTTTGAATTGGAGTTCGCTAATATTGTTTGAAAATCCGTTAGCTTTTTAGTATCAAAGTATTCAATGAGCTGAATCCCGGCCTTTTTTCCGAACAATGGGTCTTTGCCGCCTAGGTAGGGGGAGACAATATCCTGGATGGCTGATTCCGATTTTAAGGCAGAATCCATCGCAATAAATCGTGTGGCTATGCCCTGTTTTTCAAATTCTTGCTTTAGGTTGGGGATGATTGTGCCCCAGTTAACACCTACAAAACCATCAATGCTATGTATATTATGTGTAATGAGATGTGCAACAAGATCTTGGTAAGAATTTGATAAGGATCCTTGAACTGGAAACGTCGGTGCGATTTCGTACTGAAAAGGTTTTGTTTGAGTATTAGAATACATATTGATGTAATTTTTTATTGCAAATGAATGATGTTGAAGTAAATAGCTTTTTGCTTACTTGTTTGTTGATTTTTTGTTGTGTTTTTCAATCCAGAATTTTTCGATCTCCTCCAAAGGTTTGCCCTTCGTTTCTGGAAGAAATCCAAGTACAACAAGGAATGCGATGGCACAGAAAAATGCAAACAACCAGAACGTATAGCGGGCGCCCCAGGAAGCGAGAAGAATAGGCGTTAGTTGCCCCACGATCGCATCGGAAATCCACATCACCATAATACTGATACCCATGGCACGAGCCCGGATGGCATTAGGGAAAATTTCGGCTGCGACGACAAATTTTAGTGGGCCAATGGAAAAAGCAAAGAAAAATAAGAATGAAAGTATCGCGATAATCAATGCGATATTATTGACTTGACCTTGATTAAAAAGATAACCAGTAACCAGCAAACTCACGGTAGCACCCACAGTTCCCAAAAGATATAAGGGACGTCTGCCCCAATTATCAACCTTCCAGATTGCGAAGAAAGTAAATAGCACATTGGCGGCTCCAAAGAATAACTGGGCATGATAGGAATTGTTTAATGAAATACCTGATTCAAGCAATATGCTCGGACCATAATAAACAATTGCGTTGATTCCACTGAGCTGTGAAAATAAAGGGAGGAATAAGCCCAATAGAAAGGCCTTGCGATAAATAGGAGAGAACAGATCACGTAGATTTCCTTTCGAGGAAACATGGCTGACCTCTTGCATATCCGATAGTCCTAATGTGGCACTGATCGCTGCAACTTCAGTGTCTCGTCCATTTTTAGAAAGCCAACGCGGACTTTCAGGAATAAAGTAAACTCCAATGCATAACAATAAAGCCGGTATTGCGCCAACTAAAAACATAGTTCGCCACAGTTCATTTTGCTGGGCGGAGGTATATTCAAGAATCAGGTAATTGCTGATATAGGCAAATAAGATACCGAATGTAATAGCGAGCTGGTAACAGGTGACTGATCTTCCTCTAAATTTGCTTGGCGATATTTCCGCGAGATATAAGGGCACAACAATTGAGGCTATCCCAACACCCAGGCCCCCAATGCTTCTACTCGCAATCAATATGCTGTAAGAAGGACTGAATCCACAGCCAATTGCTGAGAATAAAAAAAGCAGGGCCGCAGTAACAAAGGCTGGTTTTCGGCCGTATTTATCTGTTAATGGTCCTGTGAAAAATACACCAACAATACAGCCTAGCAAAGCTGAACTGACAAAAACGCCCTCTTGAGCAGGAGATAGCCCGAAAAATTGCTTCACCAACGGCAAAGCACCGGCAATTACAGCCATATCGAAACCGAAAAGGAGTCCTCCAAGTGAAACGATACATAAAATGATGATAAATCTCTTTGACATCTGCGGTTTATATTAGTATGTATATACATACAAACATATGTCTATTTTTTTAATTATGCAAAAAATCTTATTTTAGCACAAGCAATCCAAATGATGAATTTAAAAATAGATCATAAAAGTCCTGTTCCGCTGCATATACAAGCTGAGAATTTGTTACGCGAATTAATTAAGCAGCCTGAATATATAGAGGGGAAATTATTACCCAATGAAATTGAATTAGCAAAAAGATTGGCAATTTCCCGTTCTACTTTGCGTTTAGCGATCAATAAACTGGTATATGAGGAGCTGCTAATTAGAAAGAAGGGGATAGGAACGAAGGTGGCTAGTTCTAAATTCAGTTCAAAATCCAAAAATTGGTTGAGTTTCTCACAAGAGATGAAAAATCGTGGGATTGAGGTGAAGAATTTTGAACTTCACGTCAGCTGGGTTGTTCCGGATAAAGCTGTTTCGAAGTTTTTTAATGTAGATGAGGATCAGAAGCTGTTAAAACTAGAACGTCTGAGAGGAAAGAAAGATGACCCATTTGTTTATTTTATCTCTTATTTCCATCCACGTATAGGTTTAAACGGCGATGAAGATTTTAAGCGGCCTCTATATGAAATCTTAGAAGCCGATTATCATGTCGTTGCAGATCTTTCTCAGGAAGAACTGGATGCAATGGCTGCAAATAAATTTATAGCGGATAAATTGGAGATTAATATCGGTGATCCTATTTTGTCCCGCAAGCGGTTTGTATTTGACCAATCTGGAAAGCCAATTGAATATAATTTAGGGTTCTACCGTGCGGAAAGTTTTACCTATACTGTTGAAAGCAGAAGAGATTATTAAGTGATTCACACATCCTTTTTGAATGGATAATAGGATGTGTGAATAGCTCATTTATTTATTCTTTTCTTTTAATGATTCTTTTCTACGGTAGTTTCTGCCCAGTTTTCTAAGAGCGCTATTGCTTTACTGAGCACTCCTGCTGAACCTTTGAATTTTCCTGATCCGCTAGGGACGTTATTTTGACCATACCATTCGTAAAATCCTTTGTTTTTCACAACCCGATCGATCATCGGTTGAAGTTCTGCATAGGCTTCTTGATAAAAACCGTTTGAAACGAGTTGCTGGATCATCCGTCCGCCGAACCAAGTCCAATCACCACCATTTTGGTATTGGTAAGGCTGAGCCATTCCTCCGATGAAAAATCCAACCGGATAGGTCGGGTATAAGGTCAATCCAATACTCGGCATGCCAGATAACCGCACGTTTTCCAGCATTTGCGTATTAACTGTTTTTATTTCTGAAAGGGAAAGTAACCCGGCTTCTATCGCGATGGCGGTGCCCCCATGATAATGAATCGTATTTTCATCAAATCCTTTTGGGATAGGAGATGTCTTAGGGTAGATATGAGGGATGAATTTTTGTTTTTTTTTATCCCATAAATGACGTCTACTGTTTGTTTCGAGACTCTTTTTTAATCCCTTCCATTCTGTCACCTTCGGAGAGTTGGGCTGAATATCAATCAATGTCTGCAATGCAATAATAAACATCGCATTATCATAAATATCGATCGCCTCATTGGAGAGCTCATTCCAGTCACAACCAAAGCTATCGTTGGGTTGTACATCTCCCCAATCTGCGGTCATCGCACCCCAAAGCAATTGATACTTGTGGTTGAACCGTTCTCTTTTCAAATAATCCAACATGAGTTGGATTCGATCTTTGACGGAAATTCCACCAATATTCTCCTCCAGGATACTGTAATCCTTTGTGTTCCGGATATATTTACCGAGCAGTTGGATGAGTGACGTTTCCTGGTCTGTTTCTACTGTATTTTTAAATCCAACATGGCCGGGCGCATTTTCTGAATAATAAGGTGTGTCATCGTGCCAGGTAAAATCCTTCTTAAGGACATAGCCGTCTACCATTTCACCATTGGGCTGTTGCATCTGAAAGAATACTAAAATGGCCCCCCTAATGTCCGCTTGGGACCGCTCTTCCAAGGCGGTTTCAATAAATGTATTGAGATCCCTGGCCCAAATCTGTGAGTAGCCACTTCCAGCATTGAAACCTTCTTTGATGACCTCGCGGGCAAGACTGTCGACATATTTTAAGTTTTGATCCGCTAGAATGCTTTTTGCCAACTTAAGTTGAGTTATACCGTCGGGTTTTGTTTGTTGTGCTGATAGTTGGGTTCCCAGTAACAGAAGTATTAGACTAAAAAATGGGGTGTTTTTTTTCATTGTGGTTTTATTGTAATTAATTAGGCTTGACAAGTGTATCTGTCAATAATTTGTATCTATTTCAGGGTTAATTTTCATCTACTTCAGGGTTTTGATCGAAGATCAGCCGTCTGATGTGTATTTTTTTTGAATTTATTTACTGGTTATATTTTAGTATGTATGTACAATCAAAGTTATGGAAAAATGTCAGTATTTAAGCTTTGATAACGCTTTATTTGATTAGTATTTAAAATTTTACAAATTTAGGTGTTGTGGGCCCTCTTTTTTCGTAGTTAAATTGAGTAAGAAAATGGAGTTCATGTTTATACATACTCTATTTTTTTGTAAGTTTGCTGTAGAACCTAATTGAGAACAATGGTAAAGCGTATCATTTATTATTTTTGTAGTTTATTTGTTAGTACGGCAGCTGTTTTTGCACAGCAGAAAACAGATTTGACCGTTTTTGTAAAACCTAATATCGGATCCGTCCATAGCCGGTATTTCTTTTATACACCAGCAGCAGTGCCTTTTGGAATGGCTAAGCTCGCTCCGAGCACAAATGGAAGCTATGGGAACAAGTCAGGCTGGGAAGCTGTGGGGTACGATGATAGGCATGGGTCAATAGAAGGATTCGCTAATTTTCACGAATTCCAGGTAGGTGGAGTGGTATTTGCACCATCCGTTGGAAAATTGAAGACAACCCCTGGTCACCTTGATCGTCCACAAAGCGGCTATCGTTCTGCTTTCGATAAGAAAGATGAGTTTGCTACTTCTGGCTATTACCGCGTCAAGTTAAAAGATTATAATATACTTGCGGAGCTCACTGCGACCAAGCGCGTCGGTTTTCATCGGTATACTTTTCCAAAAACTGAAGAAGCCAACCTTATTTTCGATATTGGCCATGTTATGGGGGAAAGTGGTCCGGTCGTTGATGCTGAAGTGAATTATGACAAACAGCACGTCTGGGGATATGTGGTTACCAACCCTGTATACGTACAAAAATATCAGCAGGGTGCTCAAGTTAAGATGTTTTTCTTCGCGGAGATAAACAAACAGCCTAAATCTTTTGGGACATTTAGAGATTCCACGACTTTCGATCAACATAGTCGTATAAAGGGAAAAGGGGCTGGCTTGTTCCTGAAATTTGATACCCAGGTAGGGGAATCTATCGAAGTCAAGACCGGTTTGTCTTATACATCTGTGGAAAATGCGCAGCTGAATTTGCTTAAAGAAGCAAAAGATATGTCGTTTGATGCGGCAAAGAAAAATGCCTTGCAAACCTGGAATAGTGAACTGGGAAGAATTTTGGTGGAAGGGGGCAAAGTGGACGACCGCATTAAATTTTATACTGGATTGTATCATGCTTTACTTGGTCGTGGGCTTGCAAGCGACGTCAATGGTGCATATCCCAAAAATGATGGCTCGGTAGGGCAGATTACCTTAAATAAACAAGGGCAACCTATTCATCATCATTATAATACCGATGCGATCTGGGGTGCATTTTGGAATTTGACACAGTTGTGGTCCATTGCTTATCCGGACTATTACAACGACTGGATTCAGAGTCAATTGTTGGTTTATCGCGATGCAGGTTGGTTAGGAGACGGTATTGCCAACAGTAAATACGTTTCCGGTGTGGGAACTAATTTCACAGGTTTGGCAATTGCATCGGCGTATAATGTGGGTATTCGTGACTATGATCTGAATCTTGCCTATGCTGCGGTGCGTAAAAATGAATTGGAAGCGAAGGACCGCCTGCCTGGGGCAGGAAAATTAGATGTAGGAGTTTTCGTTCGCAAGGGCTATTCACCCTATATAAAAGATGATAATGGTAGTCCCGAATTAATGACCAATGGATCTCCTTTTGGTGCTTCGCATACCTTGGAATATGCTTTTTCTGCTGCTGCCGCCGCACAATTTGCAAAATCATTGGGGCATCAAAAAGACTACATTAAATTTCAGGAATTATCCGATGGATGGCGCAATCTGTACGATACCACGACGAAGTTTATGCGACCAAAGGATAGTACTGGACGATTTATTTCAAACTTTAACCCGTATGAACCATGGCGTGGATTTCAGGAGGGAAATGCTTGGCAGTATACCTTCTATGTTCCGCATGTCCCACAGGAATTGGTTAAACTGGTTGGAAAGGACCTGTTTAATCAACGGTTGGATAGTATTTTTACGGTGTCGCAGAAGAATGTGTTTGGAGGCGGTACACAAATTGACGCTTTCGCAGGGATTGAAAGTCTTTATAATCATGGTAATCAACCGAACCTGCATATCTCCTGGCTGTTCTATTTTTCTGGTAGACCTGATTTAAGTCAGAAATGGGTACGGGCAATTTGCAATGAGTTTTATGGTAATGATGCAATACATGGCTATGGCTACGGACAAGACGAAGACCAAGGACAGCTTGGAGCATGGTATGTCTTGTCGAGTATCGGTCTATTCGATGTGCGAAGTCTCACCACCGAGAAGCCCGCGCTTCAGATTGGCTCGCCACTTTTCGATCGGGTAACGATACAATTACCGGAGAAATTAAGAAAAAATAAATTTATCATTCAGGTGAAGAAGGAGCAACCCAATAGTTATATTGTTGATCAGGTTCGGTTGAATAACCGCCTGTGGAAAGGTTGGCAGCTTCCTTTTGAACGCCTGGTAGAAGGTGGGATTTTAGATGTCAAGTTGAAAGGCAACTAAATTTAAGCAATAAAAAAATAGCCCCATTCGGGGCTATTTTCAAGGTAGGTTGGTTTGTTGATTGCCTACGCGATTTCAGCAATAAAATTGCCCTCTTGATCCAAATCGGCTTTGTGAGCTGCGATTTGTTGAAGATTAATATGTCCTATGACATATTTGAAATCTGGTGCGTAATATCGTTCTGTGATTTCACTGAAATTTAACTTTTCAATCAGCGTATCATCGGTGTATCTCAAATAAACCTTAATTAAATAATCTTGGCTATAATTTAATGTGCTGGATTCTAAATGTTTTTTATATTCATAACGGTATCCATAGCGCAGGGCAGCGATATCCGATAGTACAGCAGAACCCGTAGGGTGGCCACCGGCTCCTTTACCATAGAAAAATTGTTCGTCTGCAAAGGCCGCTTTTACCAATACACCATTGTTCTCATTTTCTACATTATAGAGCATGCTGTCTTTGCCTACTAGGCGTGGTAATACATAAAGTACAACTTTGTTGCCGTCGATTTCTTTTGCTGTTGGTATCAATTTGATCTTGAGGTTCTTTTCTTTAGCAAAACGAATATCTTGCTGTCCCAATTTGTCAATACCAATATTAAAGACATCGTCTGGTTTGACATAGATCCCGTACGCATGGGAAGCAACAATACATACTTTAAATTTTGGGTCAAATCCACCTACATCAAGGGTAGGATCTGTCTCTGCAAAACCAAGTTCTTGCGCTTTCTTTAAAGCATCTGTATATTGCTGGTTTTCATTGAAAACTTTAGATAAAATATAGTTGGAAGATCCATTAAAAATACCGCTGACAGAATGAAGTAATTCATTGTCATAGTACTCTTCTAAATTCCGTATAATGGGAATACTTCCGCAAACGGCACCTTCGTACAATAAACTGGTGCCGTATTCATGTTGAATATCAACCAGCTCTTCCAAATGGCTGGCAATCATTTTTTTATTGGCAGATACCACATTTTTTCCCGATTTCAAGGCACGAACAGTTAGTTGATAGGCTGCTTCGGCATCATCTATTAGTTCGACAACAGTATTAATTTCTGGGTCACCTAAAATTGTTTCGGCATCGGTAGAAAATAGATCTGCTGGTAGCGAGCGCTTTTTATCTCCGTTTTTAATGACAAATTTTTTGATTTCCAGATTAAGATTTTTGGTTTTGATGATATCGTAAAGACCTTGGCCTACTACACCAAACCCAAACATCCCTATTGTTAATTTATTACTCATATCTCTTCTTAAATTCTCTTATATATTATTTATTCTCTTATACTAATTCGTTGATGTATTCTTTTTGTTCCCGCAGAAAGCTGCTGATGATTTTCGTGAGTTTTTTTGTTTCGATCAAAAACCCATCGTGGCCATAAGTAGATTCGATCTCCTGATAGTGGGCATTCGGAATATGTTGAGCGATGAATTGTTGCTCTTGTGGAGGAAACAACAAATCTGTATTGACGCTCAGCACTAAAGTTGGACAGTCGATGCTCGCTAAAGCGGATTCGATAGATTTTCTTCCACGACCTAAATTATGGCTGTCCATTGCTTTGGTTAGGAAGTAATAGCTGTACGCATTATAGCGTTTTACCAATTTTTCACCCTGATAGTTTTGATAGGAGGATGCTTTATAATGATCGAGTTTTTCGTTATCATCCTCCTTTTGTGTGTTGGCATACGTTGTATAGTTGCGGTAAGACAACAGTGCCATAGCGCGTGCAACTTTTAAACCCTTAGCTCCGCCATCGGGATGATTCGCATAAAAGGTTCGATCAGTAGTAATGGCAAGACGTTGACTTTCATTGAATGCAATACCCCATGGTGAATGGACGGCATTTGTTCCAACGACGATTAGATGGTTGATGGCTATACTGCGTGATACGGCCCATTCCAATGCTTGTTGACCGCCCAATGAGCCCCCAATAAGGAGCTCTATTTGTTTGATATCCAGGTGGTCTGCAAGAAATTGATGTGCTTTGATCAAATCTCTTACTGTAAATTCAGGAAAAGATAGGTAGTAAGGCTGTCCAGTAGCTGGGTTTACAGATAGCGGATTACTGCTATTATATGCTGATCCTATGACATTGGCGCAGATAATATAATAATCGTTTGAATCAAATAATTCACCTGTTCCAAAAAGACCTGACCACCAATCCAGTACATCTGCATTGGCCGTTAGTGCATGGCAAACCCAGATCACATTACTGCGATCAGCGTTGGGTTTGCCAAATGTTTCATAACTGATTTGTAAATCAGTAAGCTCTCTTCCATTTTCAAATACAAAAGGCTCCGGGTGCAGATAAATATGCTTACTCATTTTACGTTTAAGTTTAAGCCGAAAAAATCTGATTATTTAATTTTATCAAAAGCTTGTTGTAAATCAGCTTTGATGTCATCAATATGTTCTATTCCTACAGAAAGACGTAATAAACCTTTGAATACTCCAGCATTGGCTTGATCTTCATCACTCAATTGTTGGTGAGTAGTCGCTGCTGGATGGATAATCAATGACTTCGTATCGCCAACATTGGCCAGGTGACTGATCAATTCTAAGTTGTCGATAAAGCTATTGGCCTTTTGTGCTGCGTCACCTTTGAGTTGGAAAGAAAGCACTGCACCATAGCCATTTTTAAGGTATTTTTGTGCGTTAGCGAAGCTCGGAGAGCTTTTTAAGCCCGGATAGTTTACTTTTTCTACCTGTGGATGCGCCTCAAGCCATTTAGCTATCTCTAAAGTGTTGTCTACATGGCGTTGCACCCGCAAAGACAGGGTTTCAAGTCCTTGTAGTAATAAGAATGAATTGAAAGGGGAGAGTGCTGGTCCGAAATCCCGAAGCCCTTCCACACGTGCCCGAATGGCAAATTGAATATTTCCAAACGGTCCGCCTTCACCGAAAACTTCGGAAAAAACTAAGCCATGATAGCCTTCAGATGGTTCGGAAAATTGAGGGTATTTTCCATTGCCCCAATTGTAGTTTCCGCCGTCGACGATGACACCACCTATGCTTGTACCATGTCCACCGATCCATTTAGTAGCCGATTCAACCACCACATTCGCACCATACTCCAAAGGTTTAAATAAATATCCCCCAGCTCCAAAAGTATTATCGACGATTAACGGTAAGTCATATTTTTTTGCTACTGCAGCAATTTTCTCAAAGTCTGGAATATTGAAACTTGGGTTTCCAATTGTTTCAACATAGATGGCCTTTGTTTTATCATCAATGAGGGCTTCAATTTTATCTGCCTCGGCGTCCGTTGCAAATCGAGCTTCGATGCCCAGACGTTTAAAAGAAACTTTAAACTGGTTGAATGTACCGCCGTATAAGTTGGATCCGGCAACAAAATTGTCACCACTTTCCAAGATATTATTTAATGCAATAAACTGTGCCGCCTGGCCAGATGCGACAGCAACAGCCGCGACTCCACCTTCCAGTGCCGCAATACGTTGTTCGAAAACATCCGTGGTAGGATTCATAATCCGTGTATAAATATTGCCGAACTGCTTTAATGCAAATAAGTTTGCGCCGTGTTCGGCATTTTCAAATACAAAAGATGTTGTTTGATATATAGGAACTGCTCTAGATCCCGTAGTAGGGTCAGCGACTTGGCCAGCGTGAACCTGAAGAGTTTCGAATTTTAAATTTTTGTTTGAAGACATAATATATCAGATTTTAAGGGTTCAAAAAGAAATTGCTAAGTAAAAAGAGAAGCATACACACCTCCTTGAAGGGTCTGTTAAATCTTTATCCAAGAAAAAGGAAATGATTCTTAACAAGCGTGGAAGTGCATATGCATACGCATTCGCATCAATACAGTTGTATGATGGCTTACACTTTCGCTTATCGTGCGGCTCACTTGTGTTGAACCTGAATTTTTAATGGACTTCAGTAGTTTAATAATCATTGTCTTATGTTATTTATATGCTCCAAAACGATATTGTTTTGGACAGGAATTGGCACCTTTTCAAACAAATTGAAGGTTGCCAGTGGGTCATTGAGCCAGTCTCTCGCCACTTCTTTATAAATCAAGACCTACTGATTAAGGGAGGTGTTGATTAGAAATCTTCTTTCGAAGACGATACAAATATAAACTCTTTTTTTATTAAAGCAAAAGAAAAGCTGTTTTTTAGTTAAAGGAATTTTGAATAACATACGGATCGGATCGCATATTGTTCGATGAAACTTGATAAGTAACTGCCAATCGGGTATTATGATTTCTTTAAGTTGATCCGTTCTGCAATTTGATTTAAATCTGTTAAAAGAGGTTTAAGTGCATCAATTCTACTATGGATATCATACGTCAGGTGGCGATTCGTCTTTTTGCTTAACGATAGCGAAAGACCCACCAAATGGGAGTTGACCTGATAAGAGAGTGCCTGAAAATGGTGTATATGTGACCAATCCATCCATTTGTGTTCGGGTTCTTTTTTCATTTGATTGATAGCGTCTGAAAACAGGGCCATGGCAGTCTGCGCTTTTTTGCGAGCCAGCCGTATATCAAACGAACTTTGTCTCTCGTCCGACAGACGGTTATTGATGATCTGGAAATAATGTTCGTTGTAAAGAGATACCTCTTTTGCCAGCTGAACCATGCCTGTGCTCTGGCGTACAGGGATCAAGAAATAACCTGCTATAGCCAAGAATGCTCCAATAAGTGTAAAAAGCATTCGGCTGCCTAAAATGAGATTGATATTGCCTTCAAACAAATTGAGTGCAATCACAATTCCCAAGGTAATAAAGATGACACTGACCATATAATTAGATCGATTGAATAAAAAGAATCCGAAAAGACCTAATGCAGCTATGGTAAGAAGAGCCGGGAGAAAATGAATAGCAATTAAGCAGAATATGCCAACGATTATACCCGAGAATGTGCCTACAATACGCTCTATATTACGCTTTTTTGTCATTGAAAATGCTGGTCTGGCAACAATAGCGATCGTCAGTAAGATCCAATAGGTATATTTAAAATCTAAAAATAAAATACCGATCAATGCGCCTGTTCCAAAAAGAAGAGCCATCCGAACGGCAAATCGAAAAAGCGGGTTATTCAGATGGAGTTTACTTTTTAGATCAGCAAGATTGCGCAAAGGTCGATTGATAAATTGTTGGTACTCACTGCTGTCAATCTTATCCTGGATTTCCTGATTTTGATAAAAAGCCACCTGAATTCGGTTGAGCACTTCAATAATTGCTTCGATGTTGCTTATGATCGAATATAATATACTTTTTGCTTGACCGGCCTGCTCTTCTTGAATTTCTTTTAAATCCTGTAAGAGGGCATTAATTTTAAAGTTATTGTGATATAATTGATGTGCATACCGAAACCTCTTGTTAGGTTGTGAAAAGCTATCAATTTCTAAAGCTAATAATTTGATTGTTTGACGGATTAAAGGGAGGCTGCCCGTGTCTGCAAGGTTTTTGCGAATCGCATCATAGTCGTGATCAAGTGCAATAATTAACTCATGGAGGTCAATTAACCCATAAACTTGACTGAGCCAATAATTGCTTTTATGCCACTGTTGGCTTATGATTTTTTTTTCTCGAAAAAGAAGGGACCTGATTTGTTCCTGCTGTTCGCTGATCTGGCCATGAATTTTGCCTACGCGACTGTACGTTATATTCAAAGGAATATCGGGATCGTAAGACTGGGATCGTATCAATAGAAATTGGGATAATCCATGAAAACCATTGGCCATCGCATGTTTTAGCGAGCGATAAGGTTGTATATAGGCCTGTAAAAGGCTAAAAAAGTAATATATAATGGATCCTGTTGTAATCTGTAAACTAACTGCAAGGGGGTGTTGCGGGGCCATTCCGATCACAAAACTCATGAGAATCAATGTCATGTTTCCAATTGCAGCATAACGAGCTCCAAAAATACCGTATAACGTACATATAAAACCGGCCGCCGCTAGCAATATAACCAAGGGCCAATGATACGGAAATACAATCGCTGTAAACAATGATGCAACGAAAAAGGTGGGAATACATACGAGAGCAGAAGAAAGTTTATCCTTTCTGTTTCCAGGAGGATCTGTGAGTGTTGTTAATAACGATCCGACACCGATTCCAATTGCCGTGCTCGCTTGCGCTCCCAATAAGTAGATCGCTAAACTTGGCAAGATGCTGATGGAAACATTACGTAATGCGTCTCCAGAATGCTCGCCATGCATAAATCGTATCATAAGGATATAAATACGGTAGAATCTTTTCTTCAATGATACAGTGCTCATTAATCAGTTTACTAATTTTCTGTGTAAAAATACAAATATTATGCTTAATATTTTTTGTATACAATTTATTTGTTTTGATTTTTGTTTATTTTTTGAATTTTTATTTTGATTCGATGTGCTTTTCTTGCGCTGTGCTTTTTGGAGATTCAAGATTAGCTGGGATGATTGTATCAGCTTTAGCATCGATCAGTGAGGGATATGGTTTACCGATGTTATTTGGTTGTCTACCGAGTGAATCGGACGATCTATCTATTTCTACTAGTCAACGTGTAATGAATACACGAGGTTTGTTGTCATTATTATGAAGTTGACTATCTAATCGATAGCCTAAAGAAATTACATTATGAAACCACAAAAAATTAAATTGCTCTTATTTTCTCTTATTTTATTCCTGTTTTCTATTGCCGGACCCGTTTCAGCACAGTCTGACGGCGGAAGATTACGTACAGTCGTTGTTGGACAAGACAACCAGCCTATTGTGGCTGCAAATATTTCACTATTTCGGAAGCCCAATGATATCTTGTTAAAAGGAACTTTATCCAACGAAAATGGAGAAATTGTGTTATCTGCGATTCCCGAGGGCAAGTATAGCCTACAGGTGTCCACGGTAGGGTATGCTATTTATCGTTCTGCTGAAATGGTTGTAAGTACGGGAGATCTCAAGGTGCTGGATACGATTCGTTTACAAATGGAAAGTAAAGTGTTGAGTGAGGCACAGGTGATCGGTAAGAAGCCATTGATTGAAAGTCATCTCGATAAAGTTGTCCTCAATGTCGAAAACAGTATTTTGGCAACAGGGAATAACGCATTGGAGCTCCTGCAAAAGGTTCCGGGAGTAACTTTAGACAACAAAAAGATCAATCTACGTGGAAAAAGTAATGTGATTATCATGATTGATGGTAAGCCTACTTATCTTTCTGCTGATGAAATATCGCGATTATTGGAAAATACGGCTTCCAATGCAATAGCGTCGATCGAAGTACTGACCAATCCACCCGCAAAATATGATGCCGCAGGGAATGCAGGAATCATTAATATTAAGACAAAGAAGAATACGCAATTTGGAAGTAATGTTAGTTTAAACCTCAATTTAGGGCAAGGTAAATATACAAAGGCGGATGGTGGCTTTCTAATAAACCATCGTAACAATTGGGTAAACTTATTTTCTTCTTATAACTACGCAAATGCCTTAGGATTTAATGATTTAGATATCGATAGGGCTGTAGATACCAAAACCGGGACGACTTTTTTTAATTCGGATTCTTATTCGAAATTCCGTTATCGAGGCCATAATTTCAAATTTGCGGCAGATTTTAACCTGGGGAAAGAGGAGGTTATTGGATTTGTGGTTAACGGTAACGTAAGTAATGGCCATTCAACACGCGAGGGAAGCAATCTGATCGCCTCTCAAAAAGGAAAGCTTGATTCGATTGTATTAGGAAGCAATTTGTCAGATTTTAAATACCATTACCTCACTTATAATCTTAACTATAAAAAGACATTTGATACCTTAGGGACTGAATTGACCATTAATGGGGATTATTCATATTCGAAAAATAATGACAATAGCACTGTTGGAAACCGTTTTTTGGACGCAAATTGGGCGGAATTTAAATCACCGAATATTTTCCGGAATGATATGCTTTCTAAGACAAAAATATTAGTTTTTAAAACCGATTTTGCGCATCCTTTTAATAAAACGACGAAACTTGAGGCGGGCCTAAAATATAGCCGCGTAAAAACAGATAATAATTTGTTGTATGAAGATCAGGATCAGCAAGGCGAGTTTGTGCCAAATAATGGTCAAAGTAATCAGTTTTTGTATAATGAAAATATAGCTGCAGCTTATTTCAGCCTAAATAAATCGTTCGGAAAGTTTTCGGTACAAACTGGACTGCGTGTTGAAAATACGAGCTCCCTGGGAAATTCAGTTACGCTAGGGCAACAAACAAAACGGACCTATACCGATTTTTTCCCATCAATATTTGTACAGCAACAGATTAATGATAATCACAAGCTTGGTGCGAGTTATAGCAGGCGTATTGACCGCCCTGATTATGGGTCATTGAATCCCTTTGTGTATTATTTGGATCAATACACGTATCAGTATGGCAACCCTTATTTAAATCCACAATATACTAATTCGTATGAAGTAAATTATACTTTTAAAGATCGCTATTTATTGAGTTTGGGCTACAAGAGGACCAACGATGCCATCACCCAGGTCATAGAAAGCAATTCGGAGACCAAAGCTATTGCACAGACAGACCGAAACCTGGCTTATTTTGATTATTACAACATGAATGTCAATATACCAGTTAAGCTTTTTAAATGGTGGAGTATTTCTAACAATGCCAGCGCTTTTTATAATAAGTTTAGTTTTGATGAGCACTCCGGAGCGCAACGCCAATTGGAAAAGTTATCTTTCCAGGTAAGTTCCAATCATGATATTCGAATTGGGGAAACAACAAATCTGGAGCTGACAGCCAATTATTTTTCGCCAGCAGTTTATGGGGTATTTAGTTTTCAGTCTTACTATGGTATCGATCTAGGGGCTGGAAAAACATTTCTCGACAAAAAATTGAATGTGAAGTTGGCTGTAAATGATGTGTTGAATACAAGAGGTCAGCGCAGATTGTCGAGTTATCAGGAAAATGGATACTATCGTATACGAAATGGATATGATAGTCGGGTTATCCGATTGTCAGTTTCTTATCGTTTTGGTAATATGAATATTAAGTCAGTCAATAAGAAGGCTGGTAATAATGATGAAGATAATCGATTAAAAAAATAGGAGCTACTGTTGTATGGGGAGAGAAGGAGCGAGAGATAGCGAAGGTTTCCCTAAAACAAAAAGAGCCTGCGATATCGCAGGCTCTTTTTGTTTTAGGGAAGTTATCTTAACTTAAAAATAAGATCTCTCTCAATTTTGGAAGAGGCCATTTTTTGTCATCAACAATTTTCTCCAATTTGTTGACATGATAACGGATCACATCGAAATATGGTTTAACCGATTCATCGTAAGCGATTGATCTTTCACGTACGTCATCAATTTGGTTTGCTTTTTTACGTTCCTGACGCATTGCTTCAGCTTGCTCCAGAATGGTATTTACGTGTGTTGAAATACGTTCTACAAAGTTCAATTGAGAGCTGAACGCCGCCTGCGCTAGACCAAGGTCTTTCAATCCTTTGACATTTTCAATCAATTCGTTTTGATAAATGAAACATGCAGGAGCAATTTGGTTGTTAACCATCTCTTCGATGACACGCGCCTCAATTTGTAATTTTTTATAGAAGTTTTCAAGCAAGATTTCGTGGCGAGCTTCTGATTCACGTTTAGTATAAATACCTAGTGATTCAAACAGGGCTAAAGATTCTTCTTTTACATAAACATCTAATGCTTTAGGCGTAGATTTGATGTTAGAAAGACCACGTGCCTCAGCTTCTTTTTCCCACTCTTCGCTATATCCATTGCCTTCGAAACGGATTGCTTTTGAATCTTTGATGTATTTGCGGACAACATTTAAGATCGCAAGATCCTTTTTAATGCCTTTTTTGATTTGTTTATCTACTTCCGTTTTGAACTCGATCAATTGTGCTGCAACGATTGCATTCAACACAGTCATCGGTAAAGCAGAGTTTGCAGAAGAACCAACAGCACGGAATTCAAACTTGTTACCAGTAAAAGCAAATGGTGAGGTACGGTTCCGGTCTGTATTGTCCAATTTTAACTCAGGAACTTTAGGGATACCATGCCATAAGTTTGCCTCTGCTTTTACTTTTTTAGCAACACGAGCAGATTCAACTTCTTCCAAAAGCTCATCCAATTGAGAGCCTAAGAAAATTGAAATAATTGCTGGTGGAGCCTCATTTGCACCTAGGCGGTGATCGTTGCTTGCACTAGCGATAGAAGCGCGCATCAAATCAGCATATTCATAAACAGCTTTAATGGTGTTGACAAAGAAAGTCAAGAACATCAAATTGTTTTTAGGCGTTTTTCCAGGAGATAATAAATTTACACCGGTATTTGTGATTAAAGACCAGTTGTTGTGTTTACCAGATCCGTTGACACCGGAGTATGGTTTTTCATGCAACAATACTTTGAAGTTGTGTCTTAAAGCAACTTGTTCCATGACATTCATCAACAATTGGTTGTGATCGATAGCCAAGTTGATTTCTTCGTACATTGGAGCACATTCAAATTGAGAAGGTGCAACTTCGTTGTGACGAGTCTTTAAAGGAATACCTAATTTTAAAGCTTCATTTTCCAAATCCACCATGTAAGCTAATACACGCTCTGGAATCGCACCAAAATAGTGGTCTTCCAATTGTTGGCCTTTTGCCGACATATGGCCAAATAACGTACGGCCAGTTAACTGAAGATCTGGGCGAGCATTATATAAGGAAAGGTCAACCAAGAAATACTCTTGTTCGATACCAAGAGAAGCGTTTACTTTAGTGACCGATTTATCAAAATATTGAGCAACATCTGTTGCAGCTTTATCTACTGCGTTGATCGCTTTCAATAAAGGAGCTTTATAGTCTAATGATTCACCAGTATAGGAAACAAAAACTGTTGGAATACATAATGTTTTACCAGCGCCTGTTTCGTAAATGAAGGCAGGAGAAGATGGATCCCAAGCTGTATAACCTCTAGCTTCGAAGGTGTTACGGATACCACCATTTGGGAAAGAAGATGCATCGGGCTCTTGTTGAACTAATGCGTCAGCTGTAAATTTTTCAATTGCTTCACCGTTTTCGTCTGGCTCAAAAAAAGCATCATGTTTTTCAGCAGTCGAACCTGTTAGCGGTTGAAACCAGTGTGTGTAGTGAGAAACGCCGTGGTTAAGTGCCCAAGTTTTCATGGCCTGTGAAATGTGTTCCGCCAAATCTCTTGAAATAATCTGTCCCTCTTCAATGGATGCAACTAACTCCTTGTATGAATTTTTAGGAAGGTAGTCTTTCATTTTGTTTACGGAAAAAACATTCTTTCCGTAGATGTCAGTTGCTTTTTTAGTTTCAACTTTTTCAAATGAAGCAATTTGGCGTGAGCCTGCTGCTTCTACTGCTTTGAATCTTAGGTTCGACATTTGTATTTTGTAGTTAAATTACAGTTTTGTTGATTTTGTTTTTCAAAAATATTGTGTTTTTATTGAAAACTGAAATTTTTTTTGATGTTTTTTGTGAAATAATTCAAAAATTATGGTTTTTAGCTAATAAAAAAGGTGTGATTTATATAAATCACACCTTTTTTATTGTTTTGTGTTATAATTCAAATCCCCAGTCTATTCCTTTTTCGGTGGCAGGTACTCCTTTCTTCATCCAGGCAGGGGCGGGGGCACCTTTTAGGAAATGATCGAAGAATTGCTGCTCGCGAATTTGTATATCCTTGCGGTTTTGTCGGAGTATGAGGTTATGCTCATCACCATTATAATTCAGCATCCATACGGGTTTGTTTAATCGGCGCAATGCAGTAAACATTTCAATGCCTTGATACCATGGCACGGCCCCGTCATTGTCATTGGCCATAATGACAACAGGAGTTTTAACTTTATCTAAATGGAATAAAGGTGAATTTTCGATGTACAGTTCCGGAGCTTCCCATAGCGTTTTTCCGATGCGGCTCTGTGTATGTTCGTATTGGAATTGACGCGACATACCGGTCTGCCAGCGTATTCCGCCATAGGCAGATGTCATGTTGACAACAGGAGCACCAGTCCAAGCTGCAGCATACATATTGGTCCGTGTAATGAGGTGAGCAACTTGATAGCCGCCCCAACTTTGACCCTGTATTCCCATCTTCGTACTATCAACCCATGCATTCTGAGCGAGGTATTTCATCCCCGAATTGATGTATTCTTCAGCTGATTGACCAGGGTGACCTGTTTTGTAGCTTATATTTGGTGCAAATACAAGGTATTCGTTACTTACAAAATAGGGGATGTTCAAACGTGATGGCGTAGGAGCAGGAGGTTGATATGTATATAATCCATCGGAAAGCTTTTCATAGAAATAAGCTATAATGGGATATTTTTTTGCAGGATCAAAATTTTCTGGTTTATAAAGAATTCCCTCAGCCTGATTTCCTTCAGGCGTTGTCCAATGAACAAGTTCTGCTGTACCCCAATTGTAATTAGCCTGTTGGGGGTTAATATTGGATAGCTGTAATTCGTCTTTGAACTTGATGGTATTGGTATAGATATTCGGTGAATTCATATAATCCTCTTTACTGTACAGGATCGTTTGTTGATCTGCAGAAGAGCTGATATTCTTGAACGCTTTTGCCTCTACCAAAAGACTTTTAGGATCGCTATGCTGTCCCTTGAACTGGTAGAAACCAGACTCTTTGGTTTTATTGTCAAAAGACGTTAGAAAACCACCCTTTTTATAGTCAAGTGTAGTGGCTTGTTCGCGATCCTCTTCTCTTTTTAAAGGCAAGTAGCGGAAAGTTGTCTGTGATGCAGCTCCATAGCCGTTCGTCAAGATGGATTTGCTGGAACCGTCCAAGTTAAAATACCAGATATCATATCTCGAATTGACGTAAATCCCTTTAAAGTCTGGGCTCCATGCTGCCATGCCGTATCCTTGTGCTGAGGTAGGCATATCATTTTCTTCGTCCGCAAAGGACGCAGGTATACCGTCGTTTAGAACTGTCTTTTTCTTTGAACTAACCTGATAGGAATTCCAGGTTCCTTTATCTTGGTCGAAATATACGATGTATTTTGCGTCAGGACTTAAGATTGCATTTCCCGAAAAGTCTGAAAGGATTAACTCTTTATTTCCTGTTTTTGTCGAAACCAGATAGATGTCATCTCTTGTTCTACCTTCCCATTGGCTTGCGATGCGCTTGCCAAAATCAGTACGCGCTAAGATATACTCTTCATTTCCGTCCGGTGTAAGTGCGGTGGAGTTGAATGTTTGATCCGTCAGGGGGATAATGTTACGGTTGTATTTGGGGTAAGTGACCGCTAAGAAGTTTCTTGCAAGGTCTTTCTTTAAATTTACCAACTGCATGGGTTGTAAATAATCGTCTTGCCAGTTCCAAACGTCTACTTTAGCATGCTCAAAATCAACCAAAGTGGTGTCTTTAACACGCGGTATTGGTGCTATGCCGAAAAATAACTTCTCTCCATTTTTGCTGAAACGGATATCCCCATCCCCGCTAACAGCCCAGTTTTTAGGTATACCATTGCTGGTTTTTGTTGCAAGATATTGGGCTGTATCTATACCATTTGAATAGTAATATAAATTATAATTTTTCAGCAATGCCTTTTCATTGGAGAGATCCCCTAGATAAGCGAGCTGATTGCCTGATTCATCAAATTTGAAATTTTTATAATTGCCTTTTCCATTTGATATTTTTTTAAGCTTTTTAGTTGCTATTTCGTAGAGGTAGACTCCAGATTCTTTTGACAGGCTATCTTTCGAATCCGTTTTTTTTGAAAAAACAATTTTTGATCCGTTTTTATTCCATTCGTATTGATCTACGGATGAAAATTGTACCGAATCACCGGAATTTAAATCATATAAAGCAAGCGTTGCAACCGTTTTTTTCTTTTTATCGCTGCTTTTCTTTGCTGATGTGGCATCATTAACCGCTTTTGTTTCAGATTTCTCATTTATTTCCTTGTCGAAAAGAAAAGAGACGAAATTGTTGTTTTGATCGGCAATTTTGTAGGATTTTACCTGCGCAAATTTGACAAGGGATGAAGTTGTTAAATTGTAGATCGCCAATGAATCTTTTGGGAGTTCTTCGGCTTTCTTCTTTTTGATTTTGGCTTCTCGGGTTACGGCAAATGGCGCTTTGACCAAACTTAGCAGATGGTTTTCGGTATCTGTCAGTTTTCCATTATATCCACGGGGAATTTGAATGAGTTCTTTGTTTTCTTTGGTTTTTAGAAAAAGCTTATTATCGCCTTCTTGTGGAACGACCTGGAACAGGACAAATTTTCCCGATTTACTGATATAGGGCGATGATACGCTTTGCCAACTATCATATACCGTATGATCCAATGGTTTCTTTTGTGCATGGGCAGCGAATGCTGCCAGAAAACAAAATGGAATACAGATACTTTTCTTATTCATATTTTAAACCTTTTTGTCGCAATTTATTCATAAAAAATAAATAAACATCGATTTTTTGGTATATTCATTGTTACGTAAACATAAAAAACTGGTTATGAAATCATCATCCGCTGTTATTATTTCGATTATAATGGGCGCTGTGCTCTTGCTTGGCACCTGGATATTGGGTACAGCTTATCGTTATAAGTTTAAATCGACGCAGACAATCACTGTTAATGGTAATGCCAAAAAAGATTTCGAATCTGATCTAGTCAAATGGAGTGCTACTTTTAGCCGAAAGAATTATGAATTGAGTGCTGCTTCAGCACAACTGGCCACAGATCGTGATTTGGTGCGGGATTTTTTAGTGCAACAAGGGGTTAAAGCCGACGAAATCCGTTTCGAGGCCGTTAATATTGCCAAAGATTTCGAATATCATACAGATGGAAAGGGGAATGGTTATAATACTTTTTCCGGTTATACATTATCGCAGGCCGTAAGTGTCGAATCCAAAGACTTAAATAAAGTGGACAATGCGTCACGAGAAATATCGACATTAATTTCCAAAGGGATAGAACTTAGCTCCAGCACCCCCAATTATTATTACTCCAAGCTAGAGGATCTGAAATTAGAACTTATTTCACAGGCTTCAAAAAATGCACATCAACGTGCAGAAAATATTGCAAAGGAATCGAATGCCGGATTAGGTAATCTGGTAAAGGCCGATCTCGGAATTTTTCAGATAACAGGACAAAACGACAACGAAGAGTACTCTTCTGGCGGTGCATTTAATACAACCTCAAGAAAAAAAACAGCTAATATCACGGTTAAAGCAAGTTTTTTGAGTAACTAATGAAAAATTATTCGACTGAATTTCAGTTCTATATTGGTTTTCATTGAAAATTTGTTCAAAAAGTTTTCTCCTTTTCAATAAAAAACCTACTTTTGCATCATCCCAAACGGATATGCCCGGATGGCGGAATTGGTAGACGCGCTGGTCTCAAACACCAGTGGGAAACCGTGCCGGTTCGACTCCGGCTCCGGGTACTAAAAGGGTCTTAAGATTATATATCATAAGGCCCTTTATTAGTAAAATGCCCTTTTGGGAACGTAAAACCACACCTTGACACGGGTGATTTAGTTAACAAGCCGAAAAATTTGTAGACAACGTGTATACAGGATTTTCGGTTATGAGTAAACCTATATCATCACCCGGACAAATGTTCAAAATTTCTTTAAAGCTGTTTACTTGGACAGCACGAATTCAGCAAAATGGTATGTCGGCTCTTTACATAGAGTCCTATATATCGGTCAAAGGCAAAAAAGCAGATCGTAAGCAATTCAATATTAATTTGGAATGGCCGCACGCAAAAATTGATTTTGGTAAAAATGAATTGCGCCAGCGCTATAAAAACGTCGAGGACGTAAATGATTATAATATGATAATTCGGGACCAGATATCCCGAATCAATGAAATTGCTAAGCGTTTCCGTCTACAGAATCGAATGCTGACTAATGAAATGATCGAACGGGAATTGCTTTACTATGATGCATCGCGTTCACTTGTTGCCTTTATGAGATTGTCAAGGAAAGAAAGATACCAAAGCAAAGAAATAGTCAAACGTACTTACATGAACCATCTAAGTACGATCAATTCTATAATTGATTTTCGACCTCTGACTGAATTCTCCCAGGTCGATAAGAAATGGTTCACTGATTATCGCAATTATCTAAAGTCGGAGATCAAACAGGACGGTAAAGTTGTAAAGAAGTCAATTTCCGACAATACCGTCTGGACACGCATAAAAGATATTAAAGCCTACTTGACAATAGCGAATGAGCAACATGGTGTATATGTGCCGGAGTTCGGCCCTAAAGAAGTTAAAAACCCATACCACAAAAAAGAAGCGGTCTATCTGAGAAAAGAGGAGGTTGTAAGACTAATCAATAAGCTTGATGAGGGGGTATTGGGTTCACAGGACTATCAAGTTCTAAAAGCATTCTTGTTTTGTTGTTTTACTGGATTCAGAATATCCGATTTATATAACTCTACATATCAGTGGATGGTATCCGATAATTTCCTACAGTTTTTAATGGTCAAGAATTCGGAGAATAAACCTAAGACTATTACAATACCGTTGATCCCAATAGCGAAAAAGTTCATTTCAAATAATAAGGGTAAATTCTTCGATCTTCCAACTGAACAGGAGTATAACCGTACGCTGAAAGTTCTGATGAAGTTGTGCCAGATCAATAAAAAGGTCAGTAGCCACGCGGGCCGACATACTTTTGGACATCTATTTATGAAATTCGGGGGGAATATACTAGCACTTATGAAAATCTTAGGGCATACGAAAATCGAAACGACGATGACGTATGCCCATTTGGATGATGATGATAATCTAGATCTAGCGCTTAAGGTCAATGAAGAATTTAGTGATATACCTAAAATGAGGGTGGTTTAGGTCCACCCTCCAGCTTTCTTTTAAAAAAAATGGTTTGGGAGACTGTTCTTATATATTTTATCTAATATATCTTTATCATAAAATTAAAACCAAGCATTTATACCTTTACCTACTAGATTAGTCATAGGTCTGTAACCTGTGTCTATTGGGTGTACTCCATCAGACGTATAAACCCTTTCAGACGATCCTTCAACGCTTGGCCTGAATGGAAGATTTCTTGAAAAGTCTACCACTGGTATTGAATACATATCAGCTAAATTTCTCATGGCATTAGCATAATCTAGACTTCGTAATCCAAGGGAATTAGGCTCATCGGATGATGGGCTACTTGTTACACGTCCATAAGGGATAGGGGTGCAAAAAATTATTTTTACATTTTTATTATGAGCTATAAGTCTTTCTACAATTTTTTTCAACCCTCCTAAATATGTTGCCGAACCTGCTGTATCAGAGAGTGCACCAATAGGCCGTGAGGTCCTATGATCGTTAACACCATGTATCAGAACTAAACTTGGATTTTCATCAATTACTGACTGAATAACATCATCAGATTGAAGTTGCCCTGCAAATGATTGGCCTGATAATCCTTTCATTTTAACATCTGATGCCTTTGTGATATCCCTTAGGAAATTACGGTATGTAGCATAATTGTTGGCTACTGTTATGCTATCTCCTAAAGGAACAACAATTTTGCCCTCAAAAGCTAATGTTGTAACAGGATTGTAAGTAAATACCTCTATAGGTGGTATATCTGTTTCTGTAGCAAACTTAATAGTAAACTGCATTCTGTAACAGTTGGCCGGCGTAAATATAGACGAAAAAGCACTTGTTCCACTGAAATACCCAACTTTTAAACCATTTTTATCCTGAAACTGAACATTCCTTGTCCCAGGTGTAAGCCCTGAAAAACCTACTAAACTGTTAGGTTCTACAGCTATGGGATGTGATAATTTATAACCGCTGAAGGTACCTATATCACCGGAAGCATTCACGGCTTTATTATCCTCAATTAAAGTACTATTTCTATCAAAAAGATTTGTCGATTTAACTTTAGATAAATCATTGTTTAATACCCTAATGTCTTGGTTACTTAAAATCTTATTACCATCTAATGTAGCGCCCGCCACTAAAGAATCGGCTAAAAGCTTAAATCCTGATCTAGCTTTAGTTATCTTCTCTGTTGAAGTGCCTTTAGCTATACCTATACCTGCAGGCATTGATGATTCGCTAGAAAGCTTTGCACTAAATTGTAATCTTGTACATCCAGCTGGCGTTGTGAAAACACCATTAGTAACTATGAAAGATAATTTTGCACCACTAGAGTTCTGAAACTGTATGCTTCTAGCAACACCAAAGTTTAGACATGCGTATTGTGTATTTTCGGTAACTGTTATTGGATATGACAATATAGCGCCTGTTGAAGTAACTATATCACCAGTAGCGTTGTTTATACCTCTATTGGGCACATTATCCGGGCTGTCTCTATCATAAATGTTTACCCCAGTATTGTCCAAAGGAACAAAATCATATACAGCTTTAGACGTTGGCAAATTACTACTTCCTTGTACTACGACGTCTACCCCCTGAACTGTCGGCATATCTAAGGTAAATCTTTTTACCCATTTAGTACCATCAAATAGAACCAATCCCCATTGTGTGGCGCTATATTCTAAAGTTCCTCCGGATTGCTGACTATATTTGCCATTTGCCAAAAAGCCAAATTTATTTGAGACCGTAGGAATAGGAAGAGCAACCGGCGTGGAGGAAGTGGCGACTGGTAAGTCATAAAAATCTGCTCCCTGAATTTCGATATCACCAATAATCTGTTTACCGAAATCTTTCATTGTGGCACCTCTCCAAAATGCTTCGTTTGCCTGTTGAAGAACTAAAAATACCTTCTGCCAGTCGGTTATAGGGGGAAGTCCATTGATTGTAGGCTCTAAAATATTGTCGCTCATTATTGTAAAGTTTTAAAGTTTTAAAAAGTTAGGGGCTTGCACTATATATGGATAGGCAAGCATAGTGTCCTGATAGGAGAATTCGATATCGAAGTCGTTCAAAGCATTCTTTGTCGGATCGATAGCCGGATCTTTCAGATTGATAGCACGGAAAGCACCATCAAGCAGATGGTACCGCTGTTTACTGAAAATGAAATCGATCAATAACTGTCGGTGTTGGCGTGACTGGATATAGCCAGTATTCTTTTTTACAGATCGTGAAAGGGTTCCGGCGTATTCCACGACGTATTCTTCCTGCATGATCGCCGTGGAAGTTTCATTTTTGAACGTTTCTTTCTGTTCACCAGACATCACCAAGCTGTCAAAACCACCCAGACGGTTTTGAAAAACGAAAAATTCATCGACAACATGGTTGTATTGTTCGACGACAAAAACCTGTTTTCTTAGTATGATCTTGTTAGCAGAATTGACCGCGTAAACAGTGTACTGTTTTAGCTTCTTTGTGGAATTGCGCTGAACCAAATAGGCAGACACATCTACCGTCTGCAGCTTCAAAGCTTGTAGAGTGGCATAGCTTAACAACGCCGTTGTATTGTCTTCAAACAAACAATAGACCTTAACCGTAACCGATTCACCTGGATAAGCAGTTAAGTAAACTGGCTGGTGTGTTCTTACCGTCTGGGGAAGGATCGCAATATTTAGCCAGTTTGTTGACGTGATGAATTCCAGATCAATAGGCTGTCTATAGTAGAATCCTTTTAATACTTTAAAAGCGATATTTACCGTCATGTCAGCATCGGTTATGCTGACTGTAAATGTTCGGCATCCCTGTTCGTGAATTGTAACCAGATCGTCTTTAGGTCTGTCTATTGTTAGCAGATCATCGATCAACAGGGAATACTTCAAAACCAAATAAGTGAAATGATTTAAAGGGCTGTAATTTTCCTCGATGATTTCCGTTGTCCCATCCAATAGCTTGACCGTGACCTGGGCTTGTGTCGAAGCGACTTCGATAGGGGGTAAGCTCAACGAATAATTTAAGGTGTCCGGTTTTGATCGAATAGAGAGCATACTAAAAGGATATTAAGTCATACGTCACACCCAAACCAATACCATAGGAAAATCCGTTTGGCGTCATGATCGGTCCGCCAAAAGCGCCAATGCCCCAGCGTGAAGGCTGTTTAACCTTTGTGACGTCCTGAACCAAACTGATCTGCGCCCGATCATCGGAAACAATGATGGCCGAATAATATTTGTAGGGATGGAATATTGATTTACGTGATCGATACGTCAGCAATTCGGGTTTTATCGTGACTTTCGGTATCCAAAGATTGGAATCGATATTGTAGCGGATATCAAATGTTTTGTCTTTTAATTGCGCCCATTGTGCGCCCTTATGATCTTGGTACCGCGTTCCTTTCAATGAATCCTGCAGGGTAATAGCGAATGATTTCCACGACTTGACATCCTTTAGTGCAATTTTTAACGCTGCCTGTAGGGTGTCCGCTACGCTTTTGGAAACGAAGTCCCCAATATTTCGGTTGGTTTCGATTGGAATGTACCGAATAATTGTTTTTTGGCCCAAACTATCGTGCGTGGTCCCGACGATAGTGTTATAGGCATTTACACTGTCTTTTAAGTCACTCATTTGTTTATATTCCGCTTTTAGCGACCTGTTTTCCTGGTAGAAAGTAAATGCGATAATACCGACTATCACAATTACGACACATAATAAAAAGTATCTCATGGCATTACTTGTTTAATGTCCTGTGCGGACTGTTTTCTTACAATTGAATCGTTTTTAGCTGTCTGATTTTTTAGTTCTTTATCATTAAGCACATTCTGTAAAAGGATTTTATTTAGTTCTGAAATTTCCTTCCGGGCTTCCTTCAGATCTTCTTTGCAACCGTCGTTATTATCTTTTGTATCCTGTCGATTACTGTCGATCAGCCAAAAAATCAATATTATCATTATACCTGTGATTGTCTGCCGATAATACTTCGATAGCGCTTGGATCAATGGTGCGAACAGGATTTTAATTAACTCATTCATATTAGTTTCAGTTAGGCAAAAATGCTTTTATATGGCAGATTGGTAAAGGACAGGTCTAAACCTCGATCAGATCAGCGACAACAGGATCTATTCGGTCACGTCTTATGGTATACTGCAGCTTTTCAATGTAGAAATTACGCCCGTCCAGGTGAACTTTGTCCGTAATCGAAAGCCTGTTCAGTTCCAACGCTGTCAACAGGAAAACGCCAGATCCTTTTAAGCGGGGCTTTTCGATCCAGTTCTTGAATTCTTTATGATATTGCTCGATCAAACCGTCTGGACCGTCCCAAGAAAGCGAAATGTTTGCATTTCCGTAGGGGCTTAAAAACGGATAGGTCTTAGTTCCAATAGTGCGATTTCCCGAATAAACCAACAATGATAGATAAGTCTGCCGTACGTTCCGAACAGCAATGTCTTGCATGTTTTCCGGGTCCCATTTAGGCACCAGCCAAAATTTCTTTGATAGCGGATCGTCGTTTAGGCTATTCCAGTAGACAGCGGGCGATAGGTATAGCTGCTTGATATCTGACTTTGCGTTAAACTTGTTTTTCTCCCCAGATTCTGTTTTTGCTTTTGGTTTTTTATACCCCTTGAAGTCATATCCGATTACAAGTTCATAGCCTTCCACGTTTTGGACAATGTAGTATTGGTAGTAGGCGCTTTTAATAAAAATTTCCTGCGTTGACGTAATCAGAAATGTTTCCGAATACGAATCATCATGGTCAGTCAGATTGAATTCCTTGGCTTGCATGGCTTCATGGGTAGCTACTTCGGTAAACGTTACATTTTCCTCTGCATAGTATTTTGGATCTTCGAAGCCATAATCATAATACTGAGCATCCTGTTTTGATTTATTGAAAACACCCTGCAGCTTAGTTGACCAGTCTGCTTTAACAGGCTGGGCAAACACTTCTTTATTTTCCTTGACGATAAATTTCCCTTTGTGAGCCACCAGCGTAAGGCAGAATAGATTAAGGATCATCTGCAGGAACTTATTTGCATTGATGTTAGGCAAGCATTCGGATAACGTCAGATAAGCAGGCAATTCACCCAATGGGCTACTTGTAATCGGTTTGGGTTCACTCCACGTAACAAAGAGATTCTTAAGATAAAATGTCGGAATCAATATGTCGCGCAAAGCGGTTGTTTCAAAAGGTGATTCGATCAGATTGGAGCCAATAAGCTTATCAATAAGATATTTCATCCGAAAAATTGGGAATATAATTCCGTGTGCCTGATCGCTATTGCTTGAATCTTTGAAATAGAAGTTTTGTAACGAAGGGTTGAAACAATTTAGATATTGCTTTTGCAATTCCAATATTGGGGGATTTGTTAAAGACGATCGATAAGTAAGACCCGTTACGCGGTCGTAATAGGATCTGATTTCGTCTTGATAATACCTATACTCGTTATTGGTTGTACGAACGTGTATCGGAGCGGCAATATAATTTGGGTTTGTATTATAGGCTAATCCAGTTGCCCAATTTTTATACGAATTGAAATAAGATTGGGTATTATCGAAGTCATAGATGCCTTCATTGCCCGCAAATTGGACTTCTCCAACATCTTTGGAAAACATAGCGACATCTAAGTTCTCATTAAAGTCAACGCCCTTAAAATTGACCTTAATTGTGTTTTCACAGCTTACAAGGTTAACCGTTCCATCATGTATTAATATTCCCTGAAAATAGATCTGGCAGGAATACGTTTTGAAAAGATTATCGCCCAGATGCGCCCCTATACGATTTGGATAACCAAATATCTGCAGGTTCCTAGGGGTCATCGGCAAATCAAAAGCAAGACTGTAGGGGATAGGGAGTCTTTCTTCTACCATCATAGGATTTTCGACCGTCATTGCAATACTGATATCCGACGGAAGATCGACGTTTAATTTTTTGACCTTAATTTCAAGCATAGCACGAAATTACCTTCGTGCTATGCTGTTTTAAAGGACATTAGAGTGATCCGTTAGACTGGTCGCGTTGAAGATCCTCGAACTGTTCAACAAAGCCACCTTTGCCTAAAAGAACCACTTCTGCTTTAAGATTATCGAGCTTATTGTTAAGCTTCGTTATTACCGCTACCATATTCGAATCGTCATAAACAAATGGCGCCGGAGCAGGAATATTGAGCGTTGAACCGCTGAATGTGCCGCCTGTTGCTCGACCCGTGATCGACGATTGGATAACCGATGACAACATCGACGGATTGATATTTCCGTTGCGTTGAACTGAATCAAGCCAGGATATAACCGGAGCCGTGACGGGATTATTGACAAGATCGTTATTTGCCACCCATTCGGTACCCCCTTCCGACACCAAAATAGTTGGCTTGTCTATAAATCCGCGCATACTTGGTCTATTTTTAGCCCTGAACGGTTTATTGTCCTGTTTACGACGAACATCGATATAACCACCATCTTCGCGGCCTTCTATGACTGGCAAAGGTGTTTTTATGATCGTAGCGACCTGTAAAGCACCCATTGCAGCAACAAGCGCCATAAGGACCGGATTCGGAAACGCTTTAGTGATCCCTGTAGCTGTATTGATGATTGCCGTCATCAAACCGACGCTCTTTTCGCGTTTCGCTTGATTGTAAGCGATGACAGACTTTTTCTTTTCAAGATCTTTATCCAACTTTTCGATCTGGGCGTTGTAAGCTTCCTGGCTTATGCTTCCGCTTTTTAAGCGTTTGTCCAGATTATCTTTCTTCTTCTTGTTGGCCTGTTCATCCTGTTGCAGCTTGGCGTTTTCACCTGCAGCAACGAAGGAGTTATATTGCTTCCAGATATCGGTTCCGGCAGTAACGGCATTAAACATGCGCTGCAGCTTTTCTTCACTGGTGCCGATATTGGTAAAGAGGTTTTGCCAATCATCGAAAGTCATACCGAGGATATCGGTCTTGCCCTTCGTGTCGGTTTTAAATTCGTCGGTTTTATCTAAACCTTTTAAAGCCGCGATTTCAAGTTTTAATTCCTGTATTTTTTTAGACAGGGCTTTCTTTTCTTCGTCGGAAAGAAGGGCATCCGATAGGTTAACGCCCTCTAATTGTCCTGTACGCATTGTTTCTTGCAGGATGTCCAACAATTCTTCAAGATGCTTGCGTGTGGCTTCCTGTTCTGAAAGTTCCTGCTGATTGCGGATCAGCTTTTTAGCCTGTGCTAGATTGGTTACTTTGCTCAGTTCCTTTGCGTTGAGTTTTTCAGAAAGAACTTCTTTTGCCTGTGATAAACTTGTGATCGAATTTAATTCATCAATGTGCTGAATTTTAAGATCGGTAATTAAAGATTTATTAGCTTCTAATACCTGATCTGTCCGTTTAGCCAGTGCATCGGCGTCGATTTTATTAAGATTGGCTTGATGATTATTTTCGAGAATTTCGACAGATTGAATTTGTTCTGCCGTCATTTCCTCTCTTTTCAAACCAAAAAGACCCGCTTGCTTAAGCCTTTCTTGATAAGCTTCATTTTCCTGTTGTAGCAAAGGATCTGATTTGTCTACAAGCTTTTCCCGGAATTTCTTCTGAGCTGCTTCCCGTTTTATTAATTCTGATAGTGCTACCTTCGTGGTTTCCTGTTGCGAATGGTTATATTTTCGATTTATTTCATTCGTTTTTTGCTGATAATCCGCTTCAATATCTGCTAGTTTAGACAGTTCATCAGAAGTCATTTGCTTGCGGTCTCTCTGGAATAATCCTGCCGCTTGAAGCTGTAATTGATAGGCTTTCTTTGCTTCTTCCAACTCTTTTAAACGCGCTTTTTTCGCTTCACGGGCAGCTTTCTCTGCTGCTTTTTTTGCTTCTTTATCTTCAGGCGTTACGGTGCCACCCGTAACCGTATTACCTCCGGTTTTAGTAGCAGTAAGGCTATTTAGTTTTTCTGTATTTGCTAGTATAGAATCTGTTAGCAGTTTTCGCCCTTGGGCTATATTTTTCAAAGACTGCAGATTATCTTCTGCATTAAAAACGGTTGATGCAGGTAGTCCGACGATTTGTTTTCTAATCTCTCGATATGTTTCAGTCCAAAATCCCAATTCACCTTTTGCAATTTTTCGTTCCAATTTGGCCAATTCTTCCAGTTCATCACCAGCCGCCTGAATCTGTGATTTCAAAACCAACGCCTGTGAATACTCTTTGATTGCGCGGGTAGCTTTGCCTATTAATAATTCTTCTTGGGTATAACTATCTAACACGCCCGGCATGATCTGTTTAAGCTGTTCCATCGCCGCAAGTCGTTTGTTTTGAGCAACAGTATTGTCTGTCATGATTCTGTTAAGGGAATCAATCTGTGTGGTCTGATTAATGGTATTGTCCTGCGCTTTTTTCATGGCATTTTCTAGAACACCATGAGTTTTTACAATACCCCTAAGATTGTCACCATATAATACCAAACCAGCAACAATCGCGCTGATTGCAGCAACCAATAATCCAAGAGGGTGAACGGTTATTGTTCTGAAAAATAAGTTCAATGCTATATTTGCACCTACTATTCGTCCGGCTAGTAATTCAGTAGCTGCAGCCCATAACAAAGTTGCAGCAGTTGCGATTCTATCCCATGCAGCCTTTAATTTCACCAGCACAATATTTGCAGCAAGATTGGTGTTGCTTAGGGCGATCACAGTGTTATAGGCGAAATATGCTGTAGCCACCATTGTAATAATTCGATAGTGTTCAGCAATGAAGTTGATTATCACCATCAAAGAACGAAGGAATATAGTTAACAGGCTATTTCCAGATACTAAAACAGGCCAAAGCTTTTCGCCTAATTCCCGCCAGAACTTGTTTACCTCTTTACGCGCTTTGTCCAACTGTGCGGCGGCATTTTCATTCTTAACGTTATACTCCTTTGTTAGACTGGTGCCTTCCGCCATTGCTTGGTTCGACAGTGACATTGAACTTTGAAGCATGTCAATGTTATTAGACAATGACCCTAAAACCTGAACAACATGCCCGCCTTCTTGTCCAAGATCTCCAAGTGTGGCGGCCAATTCGTTAATACCCGAGGATGAGTTTTTAACGCCCTGTAGTACTTTAAGAAAGGCACCCATGAAATCTTTTTCGAGTAAGGTTTGGAATTCCTTCACATTCATTCCAGCGTATTTGCTGTAAGTCTTAGCATCTCCAGCCATATTGATCCACAACTTCGAAATTGCAGTTCCTGCAACTTCTTCTGATTGTTTTAGCTGATCGAGGGTCGCCGCTAAACCAAAGATTTTATCAATCGAAACGCCAGCAAGAGGAGCAATACCAGCAAGTCGTCCAGCGAGACCAACCATATATCCTTCATTGGCCGTGCCAGCGGCACCCAGCTCATTGATGGCACTACCAACTTTACGGAAAGCATCTTCTGTACTGTAGATATCCTTCAACTTGAATATATCAATCAGCTTACCTACTTGGTTGACAGTTTCTTCAACATCACCGCCCAGGTCTTCGTTTAATGCTACAACCAATTCGTTATTGGCGCGAACGAACCCGGCAATCTCATTAACATCAGTATACCCCAGCTTACCAGCAATACGCCCGAGACCAAGCAAATCATCCTGGCTGGTTCGGGTATCTATCTTTTCAAGTTCCGCGTTCAGACCTTTTACAGCATCTTTGGTCAGCCCCGTGGTCTTCATGACATCGGATAGTTTATCATCGAATTCAGCATAGCGGTCTGTCGCTCTAGTGATACCGGACCACGCGGCCGTAAGACCAGCAGCACCAGCTATTAGCGCCCCAGCAAGCTTCGTATACTTCGAGGTTAGATTGGTAATAAAATTTCCTGTCTCTTCCGATCCCGCATTGATTTCCTTTAGACGGTCACGAATAGCCTTCATCTGTTCGTCGAGAGCCTTCCAGTTATCCGAATGCGGTTCGGCCATATCTCGCTGAATCTTAAGGTTTCGATAAGCTTTGGTTAACTCAGTCGTTGACTTTTCTTCTAGCTTAAGGCTGGCGTTCAATTGGGATAGCCGCTGTTTCTGTTCAGCTATTGACTGGTTCAAGGCGTCGGCCTGTGCTGTCAGTTCTTGATATCGGACTGATCCGGTCTGATTGTTCCGTTCAAGCTTTTTCATTTCGTCGTTGACGGCTTCCAGTTTCTTCTTGCTATCAACCAGTTCACGGCTCACCTTACCGATCTCTGATTTAGCAGTATTGCCGTTCACGATTATGTTTAACACCAAGTCTTCTTGTGTAAGTTTGCTGGCCATTCTTAAGGGGTATTAAATGATGCGCGGATATTGTTACGGACTTCATCGGTAAGGTCATACATTAAGCGGTATGCAATAGCATAGTAATGTCCCCATACAAAGCGGTTATAAATGCGATAGCTCTTAAGCTTACCATTCCGCTCTTTCTTGATATCAAGCTGTCTCGTGTAGGGTGTGAAAGCCAGTTCCAGTGTTGCATTCACCGGACCCGTATTCTTTACCTCTGCTTTACGATCGTCGATGATGTCTGAGGTATGGAATTTCAGTTCTTTGGTCATAGCCAAAGCCTGGTTCTTTAGAAGCCGCTGTGCTTCGTCTCGCAGTGTATCACCAATGAACCTTAGTTCGATGTTATTATCCATGTTCGAAATTAGGCAGCACTTGGTCGGTAGTAAAGGACATGAAATCGGCTGTAGAGCGGGATAGTGGCTTGTTGACGCCGTTAAGGCGGTATTTATAGCAAAAACAGCCCTTAAGGGGCTTTTAAGGGGGATTTCTCATATTTCACCCTCCAAAGGGCCCGTGCAAGTGCAAAAAAGGCTCTGAGTGGTCCGGGCAGAGTTGTGTGTCAAACAAAGATTTGTTTTTCAAAATCCTTATATTTTATTGTTTTTCAGTGTTTTATATGTTTTTTATTCCGAAATAGGCTGTAAAATCGGTAGTTTTTGGTTTTAAGTCGGCCGGAAAACAGAAAAAGCCTTGAAATTTCAAGGCTTTTCTATTGCTATTTAATTAAGCTTATTTCTGTTCGGATTCGAGGAAAGTTGTTCCTTCTGCAGTGATTAGCGCGATCAGTGAATTGTCTTCGATATTGATAAGATCTAACGTTTCACCTTTTTTGATAAGTTGGGTTTGGCGTGCATAAAAGTAGAGGTTTTTACAAAAAGCCTGCTTATGTTGATTATTTTCGATAATCTCTGGGAATATTTCAAAATAGCCTAGGTTAGTTGTTTTCAAAACTCCATTTTTTTTAAGCTTATCAATGGTTAGTATAACTTTAGATATGTCGCCAATAGTTATTGACTTACTGCGTTTTAGTTTCTTTAATGTTCCCATATCCAAAGGTACTAAAATTTAAATTTAATTGAATATCCGATCCATCCACCAAAGATATTGTATTCGGGATCTATCATCATCGTTCTGATTTCGATGAAAGGAAAGGTTTTACATTCTTCCTCGTCTGTACCAAACAGTTTATCCTTAATTTTAATAATATCAGCCTGCGTTTCCTTATACTGTTGTAGCTGATTTGAATGCGCCTGACCGTCCCGTTCTTTTTGCACAACATAAATGATAGATTCTTCCATCGATTTCGCGCTATCGGCATTTGGTCCTTCAAAAAAAGTGGAAGGAATAACGCAAACAAGAGCGGTTCCAGATCGATCTTGTAAAAGGTTTTGCGTTTGTTCGGCCGTACTGGTGACAAAATATTCTTCAAGCCCCAAAAGGGTTTTGAAGGTCTCTGCCAATTCTTCAAATTTGGATAATAGTATCATTGGTTTCTAGCTTTTTCTTTTAAGTTTTCAAGGTGGGTTTTATACCAGAATAACAGCACACGGAATAGCGAATAGTTATCACATTGTTCTAACGTCCCAAATACCTGTGATTTGGTGATATCAATCAAGATGCCTGACCATCCAAGACCCTTGATCGATTCTACTTCTGATTCTGGAAAAAGTAATTCCAATTCAACCTCTGCACCTTCGATATCAAAGGGTACCGTCTTGATATAGCTTATACAAAAGGAAAACCAAGTTAGAATCCATTGTTTCTGCCACATCGGTATACCTTCCACATCCTTAGCGAGTGCGTCCAAATCATCGGTATTTAACGGTTTCCTCTTTTTTCCATCTTTCCTACGGTAAAGGCATGCGATAAAGTAATTTAAGTGCATTTCCGCTTCGTCGAAATTGGATTCCTTAATTGCAGCAACATAATAATCCTTCTGATCTATCGCATACCTAAATTCTTTGAAAATTAAGTCTCCAATCAGGTCTGCAGGACCATATAGTTCGATTGATTTAGATAGCTTAATCGTTCTAAATGGATTCGCGAAAGAATTGTAATCCAGTTCCAAACCCTTGTCGGATTCGTAAAATGCCCAGCCACATAAACTTGTTGCCAGCATATAGATCTGTTCATTGATCTTTGTATTTAAGTTCAATTTTTCCTTTGCAACATATTGCGCACCTATTTGTAAACCAGTTAGATATTTGAAAACAAGGATACAAAACTGTGTATAATCCAGTTTACCTTCCGTTACGAGTAATGCGTGCTGGAAGACAAACGCAAGTTGATCGGGATTAAGTTCATCCCAACAGTCCGCAATCTGGATTGTCTTGTTTTTTTCTTCGATAAATAATGTATGCATGTTATGTTCTCGCGAATTTTTGTCTTGGATCGTTTTTGGGAAGCAATGTCCGCTTTGTGTATTCTGGGCTTGACTTGTAGCGCTGCCGTTTGAGTTTATTTAGATGCTCACACGCATCTTTTTCCAGTTCATAGATGTAACGGTCTATTTCCTTTGCTGCAGCTTCCTTGGTCGCTTCTGTTGTCTGTATAGCTGCTTTGATCTTCTTAACTACCGTCTGTGGCAGTACCGTAAGTGAAAAGCGCCTACAGGCTAGCGCAATGGTGTATAGCGCTTCTGCACGACATACAAAGCCAATGAGCAATTTATCGGACTCGTTCAGTTCATCTTTTTGAAATCGCGCTAAAAACGGCAGATAATCTTCTTCGAACGCATCTGCGATATAGGTATCTTGAATTTCCCGAATCAATGGACTGACAACGTGATAAAATCTTCCAGACAGATCGATGGGAAAATAGTATTCAAACTTTCGGGTATTGTTCAGGAATAGCGATTTTAAATCTTTTCGCTCTTCACTGTCGTTGAAGCTTTCCACATTGTTTTTTTCCAGATGTTCGATCAATCTATCCTGGGCGCGCTGTGCTTTGAGCAGGTGCGAATTGTCGTCCCGTTCGATCATCCATTCCCAGGCCATCTTTTCGTTCTGGTTATCAATCTTCATTTTACGTCCATTGCCTTCATGGCTGACTAGATTTGACTGGAAGTAACGGTATACAGCCATTAGACCGATAGAAACTTGTATCAATCGCAAAGATTCTTTTTCGACCTCAGTAGGATTTGGTTTGGCTACTACTGTGACAGCATGATCGATGATGTTCTGTCCGATTATTTTACCGAGTTCAAAAGTTTCGTTTTCAAGATCTGTCTCGATCCGGGAAAAAAGATTGTTTTCATACCACGAACCTGTCAGTTTAGCAAGTGTTTTACCGTCTTTTATTAATAGTTCGCTCATAATTACCTGTTATTAGATCTAGATTTTATCATCACAGCCATTCTCAAGCAGTTTATTGACGTCATTGTTCCAGCTGTAGAATCAGCCATGTCTAACCAATATTTCGCTTGTTCTTGATTATTTTCAAAATGAATTATTTCATTTTCCTTTGTTTTTAGATCAGTCAGGCTTCGTGATTTGAATTTATTTAGTAATTCTTGATCATTATTGAATGCAGCCAATGCCATTTTTTCTATTGTTGACTTTCTTTTCATTATGCTGAATTTTTAAGGCGTTCGTTTGGTTTGGTCTCCTGTTCCGAGCTGACGGGATCACGATAAAACCCAATTTTAATATTCTTACCGGGCCAATTCGCCGCAATCGCTTGGTTGACGGGTTCAAAAATTATTTCTTCTGGGATGCTGACATCTGTGGCAAGGAACAATTTCAACGCGTACAACATTTCTGATCCACTGGACAGTTTACCCTGGACCATGACATTGGCCAAAGAGGGGTGAAGGTTCATGCCCGACATAGCAGCATGGACGGCAGTATCGGAAACTTTCACCTGGGCTTCAATAAAATCTTTGATCTTTTGATCCAGAGGTTCTATTTTCCATTCACATCGGTTTCCAGAAGGATCTAAGAAATCAACCGTTTCAATGAATTTACCAGCATTCTTTTTACCAGTCAACGCGCGGGCGATAGATTCGAAAAGTTCATCTTTGAGTTCGTCCAGTTTTTGGTTTATGAATTCTTCCGGCTTGCCCGAATGTTCTTTATATAGCTCAATTTTCTTATTGTCCCAATATTCGGCAGGTGAATGGATATGCCAAGCAGCTGAAATTCCGTTAATGGTCAAATATTCGATTATATCTGGTGTTTCAGACGAGCGCATAAGCCATTTAAGGGTCCCCATAAATGAGGGCATCGAGTAAAAGTTATAAGCAAACGTGTAGCTGTTGTGATAATTCATCGCAACCTCATGTTTAAACGGATCTGAACTTTTGTAAATCGGATAGGTGGTAATTCCCGTAGTAGTACACAGGTTCGGAAAGTCTCCGGTATAGATCGCGGGTACATTTTCCAGTCGAAGTTCTTTGCCCTCTTCGGGGAATGCAAGTCTAGCATTAATTGAAGGTACGACTACTAACTCATTGATCCTGTTTTGCCTACCTATACGCCATCCTTTGGACTGGTGCCTACGAACAAATACACCTTTCATGTGCGCAAACTCAGTCATTGACATTTCGATAAACTTACGGGAATCAAAAGATTTCCACCAATCATCGATTTCTTTGTCGAAAGTATACTTTCTTACAGGCTTCCCGTCTTCGATCACAGTTTCATAAGGCAAGGGTCCTTGTCCGTAGATCAACCCGTTACGCCGCTCGATAATTCCGGGGGCAATATGGTTCGTTCCCATTACATCTCTAATGACCTGTGGCAAATTATCGTTAGGTCCGTATGGAACTATCTTTTTACCCTGCACATACGATGCGTACGATTCCCAATCGTTTTGGAAATCCGAAAAGTGACTATGCCTATTCGTGTATGATTCACAGCTAACCATATAAACCTTTCCGGTTCCAAGTTTAATTGCGGCAGAATTTTTACCTATTTTATCGATGCTTGCGGACATTGTTATGAAATTGTTAGGGTTTGACCATTAAAAACCAGTAGACAGCATTGCCAGAAGCGACGGGGTTCACCTGTATCTAAGTTGGTATAGGATTCCTGACAATCTGCATATTGATTATTAGCGTCTGAATCCCTTTTCCTTAAAAGTGCTCTGTAAACATGGATATTGCCGTCGCTGGTATCCTTGGTTTTGGAATACGATGCAAAGGTGAACGAGAAAGGTTCACCTTTTTTGGATAGATCACGCATTTGTTTAATGGCTTCGTATACTGTCATGAAGCAAATATGCCACAATGTAAAGCCCAATTAAAGGACAATGATTTCCTATTTTCTGACGGAAGCCGTGCCAACGTTCGATGTGTTATAACGTTTTGCTATATCCCGCCACAAAGGGCGCATCAGAATATATTTTGCAGCATCTGAAGGGTTGGTCGATTCAGTTGGCAATTTTTCAGCAGGAAGCTTTTCAGAAGTCTTTTTCTTTTTGATCTGCTTTACTCCGGCTTTGTTTGTCACGTAGACTGTTCGGGTAAGTTCCATACTTAGCCGTATTTCCTTGCATTGCCAAAAATCAATTAGCAATGTTGGTAATCCTTGAACGGCGCCAGACATTATTTTCTGCATAAAAGAATGTTCTTCCTGTTGTGGGATTACACCTTGTGTCTTAGACATTGCTATTACGCGCCATCCAGACGGCACTTCTTTGCCATTATCATCGATATTAAATTCAATAGCATGCGCCAACTCAGATGCGTGATCGACACCCTGTTTTTGATAGTTATTTCCAGAGCGGTCATAATAATAGTAGATTGTCTTATTTCGATGTGGCTCAAAATATTCTTTAAATTTTGCTGCCAATTCTGGTATCCATTCTTTAGGAATGACATACATGAATTTTAAAAGTCTATAAATATTTTTAGGAACTTCATGTTGTCCAATAACCAAAGATATCATATTACCGAAATCCACTCCAATATCCATTGGGCTGTTTAGATCAAGATATTTTAATTCTCGACAGTCAGCTTTATTGATAAAATTGAACCTTTCCGCCCAAACAGTATCCAAACCATCTTGATAAAAATGTATTGCAGATAATTGGCTGTAAAATCTCACATTCGCTTTTACCTTTGGTTCTATGGACAATAGCGCGGGTTCCACATCGCCCATATCGTCAGCAAGGGCGTCATCCATGTATTCAGGCGACAGGATATCGATGTTTACATAGGAAGAATTGACCATGAAAAGTGTTTGGCATTCTGGTTTACGGCGGGTTTCGTGCCAAATTTCATTCCATTTTTCAAAAGTCTTTTTCTTTTTTGCAGCTTCAATAATATTTCCTTCCTGCTCATAACGTACCATCTCCATTAAAGCTTCATTTCGGATCAGAGAAACTTCCATCAACTTTTCCATGCCGTCCACATCCATTTCGTCCACATAGTTTAATATCCAGTCTTCTTCACCAATATTATTGATGTCTGGCATATCGGTAGTGAATGTTTTACCCCGATAGTAAGGTGAATGCCCGTATAATTCCCTGTAACCACGGCTAGCCTTAAGCATTGGCGCCAATTTCTTTTTGCTAAAATATTTGACCTCATCGCCTAATATATGTACAAATGATCCACCAGCAAGCGATGAAGGTTTGTCCATTGATCCGAATGTAATGTTAAAGCCGGTAAAGAAAATTAGGATCTGTGGTGTTTTACCAATTTCATTTACAGGATTCCAAAAATACTCACGAAGTTCAATAGGTAATTTTTCCTTTTGATAACGTGAATATGTTGGCAATTTATTACCCCGGATATAATGCACGCCTTCAAACAATCCTTTTCTTTTAAGCCCTGTTTCAAGCGCTGGTAATATATTTTTTTCAAGATTGGTATATACATCAGCAATCCAAGCAACGGGCGCACCAGGAAGTTCATAAACCATATCCGCAATACGTTCCGCTTGTATTTCCGTTGTTTTAGTTGTACCACGACCACCAATAAGATAAAGGTTTTTAGGCCGCATTAGTCCGCACGTCTGGGCTGCCCAGTTAGCATAATTGACTTGAATTTCGTCGTGGTCTAATTTTGGTTTAACGCGATGTGCCATTATTTTGTGAAGTCGTCTTTTGTTTGCTGTAATCGTTTTTTAAAGTCCAGAGGGATAAGACGCGCATCTTCTTTCAAACGAACCTTATCTTTTTCCGAAACTGGAAGGCCATCTATTTGCTTTCTGGTTTTATTCCGGTCAATATCAGTCATATTAACATCTTTTGGATCAAGAGAATACATAACATAACGTCTGACATATAATTTTGGATCGATCTGCTCTTCGTCGTCTTTGTCGAGCAATCGCATTTTGTATGCCTTGTAGTTTATTTCGGAATAGATTTCCCAATCTTTTGTGGTAACAACATTATTTTTGACGTGATTAGCAGCCATATCGAGGTTATCGGCGTATTTATTTCGTAGTGCAGCTTTGTCCAAACCTTCATCATGGTAACACAGGTTTATCGCTTCGACGTAAATCTTTTTGGCATCTTCATGCTTTAGATTCAATTTTTTATTTAAGAATTCGATAGTAGAACGCTTACCGTATTGCTGATCTAGATCCCGGATGAGGAAAAGAGCATCCAGATATAGGTTTTCTTCCAGACTAAGGTCATCAACACAACCATTGATTATGTACTGTTTGAATTTTTCAAGTTTACTTTTTGAGTCAAAACCGCCAAATATGTCAAGCTTGGAAATAGTGAACAGACGTGTCCGTCTGATTTCGTCAATAGCTTTAAACGCCACAACATCGCCGCCCTTTGCAGCTTCATAAACACCCAGATGTTCATCCATTTGCTGGCGGTCGATACCTGCTTGTATATGACGGGCTAATTTGGAATTAGGATCTGCCGCAATCTGTTTAAATACTGTCGGATCTTGATCGAAATAGCTGGCTAATTTATCTACAGAATAACCAAGCCCCGCAAATTGCTCTAATTTGTCCCATTCTTCTTCGTCCAGAATGATGTTTGGTCTGATGTTTCCCATAAAACAAAAATGCCACTTGAAAAGTGGCATTTAAAGGACGGTAATAAAGTTGTGTTACAACAATTTTTGAACAAATTGTGATAAAGATGATAACTTTTCTGGGGCATTGGATAACATCGCAAAAAATGAAGCTTTGAAAGTCATATCTAATATTTTTCCAGATAACTGCTGCGTGACAAATTCTTTTCCAAATATTTTACCACTCTCAGCCTTACTTAAAAGTTCTTCCTTAATTTCTTCTACGCTTTCATAAATAACTTCATGTCCAGCATCATTCCTCTCAATCAATTCGAATAATTGTTCTGAAATTGTATCAATCTTGCTTTTTAATTCTTCCCATTCTTCTTTATTGAACATCTCTGTATCCAAATCCTCCGAAATATTTTGAAGTTCAAGGATTAAATCCCCTTTTAAATTATCAATCTTATAAGCGAAAAATTCGACGTTATCCTTTGTAAGTCCTCCTAAAGTATGGAAAGATTTTTCTTCTAATTCGTAATTATTCAACCAATCCAAAAATTTCCGCAAGAGGTATTCTCTATTATCTCCGCTAAAACCATCTATAAACTCAAAAATCCTTCTTGTGTAATTGTCGGCATGATTAAATCTTGTTCTCATTACTGCTGATTCAAAAGGATATGGCCTGAAATTACTCCAAATGAAATCATGAAATTTGCTATCTAAAATACTGTTAATTGTCATTATATGGCTTTTTATATAATTGTAAACCCAATTATACTAATATTTACTCTAAAAGTCTATCAATTTCTGCAAGTTCCATTTGTTGACGACGAATATTGTTTTCTCGTTGTATACGGAGATCTGTGCGTTTGTCGGTCTTTATTTTTTTTTGATTACGATAGATATTATTTTCCAGATTGATTTTGATGCGAACAAGATCTTTTAAGGGAAGGGATCTATATTGTTTGATCTTCTTATACTCTTCAAATATGGGATGTTTCCCCAGGACTTTACCATGTTCTTTATAATGGTCCATTTCTGCGGATATCGCCCTGTTTTTAAGATACTGGTCAACCAGATACGAAACAGCTTCGAGATGATCTCTGTCTGTCTTAGCAGCTTTTAATTTCTCGTATGCCGCACAATAATTATGATAGGTTGTAATTTTATCGCCTATAATGATTTTTAATTCAGGTGGGCATGTTGGGTCAGCTAGGAAAGGATAATCGTCCCTAAGCTTTCTTTTTGGCTTTTCTGACGTTGTTACTAGCTGTGTTGGCTCTGTTCTTATAATTGACTTCATGTCAATTTCAGCAATCCTACACAAAGTTGTTTTTATAATCTGGATATGTTTCCCCGGGTTTTGCTCGACAAGCTGCTTAACGGATTGTTTAGGGCTACAGTGGTCACAAAATAGCCGAAGTCCGATCCTTGGATCGGCTCCGGCTATAAGCCAATTATACACCAAGCTTTTTACTTCGTCAGTCATTGGCTAGGGAAGGGATTTATCGTTAGCGGCTTTGGCTCCCTGCAGACATTTATATTCGGCTTTTGCGTCAAAACAAGGGCAATCTTTGATCCATTCGAAAAAGTCAACTTTTCCATTACCGTTTTGGTCTGGACTAAAATCACGATGTCCGCGTATTTTAATTCCATCGATAGGTTGATGTTGTTTTAATTCTTCCAACACCTTTTTAATCGTTTTCAGAATTGATTCTTTTTGTTCCGGTGTTCTAGTGTCTTTACTACCGACACCACCTTTGTAGCAGATGTGAACCGATACCGAATTATAATTTTTGACGCCATTTGTCACAGCTTCGATTGGGGCTAGATTCTCGACCGTTCCATCAGCATTAATAATAAAATGATAGCCTACTTGCTTCCATCCTAAACTATTTCGCCAGTAATCTTTAATTGCTTTTGTTGTCTGCAAAGCAGGTCCACTTGTACAGTGAATAACAATGTATTTAATTTTTCTCATTATTTCTCAAAGCTTGAAGATTCAGGGAATGCAGTTAACAACAATGGTTTAATAGCCTGGTACCCGTCAGTATTACAGTTGAAGTACCAACGCGATTTAAACGCTTGTTCGATAATATCCATGTTTGGCTGTGACTTGTAAACTGACCCTAGTACGCCATCATGGGCTGATGATCCGTTAACAACCAATGGGCGTGCATTCGGATAAAGACCATTAAAATATAGCGATTCTAAAAGGTATCCTTTTTCAGTCGTCGGGATATTGGCCAGCATATCCGTGAAATCTTCGGCATCAAATACCATTGGGGTATGTGTACCGAAATTGTACGTCGGGCACCCATTTGCCTTTAAGAATTCAGCGGTACGCAATGCGTTTTTTTTGTAAGTAGACCCTTCGGCACCTGTCTCATATAACGAATTTGGCAAGCGCTTTAATAGTTCGATCTGTGAAAGTGTTTGTGGTTCGAGAACGAAAATATCATCATTCGTCAAAATGAATTTATCTTCGATCCCCAGGGCTGTGATCGCTGTCAATAATTTATGAGCCACATCTGCTTGTGGATCGATAACCTGTGATGGATTTGGACAGCCGCAATCTTCCGTAATCACATGAGGTTCATGTGGAATATGTACGATCTTATCCGCAAACCATTCTTCACGATCTCCCACAACAATGATTGTAAAAGGAAAATTAAAATTCTTTTCCATCGAACGGATCGCCATTTTTAATTCGTCACCAGCTGCTGCACTTTTGAGATAGGGAATAATTACAGGAATTACTTTCACGTCTTCTGCTGACACGATTTCGCTGGATAAAGGTTTATTCACATTTTCTGTGCTATCATCCCCAGCATTAGTATTAGCTATTGTAGTCGATTGCTGATTTCCTGCAGGCACTTGTTCAATAGGCTTTTCTGTTTTATTGACTGCCGTTGCTTTATTATTTGTGGCAGTTGTATTTTTTCTTGATGCCATAATGACTTGTTTGTTATGGTTTAAAAAAAGCCCCCCGAAAGGGGCTATGGATATTTTAAGATGCTATTACTATTATTGGATTAACCAATTCCGTCACCAGCAGAACCGCCAGCAGAACCATCTTCGTCAATTACAGCAGCTGCAGCAAGTTCAGGTTTAGTACCTGAGTAATACAAAGGCTTGAATTTGCCGCCTTGTGGCTGTGTAAATGTTAATGTATATCCGCGACCATCTTTATCGTCCTGCTTAGCGTATTGCAGTTTCATTGGGTTGCATTCCTGACCATGCAATAATGTTTGTTTGACGCCGTTACACACATCTGTGATAATCAAAAAGTCCTCGCCGTACTTCTCCTGTAACCAGGCATCCATGACCCTGTCAATCCCTGGGCGGAAGGCTGTAAGTTTGTCCGTGATCTGTTCTTTACCTGCATCTCCACCGGATTCTTCAGGGTTTGCAATGGTCGAAGGTGTACAGTAAAGATACATCGCTTTCGCACCAGCTTTTAATGTCAGATTTCCAACCGATTCAACCCCGTCACGACCTGGGTAATTTTCGATGTCTTCAACGTCAATGATGATAAGGTTTGGATTTTTCGGGCTAGCGGCACCTGCAGCCCCTTTTGCTTTTTTTATTGATGCTTTTACGTATGGCATGATTGTAATATTAAGTTTTTGAAAAGATTAAAGTAGAGATCCGAAAATCTCTACTTTGTTATTTTATCCAAGTCCGTCACCTGCCGAACCTGCAGGGGTTGAGTCATCCGCTGGTTTAGTTCCGTCTGGGAATTCAGTTGAATCTGAAAGTTCAGCCTGTGGATCATAATTTGGAGGAACACAAGCGTATGCCAATTCTCCAAACTCGATACCTACACCCATATTAAATTCACCAAAGATTTTGATATCATAGTCTGCACGTTGGATATCGTTGATAATATTTGGTTCGGCATTCTTTTTACGGGTTTTAACCAAATTCCCTTTAACTGTCGCCAATAAAATTGGGGATGATCCAAGTCCATCAATCGCAACGAAACGTGCTGGACTATAATCGATTGTTGCGTCTTTGTTAATTTCACCAGCAACCCCAGAGTTACCTTTGTAAACATTATCATAAGCCATGATATAGCGTGTACGATACGCGTCTGAACATAAGATACGATCAATACGTAATTTGTGTTTTTTGGTGAACTGAGCGAATCCACGGGCATGAGCAATAACCTGGGCATCGGTAGCGGTTGCCAGATCGATATATTGTTCATAGAAATTGATTCCAGTGTTTCCAGCAGCTTTAGCAGCAATCAGTTGCGTTTCGATACCGTTCATGGAATCTTCGGGATCGGTAGCGACTTTTGGATCGGTATCTTCCTTGTACTTACCTTTCCATACCATACGGAATTCCAGATCGTCCAAAATCTTTGGTTTAATCAAAACTTCCGTCAAGAAAATTGTGATCGGCATCTGGTCTGGACGCAAGGATTGATCGTACAGGTAATCGATGTAAGAGTCGATAATATCTGCAGGTGTGAACGTAACGTTGATTTTGTGGTGAAAAGTTTCGATCACCATCGGGGTAAATTTAAAATTACCTTTAGGCGTAAAGAATTTCGAAAATTTTTGAACCACCGAATTGATCTGAGCCTTCACAGATTTATGGTAACGGTCTTTAACCCGGATGGTACGGAATTCACCAGCAGAGGTAAAGCCGTTAAAAATTTGGGTCAATACAATTCCGTTATTACCATCTTGCGATAAGAATTGCTTAAACTCCGCATCTGCATCGACAATATCGAGTGTTTTTGCATCGGCTTCCAATCCCAAATTTGGATTTTGCATCGTTTGGGCAATGAACTGGTAATGTGAAGCAGCAGCATTAATGCTAATATTAGACAGTTTACCATCAGCTTTTGGGATAGACGGGAATTCAGCTTGTGGTCCGCCCTCAGATTGCCCCGAAAGGGTTTCCACTTGTGCTTCCAAGGCCTTTTTCTCCGCTTCCAAGGAAGTCAATTTAGCAGAAAGACCTTCCTGTTCTTTTTTGGAAGCTTCCAGTTTTTCAAAGTAACCGTCAATAGCAGCTTTCACTTCTGTATCAAAGTGCGCTCGGATGGAAGTCAATAAGTTTTCGGACGACGCTTCGGGATTTCCCGCCGTGCGTTCTTTCTCAAATTTAGCTACGAATTCAGCGCCGAAATTCTCAGTTAACAGCTGGTTATCTTCGTCGGTCAAGCCTTTGGCAGAAACATCCGCGGGCGTTCTGCCTACAGCATTCGCTACCATTGCTAAAAGAGATGCGAAAGAGAATAGTTTTTTAGACATGGGATTTGTATTAAGATTTTAAAAATTCGGAGACTTTAGCCCGATCAAAGGCTATTTGGATAGTTTGGTGAAGTGTTGCATAGCCATTGGCCAATCCGATATCGATTGATTTTTGTCCGGCAAATGTTTTTCCTGTCATAAGTCCTGGCGTATCGACTTTTAATGCTGATCCATAATTGCTTTTCACCTCTTCTTGGAATTGAAGGGCTGCAGGATTCATCATTTCTGTTTTGATAGCTTCATATTCACCTTTCAGAGCCTTTTCAAAAACATCATTTTTATCTGGAGACAGATCAGAATAAATCGTATGATGTTTATAGCCTAAAGATTCGTAGTAAGGGATTACGTCAAAAAATGACATCATTACACCCAGGGAACCTATCATGCCAGAAATATCATTGTCGACATAGCGTTCATCGCAGTAGGATATTGTCCACAAGGCGGCAGAACAAGCTACGTCAACATGGGCTATAAGCGGTTTACCAGTTTCTTTTGCAAACAATAGGGCTTGTTTCAATGGAGGTATTGCGTTGATAGCGCCACCACCGGAATCTACATCCAGAACGATTGCACAAACGCTTGGGTCCATTGATGCCGAATAGATCATATCGGCTATTTCAAGAGCGCCATAAGTACACCAAGTACCGTACTTTAGCATTGTTCCAACGAGCGGAATTACAGCTACGATCGGCTGATCTGTTTTTTTACCAGTGTATTCGACAGCATTGGAATTTCCTTCCATGTAAGCAGAAATAGGGACCTCAGTAAGTTGTGGTTGATCTGCCAGAGAAGTTTTGTTTGTAATGATATTTTGGATTTGAGGGAATAGCCCGGCAAGCATCGTCGGAGCAATGGCAAATTGCCCACGAAGGATGGAATCAACTAAAGAAATTTGCCATTGGGCCGAAAGTTTTCTTTGCATAACTGTGCGTTTATGCAAAGAGATTGAAATACGGGGGGCTACTAAAGGACGGGGAGTCGGCTAGAATTTAGCCCCAGATATTACCAATTATGATTTTAAAAGGTAAGGGAAATGTCCGCATTCAGTCGATACCGAAAATGATTGACTTTCTAGATTAGTGATTTCACTCGCAAATATTGGAATCTCCGGGTCTCCGATTACGAGTGTAGAGCCATCGCAACGCTCTAATAAAACTATGCCAGGAAGCCTTGGAACATCCATCGGTTTAACGGAACAATTTATGGCGATCTCGTACAATGTTCCACCTTTTTTTGGGCTTCGGTTTATGCTATAGGTTGCTGTGCCTTTTTTAAAAGGGATTTCACCTATAGAAAGGAATCCAATTTCAACCTCATCACCAATTGGTAAAAAGGTATGTAGCCTATGAATTGGAATGAAGCTAATTTTTTTTATGGGTTTAATGTTGTTATTCATAACTCAGGGAATTAAAGTCTGCGAATGCCTTTACAAATGCTTTACGCATGGTATGCGCCCGCATCTGCAATCGGTGGTGAATTTTCTTCGTGTTTTTTTCATATTCCCGATACTTGCGTTTTTTTAGCGTCTCCACGTCACCGATCTGGGAATCCAGTTTTCGGTCTATAATAAAATTCAGGATCACTTCTTTTTCTTGGTAGCCCAGTTGTTTGCCGTACAGATAGAACATACCAAAATCAAGATTGAAATAACTTGCTATATAATCTTCAATCCTTTTTTGATCGTTTGCATCCAAATAATTGAATTTTCTAAACAATTCCGGCAAATGTGAGGTAACGGGTAAAATGAATTGAACACATTCATCTGTGAGATCCTGTGACTGGGGGATATCGGAAACTTTTGTCAGTGAACATATAAACTTACCAACGTCAGTTGTGCGGTCAATCTTCAAGGCCCCGCCATCATTTTCAAAAAGGGATTTAAGGTAATCCCGCAACATCTGTGATTTGATCCTGCAAATAACATTCATAGTTAAATCAATATTTGTATAAATATACTGAATTTTGACATGAATTATCAGTATTTAGTACAATGATTTTCAATTATTTATGTACAAATTTTTGATATACTGTTGTATAAATATTTGATATGATTTATCAATATTTTGGTTAAAAAATATTAATTAATTCTTTATAGAGATGGGAGACATTACCGGGAAGTTTGACACTAGTAACGAAGCTGTGAGTGACTAAACGTTGTAATTTTTTGTAATTTTGTAATTTGTCTGCAACTGGTTGTGTATTATTATTTTACGCTTAAACATTTTTGTAATTTGATACAAAATCATTTTGTAATTATTTGTATTCTCTTATTTAATTACAAATATTTTTTTTTGAAAATATGATTATTACAAATAAATGTAATTTATATAGACTTGATTTTTAGGGCAATATCCTATAGAAGTAGAGTAATTACAAAATTACAAAAATTTTAAGGTTAAAAGGAGGGAGGGAGTAAAAACAGATAAAGCCGCTAGGTGGCGGCTCTTTTTTTATGGATTTTATCTGGAAACTAATTCTTTTGAAAGGAAATTCGAAGGGAGTTAGCTGCAGGCTAAGCTTTGGCCACAAAGCCTTCAATAATAGCCATCATTTCCACTGTTGTGAAACGGCTCTGTACGATCTGGCCGGAAGTTATACTGGACACCATGTTAGACGCAATGCTATGTATAGTTTGAAGCTGGATCTGTTTCTGATCGATCAGCTTTAAAAGGGTCTCTTTAGGCAACTTTGCCAGTTCTTCGCTACATAGGTTGTTGTTTTCTGCATTCATAAAATTTTCCTTTATAATATATACTGATACAATAATACTAAAATATTTAGTAATCATCCAGTGTTTGGCTAATAAATATTGTCGGTAATTCTTAACAACCGAATTCTTTAAAAGATTACAAAAATTTTATGGAAGGAAGGGAAGGGGGCGGGGGAATACAGATCTATTTAGGCAGCTGCTTAAGCCACGGTATTTCTCCATTTTCAATCATTTCGATAATGATATCGACCTCTGTAATTCCAAACCATTGAGCAGTAAGATTGACCCTAAGATCGAAGTCCCATCCATAACACTTAGACCACTTTATTGTCCCCAGATCAGTATTATTAACCATTAGACTGTACGCATAATCTTGGGCGGTGTATTCTAAATTATGTATCGATATTATTTGACGCGTTCCATTGTAGTGACATACACCTAATGATTCTTTTTCATGTTTACGGATCAAAGCATCAATAATGGCATTGGCCAACGATTCATTTAGATTTCCGCCGATAAGGTCCCATCGGCCGTAGTACTGCCTGAAAGTATATTTCTGCCCGGACTTTCCATATACAAAATAGTCCTGATTTATATTTCTGATTTCTGGCTGTTCAACCTCGTAAGGTATTTTTAAGGTTTTTGATCTGTATTCTATTTCCAATATTTCCATTTTACAAAATTGCTAATAATATTAGTTTTTATCTATGTTGGAAATACGTAAAAAGAAAAGCCCGGATTTAATCCAGGCTTGACTTTTAATGAATTTCGGCACCGACAACAATTTTATCAAAATTAGTCATCTGGTACTGTTGATATATGTCGAATAAGGATTGTCTAAATACCATGTATTCTTCTTTCTTGGATATTTTATAATTGAAACACCAATTTTGACTAGTTTGTTGTTTATAAAACTCCTTAATATTATCATGACCAGAATGCACTACGTTACCAGATCCAAAGTCAATTTCAAATCTAGCCGTTTCGTGCTTGTCCATATCCTTAAACATAAACAACCGAATATGTTCCACTTGACGAAGTTTTGTCTTATTATTGGATTGTGGAATTTCAAGCCACGCCTGACACGTAAGGTCGTTCCAGTCGATAGTTGATTCATCTTTGATGAAAAAATGCAACTTATGAATTTCTGATATAATCATTTGCCACCTCTCTTTCTTTAAATTGATTCCTGTCTAAACTATCAACAAACGATATGCATACAGCTGCTGCTTGAATTAGCTCTATTCTCAACCTTTCTAACGCTGATTGATCACCAGCAAAAGTAAAATCATTAATTTCTCTTGCAGCTTCACCTGTTTCTTCGGTAAGTATACTGTTCCAATAAATAGGATGGTGATTTTGAATTCCCCATTTGTCCACCTGCCTTTTACATTCTGTTAGGGTTTCTTTGGCTATACTAAACTTGTTATTAGGGAAGTTGTCCAGTTGTATGGAAGCGCTTTCGATATAAGCAGATAAAGCTTCTTCATGACTGGAAGATTCTTCCAATTGAACGCCAAATGTTTTGTTAATTTCTTCGATGCTCAAGTCTGATTCAAAAGCCATCATGAACCGACATGCAGATTCTAATTCTTTTCTTGTCATTTTCTTAATGTATTATGCGATTTACAACTTTTAAATAATGTTGTTTTGTGGTTTCCCGTCAATTTTATTGTGGTCTAACTTTTCTTAAAAATGAACTGATTAATGTAATCTGTTCATTTGCCCAATCTGCATACTCATCATCTGCAGATTCGCTATCGCTACGAATTTGTTCCATGCCATTTTCGATTGCGTCATACTCTGCCTTTGATATATTAAAAGCTTTATATTTTTTTTCCTTCTGTTTCGCCATTTCTTTGCTTTTCTAATAGTTCTAAACCTTTTTTGATATCGTCGTTAAACTCTAAGATATCGGATTCACTTGCACAATTATCCAAAAGTGTGTACAGATTTGCAGTAAATAATTCGATAGGTACTGATGATATTAATTCGCATATACCTTGTAGAAAAACAAAAGGGTCTTTGTCAAAGCAGCTTGCTAGTTTTGTATAATAGTTCTGATCTAACGGAAATAGATTCCCTTCTGGATCTCTGAATAAATCAGATTTTAACAATTGTAATTCAAACAGTACACTGAAAACACTTTCAATCTCATAATCTTTTATCCGGGCAAGTTTTACTTGTCTTGTTGTTGGCGTATTTGTTTCTTCGTTGTTCATTATTTCAGCGGTTTGATGTTTTTACATGCCAGTGTAGCCGTTGTTTGTATGTTTTCGTAAGACATTTCTAAAGCTTCTTCATATTCAAGCCCCCAATCTTTTTCGCTTTCTTTTCTAAGCTTCGATGGTGATTGATATGCTTTAATGGCTTTTAATGCTTCAAGCATTAAATTGAACTGTGCTTTTTGTTTTTCTGTGATTTGAGTTTTCATAACTTTCGTTTTTATATTGGCCCGCAACTTTCACCAAAGGCGCCAGCTGGCAAAAGCCATTCTTCATTTTCATTAAAAATTATTTGTTGATCGTAAATCTTTGAAGTAGCCTGCCTGGCTAATTCTGATGTGATATTTGGGTATGGATTTCCACAAGAAATAAGGGAACGCAAGTCTGTATTACGTTTCATTGTCACGCCGAAAAGTTCTTCATACCCGATAATCTCGTCACCTTGGACAGGGCTTAATTTGTATGCACTGGCGAACTGATCTGCATTTCCAAAAATGCAGAACTTACAGCTGCACCTTGACCATCCCATATAATAGCATGGATGAACGCGAACGCGGTATTTTTTGATTATATCCCACACTTCGGATTCTTTCCAGTCTCTTATTGGACGCCAGCGATCAACATGTCTCTTTAGCCTTCCATTCCTTCTGTCAGATCGATCAACTTCGAATATTTGGTATTTCGATCTTGCAGTACTTTCTTCGCCACGTTCGCCAGATAAAACAACGGTCCTCAATCCTTGGAATCGCTCCTGATTTCTTATAGCTGCAGAACACACATCTATTTTTAGATAGGCAGAACACCATCTTACTTTCAGGTCTGCAGATACCTGGGGAAATTTAAATCTAGTTGCAAGATCTCCCAATATACCACCAACCTTCTTTAGGATCTTTCCGGGAGTTTCAAACCAAGTAGGGGCTGTGCGTTGATTTTCTCGAAGCATTTCGCGTTTAAATCCGCCTTCTTTCCAGCTAAAGTATATTTGAATACCGAAAGCATCTGCAAATTTTTGACAGTAATCATGCGTACATTCCCAATCCATAAAGGTTTCGTCTTTCCCATCAATATCATGGTGCCATAATTCGATTCTGGAAGGATCTACGCCTAATTGCAACAAATAGAGGACTAGGGCGATCGAATCTTTACCGCCACTAAAAGCAACAATATATTTGTCATAGTTAAGGTTCATTATTTTGCACGTTTAAATTTTACCCCAACAACAAGGTGGTTTTTAACTTGTTCCCAATTCAACCCGTTTTTACCAAGCAGAAAACTCACTATTTTATTTAGTTCTGCGTTTGGTAATTCAATAGTCCGAATGGGTTGTGACTTTAATCTATTTATCTCAAATAGCAGTTTGGCTTTTTCGCCGTTTTCGCCAAGCACCTGTAACCTAAGCTGTCTGATCTGCTCGTGTAGATTCTCCTGGTCTTCACACCATTTGCCGAACTCGATATCCATAGCCACGGCAAAAAGGTCTATAGCGTGCTTAAATCCCTTATTGTAGTCCTCGCTGTAAGTGGATTTAGTATGAACCAATTTGATTCTGTTTAGAATCTGCTTTAATTTTAATTTGATTAGCATAGTTGTCTTCTAAAAAAGTTTTATTTGAATGTTGAACCCAGCTTTGATTAGCTGATTTACGTAGTATCGCGGCCCTACTGGAATGCTGTCGAAAGATTGATAGGGTGCGACATCTACTTCCCTTAAGGCAAGATCTACGTACATATTGTACTTCTTAAGCTTGCGTTTCCAGTATATCAGTTTCCCGTCTGGCGGGGTGATGCGTTTCATTATTCAAAGATTAATTTGTGTTTTAACTCCTTGACAAAAGCCCTTTCCATTTCAAGTTCTTCGTCACCTTTTTGGGCGTACCAAACCTGTTCGTCCAATTCGATGAACCTTGACCCATGTAGGCTTTCATGACGGTTGACTGTTTTCTCATAGATGCGCCAGCCACGATTGAGCAGGAAAGTCATCTTTTCAGATCCGGTGAAATAAATTTTAAGCTCCATAGGGTAAATAGCTGATATTTTTCGACCTAAATAGTTCTTCGATAACTTCGATAGGCTGAATGTTAACGTCGTTTTCGTCTGATCCATCCTGAACAAATCCAACATGCGTTTGTGGTTCGCCCATCCTGTTTTGAAGTATAACCCCTTCGTCAATGACAATCGTATTGCAGCAGCCTTCGACAGCGTTCCCGAAAATAATTTTTCGAACAGTGAACTTTCTTCCGGTGTAATCGATGAACCGACAGCCAAGTGGCCATCGGACAACATTTCTAGCGGCAGTCATGGTTCTTTACGTTCTGGCAATTCACGCACGGATATTGAGCGTACGCGGATATCGACCTTAAATATCTCCAATGGAAATTGATGTACATCGATTATGTCCTGGGCTTCTTTTTTCATCTGGTCAAGCCCTCCAATTGCCCTAAATTCAAGGCCATTCATATATTGGCGTGGCTCATGGGTTCCTTTAAGAAGTGTTTTAAATTTGTCTAAGGCAGTTGTTTTTTTATTTACGTTCATGTTGTTTTAGATTAAAAGGGTAAAGTTTTTTTGTTTTCTGGTTCTGGGTTCGGTAGGTCTGAAGGATCAATCGTCGGATCAAAAACATTGCTCCCGTCTACCGCTCTGAAATTTCCATCGTCGTCACGTGTTTGGAAATAGAAATAAGCTTGTGATACCTTTGATTTTAACTTGACCCATGCCATTTGCTTTTTGTCATATTCGAAGACATCGAGCTGTTTTGTAAAGCGTTTGGATTTACCTAGCAATTCTTCTGGATTGTGTTTCCAGTCGCGATATTTTGCGTATAGCCCAAGTTTGGTATTGAAACCTTGCGGACTAAACTTTGTCAAGTTGGAAAAGCGCATGAAATCGGTCATCGCTACCGAAGTAATCATGACCGTATCGATATGCCCAGATAATTCATCAAAGTAGTTTTCCGCCCATGCAATAAAGTTTATACCAATCTCTGCGTATAGATTCCGCTCCATGATGTTTTTCATAGGGGCTTCTATTTTTGGCGATGTAAGGTATAAGTGGCAGCACTGAATCATCAGATTCAAGAAATTGTTCCAGTCTTCATCATTGAATTCAGTAAAAAGTGCTTTGCCTAAATCATCTACAGGCGTGCGTTCTTCACGAAATTTCCCCAACTTGTTGTCATGATAAAAGTTAGTGAAACCTAGAAAAAGAATCCGTCTAAGTGTCGAGCCAGATAATTGTCCCGGAGTATAGTTTGTACTGATCGTAATTTTTGGTGACTCTGATTTGTCCAATGACACACGGCTTTTACCTTTTGGATTGACCGTCATTTCGCCAGTCACCAAAGAAAATAAGCGTTCAAAATTGAAGTTTTTGGAAGTATCGTCGATGTAAAGGATATCTGTGTTTCGGTTGACCTGTTCCAAGGCGTGCGAATCATCAAACATCTTTTCATTTTTACCGTCAAGTGTTACCATCTGGCGTACTTGTTTTACAGCTTCAAAAAAGAGTGATTTACCAGTTCCACCTTGGGGCATACCGTCTGTATTTGGCGTATCATCCATTGCCACTACAGCCCAAGACCGTGAAGGATTTTTATAACGATGTACCAGATATCCCAGCGCGTAAAGTTTTGACATCAGATGCAATTCCTGCTCATATCTTTCTGTATCCGTAAGATTAGGGCCAGCAATATTGAATCTGTTTTCCTGTAGGTACCTTTCGCGTTCTGCATCAGATAAGTCATCTAAATTATCTTCAAGTTCAGTACGCCAGTGTACCCGTGAGGTTTGTGTCAAGAATCGAAGAAAAAGGCAATCCTTGTTATTGATCTTAAGCCGAAACTTGTTTTCTTCTTTTGTGATCTCGAAAATAGGTTCCTTAATTAATCGCTTAAATGGTTTTTGAACAATCTTTGTATCCCAAACGAAATTTTCTGACGTGCTGCCCTTGATTTCTGCAATTTCATTTTGGTCTACCCGGAGAAACTTGTTTGGGAAAAACATCAACTGACAATTTGACCAGCTGTCCCTAAAGTCCAGTTCAAGGTCTGGCAATTGTGTAAAATGTGCTTCCGATAGAATAGGTGACTTGTGTACGGTGTCGATCAGTCCTTCTTCCATGAATCGACTGCGTAGAAAACCTACTACGAACGCTTTAATTTGGTCGGGCTTTACTGTTTTAACTACTGATTTGTCAATATGCACATACTCGATCACTTCTGGCATTGTCTCAAATCTGCCAAAGCCGTTTTTGATCAGAAAATTAAGCATCCGTTCAACCGAAATTTTGTATTCATATACTGGCTTACCGAACTTTATTTTCGCCAAACCTTCACGGTCCACTGCTTGATGCGAGTCCCAGAAACGAAGCGGTTTGGCCATGCGTACCAAATTCCGAAACGAAAAGGCACTAAAATAATTGAGGTAATCCCTAACATCTTTACAGCTCCTTAAATACTGATCCGAGTTTGTTTTTAGACTCTGCGGGAGATCGACCGTTTTAATGTCCAAAAAATGCTCTGACGTAGTTGTTAGGCATAATGCCAAATTCTGACGCTGACCTGTATGATCCAGATCAGGACAAGTGAGAATATTATGGGCTAAAGATCTGAGTTCTTTTAGCTGCTCTTTTGTTAGCTTAAAATACTCAGATGATCCATATACACATTCGTAACCTATTGCCGTTTTATTCATGGCGTCAGATCCGCCAGTGCTAAGAAAGATGTTGTCAAATTTTACTTTCTCACGTTCAAAAGTTTCGTCGGTTTTATTTTCCTTTTGCTTTTGATCCCTAAGCTTTTCAAGTTTGGCCTTTGCCTGTGCAAGTCCATGAAGAAAGTTTTTGTCCGCTCCATTATGATACATGAAACGGTACTTTTTGACTTTGTTTTTAGGCTGATATATCTTTTTCCACTTCGTTTTTTTTCCATCGATTACCGATTCTTCTTCAATGCCAATAATTGGATAGTGATCTTGCGATTCAACCGTCACTCGCTGGCGATCCTTTACCCTTGAATACGATTTCATTGGATGCCAGTTCTGATTCGTAAGCAACAATGCTAACGAATCATATACGGCACGTTGGCGATCTTCTTCTTTGATGTGCTTGTGCGTATACTCAACATCTGCAATGGTGTATCTGGAGAATATAATATCAATCCAGGTGTCGGGCCATTTTTCAAGATATTCGAAGTCCCAATGTCCGTCTGGTTCGTTTGGTTCAGCATCTTTTTTACGAATCTTCGATGTATACATCGATTCCACGTTTTGAGACATCGAAAGATTTTCACGGGTGACGATCATCCTTAAGGCTTCCCCAAAGGTGCATCGTTCTTCATGCCTTACAACCTCAATCGCATTACGCGTTTTACCATCGCCACCGAAATCAGTAACTAAATAGCGGCCGTCATTAGCCAGCTTAATAGAACAGGATTCCGATTTTTCGTCACGCATACGAAAATGCTTATTCGTACCCACGAAATCATCGATATTAGATACATACCACCGAATGATATCTAGCCCGCCGTTTGTCTCTTTAAATATTTGATCTATATCGAATGCCATGTTTTAAAAGTTATTTGGTCTGCTAACTGATGGGGGTTCTGGAAGGATTACATTTCCAGCCTTTTCACGTCTTAAGGGGGGCGGGGGATTACGGTTAAATTTGATCTTAGCCAGTTCTAAACTAGCAGATCTATATTTTGAAACGTATACCGCCAACCAGATCACTAAAACCATAATTACAATTAGCATTACAGTAATGATTATCTGTTGTCTCTGATTTTCCGAGTGCAGCAGCAATATGATTTGATCTATAGTTATATTATTCGTTTTCATTGAATTCGTCTTTGTTTTTCAGGATAAAAAGGCATGACGCTAAAATTGCGGCCAAGAATAATAGGATTATCGAAGTCACTATGACGCCGAAATATTCGTTTACTTCGGGATTCATGACTAGGTTTCGTTTGTGTATTTAGCGATTAGATCTTCAATGTTTTCATACACATTAATTCCGCAATGTGTGGCGGCATCGACAACGATCTTACAAAATTTATCCTGTCTCCACTGGGGCAAACAAAGCATATCAGTACATTCATTTGCCATCATTTGAAGGGCATGGCGCTGTATCGAACCGTCTTCGAAAGACTTTGCGCCGATGGTGCCGTCGAATGAAAAGGGGCTACGAGTTATAAAACCTTTGTTTTTCAACTCTTGATCTACGGTTGAAAATTGGATACTATTAAAGTGCTGGAAGCCTTCCATAGGCCCAGCTATAAAAACTACTGATGTATTCATGTGTGGTTTCTGTTTTGGATAATGATTCGTAAAGCCACCCGGCTAAGTGGGTGGAATAAAGGCAAAAAAGAACGGTCTTAGCCTTGCCTACCTTGACACGGGTTCCGCTTCACTGGTGTTTTGTTCAGCATGGTATCCATCTGTTTGCACCAGTGTATCACCGGAAAAACTTTGGTGATAAAGTCGCTGTAAAAATTAGTGTCTGCAGATGGTGCGATATCATAAAGGGTAAAATGGTTTTTTGAAACAAGGGCCACAATTTTCGGCAATTGCTCTCCTTTAATTTTTGATACCAGTGATTCAATAGCCTTGATTTGAATCCCTAATTTTTTATCAGATTCATTGAGCCAGTGGAACGTTTTTCTTTCTTGAATAAAAACATAAAGTACATGGTAAATAAACTTTGCATTTTCACTACTTACGATAGATTGCACCGCTTCGGGTAGTACATCTAAGAATCCTTTCGGATCGATATTGGAAAATGTCGGGTAGAGCAAAACAAGCTTCCTGTTGCTTCTATCGTACAATTGTGTAATCATATTGTCACAGTTTTGTCGTTAGATGGCTTGTATTCTTTGCCGTATTGTTCACGAAGAAATGTTCTAACTTCCATAATAATTAATGGATTATAGAGCTTTTTCAACTTTGTAACCTCTTTGTCTATTAGTCTTTTACTAATAGTAGGGTGGTTTTTTTTAAGTCTTTCGTAGATTACATTTTTTACGTTTCCATCACAGTTTTTAAAGAAGAAAACGATTTCTTCTGGATCAACTTTTAAATTTTGTTGGTTCAACAAGTTTGACATAGTGAAAAATTGTTTTACCTTTGTCATACTTCTTAACACATAGTTATTAACTATGACAAAGAGGGTTTTAAAATATATAGTTGCAAGGTCGGTCCTGCAAGTAAGACCTTACAACTATGTTTTGTTATGTTATACATCAAAAGTACAACATGTTTTACAATTTGTCAAGCATGAATTACTTTTTATTATGAAATAAAATGCAACATCCTATTGCTCAGAGAATTAATTTTCTGATAAACCATTATACTAAAGGGAACGTATCTCACTTTGCCGGATTGTTAGGATTCAATAAGCAAACCTTAAATAGAATTTTCAACCCAGATCTTCGAAGCAATAAATATCCAATACCTTCAACAGAATTGATTTTAGCAATATGTGAATTGTATCCAGAAGTAAGGTCTGAATGGCTACTATTGGGTAATGGAGATCCTTTTAGCGAAAATTCTATTGAAACAACAGTACCATCACAAAGCGAGGATTATAAGGCGCTTTATTTGGATGCTCTAAAGGAGAAAGATGTCATTAATAAAAAATATGTCGCTTTATTGGAGAAAGTAGCAAACACCTAATAAAAATTATGAAAAGGATTTCGATATTAATTTTTGTACTTCTTTGTACGGTATTATCTTTTGGTCAAGGATACCAGAGGGTGGGGATGGGATCAAGTTATCATCTGGGTAATGATTATTACCTTTATTTGAACACACATTTCACATTTGACAGCTCATATCCTAAAGGTAATTGGTCGTTTGTTTTTTTGTCGAAGCAGGATGCTGTTACAGGAACTAGATCTAAATCATTAAAATCTGAAGAACTATCGAATATTAAATTTTCTGTTGCTGAAATTGAGGATTTAGGAGACGGTAAAATATTGATGACGCTACTTGGAGACGCTGGTCAAGTTCGTTATTTTCTTTATCACCAAAACATGAGCAATTGGTTTCCTTTCATGGTTCAAGACATAGATTATAGTTCGTCTTCTATATGCGATAAAATAACGGTATCCCAAGACAAGTTCACTAAGTCAAAAAGATATACTATACCATACAAAAGGGGACGTGGTTACGATCTATATGTTACTACTGAAAAAGGAAAGCCTGCAGTAATTTCATTGTATTTATCTACATCCGGATCTACTGTGAATGTGGGCGAAAATGAAGTTAAACTTCTCTTGGAAGACGACAAAGTAATTACTAAAAAATCTGTTGGGCCTATTGATGTCGAAGTAGGAGAATATGGATACAATTATTCTGCAGTTGTTGAAATTTCTGAGGCAGAAGCATATCTATTTTCGAAGACAAAGATTAAAGAGTTTAGATTATTTGTGTATGACAGCACTATTTCCGAACACGATTCAGAGATGTTGAGACGATATATGAAATGTATTTTAGAAATGATAGACAAAAAGAATAGCTCAAATTGATAAAATTTGTAGACAATTCGTAGACAACAGAGTTAAGTAATTGATTATTAGATTCTATAGTATTTCGGCTCCGGGTACTAAAAGCCTCTTTACTTACTGTAAAGAGGCTTTTTTTGTTCGTCTATGCTGCATCTGACCTGAAGATCGCCTCAAGTTCCGGATTATGGCTAATCAAGGTAGGTACTAAAACAGGATCATACCGAAAGTTTGGGGGAGGAGAAGTTTTTAAGCATACAATTTCATTACTCTATATAGGAAGAATGTGGTGTCTCTTACACCGCGAAAG